>NZ_JAEKEG010000119.1 GCF_016651255.1 Pseudomonas sp. TH10
CGCACGAAAAACGCGAAAGCGTTTCACGATAAATGCGAAAACGAACTACTTTCTGCCTACGCGAGACTCGGTTAAACACCCAAATCTGAAATTGAACGAAGTACAACTGACGGAACGCAGCCGACATTCACACACGTGCCGCCTAAGTATCGACTTTCGGCAACCGCTACTTTGGCACCAAAACCGGCTGCAAACCGCGCAGCACGCACTCCACCCGAGCCGGCACCAATGACAAATAGATCGAAGTCGTAGCTCATTTCAGTTCTCTGCAGGGAATGCACAGCACCCGGCTGTCCAATTTCATTTGAGGAATAATGACCGGAGCGAATGCATCAGTGAGGCGCAAAGCCTTGGTAACAAACCTTGGCCTGATTGCGATTGGCACATATCAGTCATGCCCAATTCGCTGGTCTCACTTGCCAAGGCTCCCATGAACTGGGGAAGCAAAAAGCCCGCTTCGTGCTCACGATGAAGCACGATTGAAGTATCCGGACAGGAGCCACCAGGGCAGGATTGAGTAGTGCCAAACATTGGAATCTCCCAGTTATGGAGAACGCTGCGACAACTCCAGCGGCTGATCGCTTATGGGATCAGTTTCACCAACAAAAGCGCGTTAGAGAATGGGCAGAGATGTCATGGCTTAATTGTGCAGGATGAAACAATGTTGGTAAGCGTTCCGGGAACACAGCTTCCGAACTCCAGCATTAAGGGCGATGGTGTCCGCGTATTTTTTAGCGGACGCAGCGTTCGCGGAGCAATTGACGTGCGGA
The DNA here is from genome assembly GCF_016651255.1 of Pseudomonas sp. TH10. Taxonomy (GTDB): domain Bacteria; phylum Pseudomonadota; class Gammaproteobacteria; order Pseudomonadales; family Pseudomonadaceae; genus Aquipseudomonas. The sequence goes on from NZ_JAEKEG010000119.1 coordinate 771, forward strand.
GTCAGCCATCACGGGTAGGGAGCCGGCCAGCATCAGTACATCTTTAAGCACCAGGCGCCCGGCGCCGGACAGATAAGGGAAGCCGTGTTGTGCATCACCGAGAGCACCCACCCAGGCTTCGGGTGTGGTAATCAAAAAGCCAAGCGTTACCAGCGGTGTACCGAAGGCCAGGGCCCCGCCCAACAGGCCGGTACGTCTCGAGACTGAATTTGACAGCACGAGCACGCCAATCAGGATTTCGACGATCCCGAGTCCGGTCGAAAAACCGTAGGTGTTGTTTTCGGTTTGCCAGGCACGCTTGTCCGCGTTCAACTCGCCTTCGTGAGTGAGGTGCGCCTTGTATCCTTCGGGGTGTTCATAGAAGAAAGACATGAAAGGGCTATTGGCAACAAAAGGTGTGATGCTGTCGGCTTCATATGGAACGAATTTCAGCGCTCCGATCCATAGAAAAACGATGGCGATAGCCAATCGCATGAGAGACGTTGCGAAGGTGTCGACTTTGCTGATAAATCGGAGCCAGGCAGTAAAGGATGTGAGCATGAGACTTCTCCAAATGTTTGAATGTAGAGATAGTCTGAGGTGAATCCGAACGCCGATTTTGTGCGTCTTGCTCAATTTATTGATTGATCGTCTCAAGATGCTGATGAGGATCTTGCAGGTGTAAAAAAGCCTCGATACCTTGCAGTACCGAGGCCAAACGCGTGCGTACGAGTGATCTATTTCTTCAGCGAGTCATACGCCTCCAACGTACGCAACGAATAGATGTAAGCAGCGCCGGCGTTGAGCGAGATTGCGGTCGCTAATGCCGCCGCCACTTCTTCACGACTTGCTCCTGCTTTGATCGCCGCGTCCGCGTGGGCAGCGATGCAGCCATCGCAGCGGGTGGTGACAGCTACCGCGATCGAAATCAACTCCCGGGTTTTGGCATCCAGCACATCGTTCTCCGCAGAGGCTTCTCCAAGAGCGAGGTAAGCCTTCACCATCTTAGGGTTGCTCTTTCCAAGCCCGCCGAAGGCCTTCTGGATGGTAGGTAGCATTTCGGACCAGTTGTTGAACATCGCATGACTCCTGAGGAAGTTGGTGTAGTGTTTCGACAGGCTTAGTTTTCCCCCCTGAGAGATGTCAGTTTGTCCGATCCGCTCAATTTTTTATGCGAAGCTCTCAAATGAATTCTATCGATAAGCTCATCAGCCTGGCTAACGTCCGAGGCAGCCTGGATTTGCGGTGTCAGTTTCAGGGCGATTGGGCACGAGGTCACGAGCAAGAAATATTAGGCAAAGCGCCCTATCACATTGTGTTGGAGGGAGAGTGCCGGGTTGAGTTTCCGGACGGGCAACGCCTGCCCATGCGAGCAGGGGATATTTTGCTTCTGCCTCGTGGTGCACCGCACGTCATGCGTAGCATTGGAAAACCGGCTGAGCCCAGCACGCCAAGGCTGATTTCCAATGCGCCCCTGCCGCTCTATCGGATTGGAGATGTTAGTACCGATCTAGACATGCTTTGCGGAGGCTTTCACTACAATCGAACGTCGATGTTGTTCGCGGCGCTCCCCGAACACCTTGTGATTCCAAGTGCTGCCCTCCCTAAAAGTGCCCCCTGCCGGCGTTGGTCGAAATGTTGCGAGGTGAAGCAGATAGCGATCAGGTGGGCGCACATTACTTGCTCGATGCTTTGTCCCAAGCGCTGTTCACATTGATCCTGCGGGCCCACATTGCGAGCCACGGCCAGCACACCGGCACCTTGGCATTGCTGTCTGATAAACGACTGGGCCGCGCTTGGCAGTCCATGCTGGCTGATCCTGCGCACGAGTGGACCGTTGACGGTCTCGCTGAAACCGCCAGCATGTCTCGCGCAACGTTTATGCGAGCCTTCGTACGGGTGGCGGGAGTTTCGCCTTGGGTGTTACTGACCCAAGTCCGTATGGAGTTAGCGTTCAACCTGCTAAGCCATTCCCATTTGGGGCTGAGTGACATTGCCGCCCAAGTCGGGTATCAATCCCTGAAGCGGCTTTCAGCAAAAAATTCAAGGAAATATACGGTGAAGCACCTGGGAGAGTGAGGCGCGCAATGACTACCGCGTAGCCGGATGCTCTTTTCCAGCTCTCCACAAGCGACCCTGTCCGCCTCGGCGTTAGCGCCAAAATCCATAGCTAACTTATCAATCAGACCGCGGACTGAAGGTAGCAGCCCTCTTCGGGACGGGAAGACCGCATGGATGAGCCCGCTACGCAGCACAAACTCAGGTAGTACTTCCACCAATAGCCCATCATGTATGGCGTGCCGCACCATGATTTCGGGTAGTTGTACCACCCCTACCCCTTGTATTGCAGCGCGGTGTAACGCATCAAGATCCGAGGTGACAAAATCTGGGCGTGTGAACCACCTCGATTCGATACTCTTTCGTGCCTAAAAAAGTCCACCTGTGTTCACGGTTTGGCGGACCTAGATCCATGCTAGGCAAGCTCGCCAAGTCATTTGGGGTTTCGAGCTTCAACCCTTCTATCAAGGAAGGCCGCGCAACCAGCTTTTGGTGGCTATCGCCTAATACTCGCATCACAAGGTTGTCGTCTTCCAATGGCGGGAAACGCACTCTCAGCGCGATGTCATACCCCTCACCCAGCACATCAACCCTGCGATTTGTGCTGTCTATGTGCACCTGGACTTTGGGGTGCAGCACCATGAATTCCGCAATAATGTCGCTCACACCCATGGCGCCTAAAGCAGGTGGACAACTGATACGCACGATTCCTTGAGGTTCGGAGCGTGAATGCTCGACCACTTGCTCAGCCGCGTCAGCCTCTACGAGCATCGCTACACAATGACGGTAGTAGTCTTGGCCGATCTCTGTGACCGTAAACTTTCTGGTTGATCGCTGGATCAGGCGTACACCAAGCCGCTCTTCTAAAGATGCGATACGTCGGCTTAGCTTCGATTTGGGGATGTCGAGTTTTTTACTCGCGCTGGTGAATCCGTTGTGGTCGACAACCTGGACGAAGAAATACAAATCATTGAAGTCGTACACGGAGTCATTTGCCCGGTGGTTGGGTTCAGAACGCATTATCGCAGGTGATGGTGGGAGTTCCCATTGCTGAGTACCTTGCGGCTTTCCGGCGCTGACCGCTTGCCCTTCTTTGCGTGATAGCCGCTTTGTCAAAAGGAGCGTACGATTTTGACGATTGCCACAATGAAAATCGAAATTTCTACTTTGGATCAATCAGTTACGGCATTTATAGTTTTGCCGCCGGTGCAGTTGCTGCCTGAGTGGTCATTACTTGGGGGCAGGCTGCAGGCGGTGCGCGCCTGGATCGATCATCTGGTTGAGTCATTCAACGCCCGCGGGGAGCGCCTGTTATGAGCACTGCACGAATGGGCGAAGCCGCTGTGGCGCAGTTTTGCCTGGCATTGCCGGGTGCCAGGGAAGACTACAAGTGGGGTGGCGTGCGGGTATTTTCGATTGCCGGCAACAAGATGTTTGCCTTGCAGGGTTTGCGCGGCGACTCACTGGCGTTCAAGGTCGACAAGGATCTGTTTCTCGGTCATTGCGACCGTCCGGGCATTCATCCGGCGCCGTATCTGGCGCGGGCACAGTGGATCATCCTGGAGTTGCCCTACCCGCTGGGCGCTGAAGAGCTGCAGGGTTTATTGCAGCGTTCCCACCAGTTGGTGGTGAGCAAGCTGCCCAAACGGACCCAGGTGGGACTGCTGCTCTAGAACAGGGCGAACAGATGGGCGCCGAGGAACAGTTGGTCGATCCAGAACACCTGGTGCAGCAGCACGATGGCCCAGAAAAGGACCTGATAGGAAACCTTGCGGGTCTTGTGCCGGAACAGTTGCTGCGCCACCAAGGCGCCAGGCCAGCCACCGGCCAGTTCCACGGCGTGCAGGACATTCTCCGGGGTACGCCAGCGCTCGGTACGGGCCTTGCGCTTGTCGCTCCAATAAAGGAAGAACGCCAGCACGCTGACGATGCCGTAGGCCGACAGGGGAATCAACGATATCCCCTGCAGCCACATCAACATCGAGCCGGCCAACGGCAGCGCACACACCAAGGCGAACACCAGCGACTTGAGTCGTGGATTCTGAATCGTTGCGGGGCGCGCGCTGCGGTCGATCATGGCTTGGCTGCGGTCCAGTCGACCCAGCCGAACTGCCAGGTCGCGAGGATCAGCAGGCCGAAGGCGATGCGGTACCAGGCAAACACGGCATAGCTGTGGTTGGCGATGAACTTGAGCAACCCGCGTACCGCAATCATCGCGAAGATGAACGCCGTGACGAAGCCGACGGCAAATACCGGAAAATCCGCCGGGACGAACAGGTCACGGTATTTATAGCCCGAATACACAGCGGCACCGACCATGGTCGGCATGGCCAGGAAGAACGAAAATTCGGTAGCCGTCTTGCGTGACAGGCCGAACAGCAGGCCACCGATGATGGTCGAGCCCGAGCGCGAAGTGCCAGGAATCATCGCCAGGCACTGGGCAAAGCCGACTTTCAAGGCATCTTTCCAGGTGATTTCGTCCACGGTCTCGGCATGCACTTCATGCTCGCGGCGCTCGGCCCACAACATGATGACGCCGCCAACCACCAGCGCGGCCGCGACCGTGATCGGATTGAACAGGTATTGGTGGATCAGGTCAGCAAAAATCACCCCCAACACTACAGCCGGCAAGAACGCGATCAGCAGATTGGCGGTAAAACGCCGTGCACTGGGCTGCGTCGGCAGGCCCTTTACCACGTCGAGAATCTTGCGGCGAAACTCCCAGATCACCGCGAGAATCGCGCCGAGTTGAATAATGATGTTGAACGCCATGGCCCGTTCGCCGCCGAAATTGAGCAAGTCGGCAACAATGATCTGGTGTCCGGTACTGGAAATGGGCAAAAACTCCGTCAGCCCCTCTACAACTCCAAGTATCAGTGCCTGCAAGGCGGTCCAAAGATCCATCAATCCCCCAAAGAGCGATGCGCGCGGGCATGCTCCGATAGTATTTTCAATGCATTTACTGCGGTCAGTCTGGCTGTAGCGCCGCGTGCTGGAACCTCTGGATAAACCACGACTTGGCGTAGAAAGCTCATGCCGGATTCAGGTTTTTGCGCGCGGGGCCGAAATCCTATCAGACAAGTCCGTTTTACGCTGCCGAGTATTGGGCTTGACTGCAAACCCGTGCCTGCCATCCGGGGTGAAATGCTGGCGATCCTTTATGACAAGAACAAGAAACCGGAGTAACCGCCTTATGAACAGCTTGCGCACCATGTCGATCAGTCGCCGCCTGTGGCTCATCCTGATTGTGGCCGTCATGATGCTGATGACGCTGGGCGTGTTGATGCTCAAGCAGATCCACACAGACCTGTACCAGGCCAAGGCGCAGAAGACGCGGCACGTGGTGCAGACCGCCAGCGGTGTCCTCAACTATTACCATGGCCTCGAGACTACCGGCGTGCTGACCCGCGAAGCGGCGCAGAAGCAGGCGCTGACCGCGGTTCGCGGTCTGCGCTATGACCAGAACGATTACTTCTGGATCAACGACCTGACGCCGGTGATGGTCATGCACCCGGCCAACCCGAAACTCGATGGCCAGAACCTTTCGGCGATCCGCGACCCGGATGGCTTTGCCCTGTTCAACGAGATGGTCGCCGTCGCCAAGAGCAAGGGCGCCGGCATGGTCAACTATCGCTGGCCGAAGCCTGGTGCCAACGCACCGGTCGAGAAAACCTCCTACGTCAAGTTGTTCGAGCCGTGGGGCTGGGTAATCGGCTCGGGCGTCTACATAGATGACATGCAAGACGAGTTCTACGGCCAGGTGTGGAAAGCATCATTGGTCGGTCTGGTGATTGCAGCGATCATGGCCTTGCTGGTGATCCTCATTGCCCGCAGCATTGTTCGTCCCCTGCAGGAAACAGTGAACGCCATGGCCAATATCGCCAGCGGCGAGAGCGACCTGACCCGCAGCCTCGATACCCATGGCCGCGATGAAGTGACGCAACTGGCCCAACATTTCAACGCGTTCACAGCCAAATTGCGCCTGGTGATCGGCCAATTGCAGGTCTCGGCCAGCGACCTCGGTGAATCGTCCAGCGCCTTGGGCAATGACGCAGCCCAGGCTCAACAACGCAGCCAGCAGCAGTCCCAACAAATGGAACTGGTGGCGACAGCGATCAACGAGGTCACGTACGGGGTGCAGGACGTGGCCAGGAATGCCGAGCATGCCGCCAGTGAAATGCGCGATGCCGAGTCGCAGGCGCAGCAGGGCCAGGTCAACATCGATGGCAGTTTGCAGCAGATCGACAAATTGTCCGGCACCATCGAACAGGCGGTGCAAGTGATCCGCACCCTGGCCGCCGAGAGTACGCAGATTGGCACGGTGCTCGAAGTGATCCGTTCGATTGCCGAGCAGACCAATCTGCTGGCGCTCAATGCCGCCATCGAAGCCGCGAGGGCGGGTGAACAGGGCCGTGGTTTTGCGGTTGTGGCCGATGAAGTCAGGCTGCTGGCTCAGCGCACGCAGAAATCCACGGCCGAGATCCAGTCGATGATCGAGCGTTTGCAGAATCATTCGGAAGCGGCGGTCAAGGTCATCGGCGACAGCAGCCGCGCTTCGCAACTGACCATTGAACAGGCGGGGCTGGCCGGCGCGAGCTTGAGTGCCATAGGCCAGGCTTTGCGCAACCTCAACGGCCTCAACGCTTCCATTGCCAGCGCCACCCTGCAGCAGGCGCAGGTGGTGGAAGACATTAACCAGAACGTGACCCAGGCGGCAGGCCTGTCCCACAGTACGGCGCTGGCGGCCGAGCAATCGAGCGTAGCCAGTGTGCGTTTGAAGGGGCTGAGTGAGCAATTGAACGGGTTGCTCAAGCAGTTTCGCGTTTAACGTTTGCAGGAGCGAGATTGCTCGCGATGGACGTTAGCGTTACCGCGTGCTTGCTGATTAAACGCGGTGCTCTAGGGACCATCGCGAGCAAGCTGGCACCTGCAAGAGTCTTGCTGGTTCGACAATCTTCTACGTCAGTGTCGAGCCGAAGTTTTTACATCCGCACCCATCCGGTACAATCCGCTCCCCTCCCCACCCTCAAGGAACCTCCATGTCCGGGTTAGAACTGTTTGCCGCCGCCCTCGGTGTGATCGCCGTCTGGTTGACGGTCAAACAGAATCCCTGGTGCTGGCCGATTGGCCTGGTCATGGTATTGCTTTATAGCTGGGTGTTTTTCGAGGTGAAGCTCTACTCGGACATGCTGCTGCAGGTGATCTACGCGGCGCTGCAATTGTACGGCTGGTGGCAATGGACGCGTGGAGGTGATGAACGGCTGGGGCGGCAGGTCAGCCAGTTGGCGGTGGCGCCGATTGCCTTGAGTCTGTCCCTGGGCGCCATTGGCAGCCTCGCTCTCGGCGCGGCCATGGCGCACTGGACCGACGCCGCGCAACCCTGGCTGGATGCCGCGCTCACCGGTTTCAGCCTGGTGGCCCAGGTGTGGATGGCACAGAAACGCGTGCAATGCTGGCCGCTGTGGATCTTGCTGGACGTGATTTTCGTCGGGCTGTTCGTCTATAAAGGCATGTACTTGACGGCCGGACTTTACGCTGTTTACCCTGATCGCGATCCAGGGCTGGCGTGAATGGCGCACCGACCTGGCCTTGCGAACATGAAGGTGCTGGTGCTAACAGGTCCGGAATCCAGCGGCAAAAGCTGGCTTTCCCACGAGATCCAGGCGCATTTTGGTGGGCTGCTGGTCGGCGAGTACGTTCGGCATTTCATCGACAGTGAAGCCCGCGACACTTGCTACCAAGACATCGAGACCATAGCCCACGGCCAACTGGCCTGGGAGGACGAGGCTCGAGCGAAGCAACCGTCACTGTTGATTCTCGACACCCACCTCTTGAGCAACATCCTGTGGAGCAACACATTGTTCGGCGCGTGTCCGGCCTGGATCGAGCAGGCCTTGCTGGCACGCCACTATGATCTGCATGTGCTGCTCAGCCCCGAAGTCGTGGCCTGGCACGATGACGGGCAGCGTTGCCAACCGCAACTGGCGCAACGTCAGGCATTCTTCCAGGCCACCCATCAGTGGCTGGAGCTGCACCACCAGCCTTTCCAGATCCTGCAAGGTGACTGGCAGCAGCGCAGGGATGCAGCGTTCGAGGCCGTGGCCCGCTTGCTCTTCCCTGCTGAAAGTGTCCATTCCTGAAACACATTGTGCTGCGTAAACCCATGAGCTAAAGCGGCTCAGCCCTCTGCGCGCAAAACTGTTAAGTCACTGAAACAACCTGCCAATACCGGCGGTAGCGAGCACTGCTGCCTGAATGGCGGGGAATATCCCCCAACTTTGTCTCAGTGCCGTTACACCCTTCGACCATTCAGTTTTGAATTTTCAGCCAACTAACTGTTTTTTAAAGTAAATCTAAAAGCGGCACGCCTTCTGCTCTCTCCCTCGCAACGCTGATAAGGGCCAGCGTTCACTAACAGAAGGAATTGCCGCCGTGGGGAAATTTGATAAACGCATCTATGGCCTGTTGGTGATCGGATGCGCACTCGCAATCAGCGCCTCCCTGCCTGCACATGCCGACAATGGCATCATCACGATCAAACGTGATGTGCAAACACGCAACGCCGTCGTTCCTCCGCTGATCCCCGATCCGAATCCCACCACAGTCAACGCCAATCCCTCTCAACACATTCTCAAACAGACGAATGAGTTGAGCGACGGCGATTTCGCCAACGTTGCCAGTGGTGCAAGCATCTCACGCATGGTGACCCAGAACACCAACAACCTGGGTGCCAACATGTCCAACCAGACCCAACTGTCGAACCAGCCCGCCGGGCGTTCGGGCAATTCGGGCGGTGGCATTGCCAACATGGTCAATTCGAGTATGACCAAGGGCCTGGGCACTCTGAACATCATAACGGGAGGCCGTTAGGATGAATCGCACACTGCTGGTCATCGCCATGTTTTGCAGTGCATCGACCTTTGCCCAATCTCCAGTGATCAACAACGCTGAGATCGATAATTCGGGCATGCAGTACCAGGGCAACCTCACGGTCAACCAGGCGGCCGGTGATCAACAGCAACAGGTCAACGCCCGGGCCATCGCCATTGGCCATGGAGCCACTGCGACCACGCAAATTCGCCAACGGCTGGGCAGCAGTGGCGACCCGGCAATGGATGCCAGTTCCAGCATCCAGGGCAACTCTTTCAGTCGCGGCAACGGCGCGGTGGGTGTCAACCAGAGCTCCGGTGCCAGCAACCAACAGGCGAACGCACTGCGCATCAGCGTCAGTGACCAGCCGCAAAGTATCGACGACAGCGTCCTCATGCAACAGAACGTGGCGCTGCTCAACAACCCGATCCAACTGACTCTGCACCAGGCTATCGCCAGGTCACTACCAGTGACCAGGCCTTCACCGGTAGCCGCGGGGTAATTCAGTTGAATCAGAGTGCCGGGGTGGGAAATCGAATGGGAAACACCCTGAGCATACGGGTCGCGGATTGACCCAAACAGGTAATAACAACACTTAACCTAAAATAAGTACGGAGAATCACCATGAAACCTTCGATGGCAATAAAGCCTCTGGTTTTCGCAATTGCTGCGGTCATGGCTGTTGCTGTACAAGCTGGGCAATACGATAACAACGGCCACAACAATGGCCATAACAATGGTCATAACAATGGCCACAATGGTAACGGCAACGGCAACGGAGGCCCACGCACTCCTCCTCCAACCATGATCCCTGTCTTTGCTACTGCCAATGCCATCGACAACCAACGCAGCACTGGCAACAGCATCCGCAATGAAGGGACCGTAAACGAAGCTGAAATGACCAGCTCCGCTACCGGCACCAGCGGCAACGTCGGCGTCAACGTGGCTGCTGGTAATGGCAACCAGCAAGACAACGCGGCCGCTATCGCCAACGCTGCATCGGACTCCAGTCTCGATAACAGCTTCGTGTTCGGCACTGCTTCCGCGAGCTCCACCGTCAACCAGTTCAGCAACAACAACACGGTCAACAACTTCGGCAGCACCTCTTCGGCGGTGATGACCGGTTCGGGTAATGGCGGCAGCGGCAACATGGGTATCAACATTGCCGGTGGCGACCTTAACCAGCAGAAAAACACCATGGCCATTGCTAATGCCAACGCTCCACTGGGCAACGCAACCGCCACTGCTTCGGCCAATCAAAATGGTCCTGGCCTGACAGTGAATAACAACGCTGATCGGACTTATCGCCTGGATACCATCACCGTCACCAATTCGGCCAGCGGTAGTGCTTCTCAAGGCTATGCGTCCGTTGCCAGTGGCAGTCAGAGCGCTTCTTCGAGCTTTGAACTGGCCGGCGCCCAGGCTTCTGCAGCCAGCGGCTCAAGCAGCTGGAATGCCAGTGGCTCTCACAGCAGCGATTCGAGCGGTTCTTCGAATGCTTCTCTGACTGCCACACTGAGCGCCACTCTGGACGCCGCTGCTGAAACGGCCAGGGAATATACCCGTGACTATGGTCGTCATGAGCAAAGTGGCAGCGAGTCTAACAGTTCGTCGCTTAACGCTTCGCTCGACGCATCGCTGGACGTCAGCGTAGACAAGTCGTACACCAAATCGCACGACTCTTCGTTCGAAAAATCGTATGACAAGGCCTACGAAAAAGCCCAGGCCTCGGCATACGAAAAATCGGGCAGCAAATCGTCCGAATCTGCGTATGACAAATCCAAAGGCTATGCTGAAAGCAGTGCATTTGACTTGAGTACTACCTACTCCTATCAAGTGCTGACTCCAACTGGCTGGGCCAACCCTGTAACCAACACCGCAACCCTCAGTGGTTCGGTTAACGGTGGCAGCGGCAACCTGGGCGTCAACGTGGCTGCGGGTGTGGGCAACCAACAAAGCAACTCGCTGGCGATTTCCAACCAGTCGTTCTAATCGTTGTCTGTGGAGGCCCCTTACGGGGGCCTTTTTCAGCGCACCCAGAAGGCGTCCAACCATGCGCATCATCGCCTTGGCATTTTTGCTCAGCATGGCCGGTATGACCGAGGCGGCACAAATGCCGCTGTCCGTGATCCTGCCCGGCGGAGCGGTGGTGTACAAGCCGATCCAGAGCATTCGCGAACGCAAGTTTGCCGATCTGGTACAACAGAAAACCGACTTCAGTTGCGGCGCAGCAGCGCTGGCGACCGTCTTGCGCCAGGCCTACTGGCTGGACGTGAACGAAGAACAGATCATCGAAGGCATGCTCGCCCACTCCGACCAGGATCTGGTCCGGGTCCAGGGTTTTTCCATGCTGGACATGAAGCGGTACGTAGAAAGTATCGGCATGCGCGCCCGTGGCTACCGTGTAGCACCGGAGACGTTAAGCGAAGTGAAAATCCCGGTGGTGGTCCTGCTGGACATTCGTGGCTACAAACACTTTGTGGTCATGCAACGAGTCCACGACGGCTGGGTATACATCGGAGATCCGGTACTGGGTCATAAACGATTCAAGGTCGAAGACTTTGTCAAAGGCTGGAACGGCATCATCTTTGCCGTTATCGGTCAGGGCTACGACAAAAACAACGCCTTGCTCGACCCTCCCGTACCACTCACTGCCAAAAACCGTATCAATGCATTCAGCCCGGTGCGAGACGCAGACCTGATGGATTTCGGGTTCATAAAAAGCGACTTCTTCTAATAACAAGGGAGCATGAAGCTCCGGGAGCATCCAATGAACACTCCAACCTGGCTGGCCGTCGTTTGCCTGGCTGCCAGCCTGCCAACCCAGGCACAGACGTTCAAACCCATTGAACTGAAGGATCAGGAGCTGGCGAGCCTGCGAGGCCGCTATGTCATGCCCGGACGGATCATCAGCTTCGGGGTTGCCATGACCAGCACCTGGGAAAATGCCAAAGGAGAATTGATCGGGGTCACCTCCTCGATGCAGATCCAGAAATCAACGATCAAGCCACAGTTCTATGTGTCGATGATCGATGAAAAAACCCCGGGTGCCAGCAGTTCGCAAGGCACCACCAACTCTACTGCGGGCACAGGCGCGCAGACCGTTGCGGCAACGGGTTCAGGCACCGGCACCGTCACAGGCGGCAGCGGCCTCAACACCACCGAAGGTGTCACTCAAGTCGTGCGTGCGGCCGGTGACAACAACACCGCCTACAACAATGTCGACATCAACGTTACCAAGGCGAACGAGGCGCCAGTCATGCAACCCCAGGGCCAGGCACTGGCCGCAGGCACCACGCTGGTGGGCAGCAATGGAGCGGGCTCCCTGAGCGTTTCCTCATCGGGCACAGGTGTGCAACTCAACATCGTGGCCAATAACAGTCAAGGCAGTACGATCCAACGCCTGGCCCAGGGTGGGCTGACGCAGAACACGACTTTGCTGGGAAGTAGCAACCAGGTGCGCAACCTCACATCGTTCAATGTGGTGCTGCGTGACAGTGCGACTACAGGCGGGTCATTGACCGGTAATCTGGACCAGCTTAAAGGTCTTCGCACTGCCGGATTCTGATCTACGCTCAGTCTCATCAGAAGTAGTCAGAAGGGACGGCTAACCCATGCACCGATCGTTAACGCTCAGAGCAATCGTCTGTTTGAGTAGCCTGGCTCCGGTCACTCTGCTGTATGCAGCGACAGACCCCCAGGTAGAAGCATTAAAACAAGAACTCATGGAGTTGAAGCAGCGCTACCAAGCCCAACAGAACGCGTTGATGGTACTCGAACAACGGGTTCGCCAGGTCGAAGAAACCCCGGTGACTCCGCCACCCAGACGCCTGACCAAATCCCCGGCCGACCCGGCCAGGAGTGGTCAGGCGGTGGCTGCAGGTGCTCCGGGAACCGCCGGCAGTTCCTATGGCCAGTCGCTCAAGGAAGACGCGGAGCCAGCGCCCAGCGTTTCCAACCTGTATGACGAAGCCAGTGGCTTCTTCGGTGGCGGGAAGTTCAGCGTCGAAACCGGCCTGACCTACACCCACTACGACACCCGCGCATTGACGCTCAATGGCTTTCTGGCGCTGGACTCGATCTTCCTCGGCAACATCAACCTTGACCGGATCAAGGCGGATACCTGGACGCTCGACCTGACAGGCCGCTACAACTTCGACAATCGCTGGCAGTTCGACTTGAACGTACCGGTCATCTATCGCGACTCGACTTATCAGTCCGGCGGCGCTGGTGGTGCAGGCCCGGTGACGTCGGATGCAACCGTCACCCGCGACCCGACCATTGGCGATGTAAACGTTGGCGTGGCTTACAAATTCCTGGACGAGTCGGTCAACCTCCCCGACGCGGTCGTCACGCTGCGGGTCAAGGCGCCCACCGGCAAGGACCCCTACGGCATCAAACTGGTCAGCGACCCCACCAACGATAACCTCTCGGTACCCGAAGACCTGCCAACCGGTAACGGTGTGTGGGCGATCACCCCGGGTATCTCGCTGGTCAAGACGTTTGACCCGGCCGTACTGTTCGGCAGCTTGTCGTACACCTACAACATGCAGGACTCTTTCAGCGACATCAGTCCTCAGGTTGGCTCAAAGGTCAGCGGCGATGTGAAGCTGGGGGACTCCTGGCAGGTGGGCGCCGGTATTGCGTTCGCCTTGAACGAGAAGATGAGTATGTCGTTCTCGTTCACTGACCAGTTCGCTCGCAAAAGCAAGATCAAGCCCGATGGCGGTGATTGGCAGTCCATTAGCAACAGTGATTACAACGCGGCCAACTTCAACATCGGCATGACCCTGGCGGCCACCGACAAGCTGACAATCGTGCCCAACCTGGCGATTGGCCTGACTGACGATTCGCCGGACTTTTCGTTCAGCCTGAAATTCCCTTACTACTTCTGAGGTATATAAGACAAAGATCGCAGCCTCGTTGCACTCGACAGCTCCTACAGAGATTTTCAATTCAATGTAGGAGCTGTCGAGTGCAACGAGGCTGCGATCTTTTTGATCCTGGCGCTAGCGAATCTGATGCTTGTGCAACAACCGATAAAAAGTCGGCCTCGAGATACCCAGCACCTTCGCTGCAATGCTCAGATTGTCACTGTGACGGTTGAGCACATCGCACAACGCCTGGCGCTCAGCCCGGGTTTTGTAATCCTCCAGCGTGCCCATTGGCGCAACCACGGTATGGTGGCTGATCAGCCCCAGGTCGCGGGCTTCGATCTGCCGACCTTCGGCCAGCACCAGGCCGCGACGAACCCGATTGGCCAGTTCGCGCACATTGCCCGGCCAATCATGCTTGCCCATCGCGATCAGCGCGTCATCGCTGAAGCTGCGTGGCCTGCGGCCGGTTTCATGGCTGTAGAAGTGGGAGAAATGATTGGCCAGCATGGACAAGTCGCCATGCCGTTCTCGCAATGGCGCGGTCACGACTTGCAGCACGTTGAGGCGGTAGTACAAATCCTCACGGAAGCGTTTCTTCTCGATCGCCGCTTCCAGGTCGACGTGGGTCGCCGCCAGAACTCGCACATCTACCGGTATCGGCTGGCTGCCGCCGACATGTTCGATATGTTTTTCCTGCAGGAAGCGCAGCAGATTGGCTTGCAGCTCCAGCGGCAGGTCACCAATCTCATCGAGGAACAGTGTGCCGCCGTTCGCCGCTTCGATCCGGCCGACTTTGCGTTGGTGGGCGCCGGTGAAGGCACCCTTCTCATGGCCAAATAGCTCGGACTGGATCAGGTGTTCGGGAATCGCGCCGCAGTTGATGGCCACGAAGGGTTTGTTGTGCCGCTGGGATTGCCGATGCAGGGTGCGGGCCACCAGCTCTTTGCCGGTGCCGCTTTCGCCACGGATGAGTACAGGGGACTCGGTCGGCGCCAGTTTGCTGAGCAACTTGCGCAGTTCGCGAATCGGCCTGCTGTCGCCGAGCAATTCATGTTCGGGCTGATCGACGTGAATCGTCCCCTGCCCGCGCAGGCGCGCCATGCCGAACGCCCGGCCGAGGGTAACTTGCACCCGCGACACGTCGAACGGCAGGGTATGAAAATCGAAAAACCATTCGCAGACGAAATCGCCGACGTTCTGCAAACGCAGAACTTCCTGGTTGAGTACAGCGATCCATTCGGTGCCACTGCGGCTGATCAACTCTTTGACCGCTTCGGGGCGTTCCAGATGAAACGGCTGCAAGCGCAACAAGCCGACATCACAACTACGGTCGGCGGCGTTTTCCAGAGTACAACTGTCGACATCCCAACCTACCGCGCGCAAACCGGGCAGTAAACGATGGCAATCGTCGCAGGGATCGACTACTAATAGACGTCGTTGGGCAGGCGCTTCGCTCATGACTGTTCCTTGGCGCCAAATTCGATTAAATATTAGTAAAAACAGTCATTTGGCGGACCTGGCTGTAACATTAGCAAGAAATTGACAGTTGCTTGTACCGATTGACTATAGGGCTCTCGCCTAAACAGTTATAAGGGTCTGCTTGGTTAGTTACCTAATGAACTTCAACCTTTCATTCAGCTTTCAAAACGGCACCGAACAGCGAGTTCTTGCAAGAAAGTTGAAATTTTCTTTGTGTCAGGTGTGACCCGCTAGCGGGTTGCGTGCATCAGTACAAGTAACCAGCCGAACGGTAAGCCCAACCGACGGCACATCACTTGATTGGGCACGACAGAGAGAAGACCCCATGACCGCCCCGCTCCGTATCAACGAAGCTCTTTTGATTGCCAACCACGCCTTCAAACCTTTCCAGTGCGTGGCCTGGGCTCCACAAGACGGCAATGGCGAACTGAGCCTGACCGTTATCGATCGCACCAACTCGCACATCGGCCGCAAACAAATTCCGAGCAGTGCCTATTCTGATCCGGCACAGCTCGAAGTGCTGTTGCAACAGGCCCGCGCTGAACTGAGCGAAGAGGGTTACCTGTTGCAATCCTGGTCGATGCCGCACTGATAGCAGCGCGGATTACCTGGCAGTAATCCGCGCCCTTCCCGGTCTTTCAGTCCGCTGTTCAGTACTGCGAAGGTACTAATTACTTGGCAGGCTTGCCACTGGTTCAAAAAGTCACTCTTCTGGCACACTGCGACCCTCCGCCTGTTATTTCTCCCCGTTGTACGGTTGGCCATTCAGGGTTTGAATATCCTCCTTATAAGGTCGCCAGGCCAACTTCTGGACGACGACTCGCAAGGAGATGCGTGCATGTCAAGCCAGGTTGCCTTTGCCTCCTCCGCCACACTCAGCCAAGCCGGTCGCCTCGACCTTTCGTTTGCCGCCCGCGGAACCACCCAGGTGTATTTCGCCGGCAGCCTCTGCAGCATGACCCATGACGTCGCCATTGATGCCTGCGGGCGCATCCTTGTCGCGGCCAAAGTTGGAATGGCCGAGGGCAGTCGCTTTGGCCTGGCACGCCTCCTGGCCGATGGGTCTGCGGACCTGTCCTTCGGTGATCAAGGCAGCGTCATCGGCCAGTTCGAGAATGGTTTCGAGGCCATGGCCGGCAAACTCGCGGTGCTGCCCAACGGCAATATCCTGCTGGCCGGGCTGCACTATCTCAACGGCCATCGCACGCTCCCGGCCCTGGCATTGTTTGACCACTGTGGCCAAACGGTCCAGGGCTTCGGCGAGAATGGCCGCTGCGTGGTGCGCTTGCCCGGCAATCTTTCCGTGGGCGTGCGTGATGCCTGGCTTCCACCGGGCGTTCCGGGCGCCGAAGCCTGCGATCTAAGGGTGCAGGAGGATGGCAGGATCCTGCTTTTGGCCAATCATCATTTCGAACTGGCCGATC
>NZ_JAEKEG010000120.1 GCF_016651255.1 Pseudomonas sp. TH10
GAGCAAAGCCTGCAGCACCTTGAGCAACTGCGACAGCGACACCACGCCCGGCACCAGCTCTTCTGCCAGCTTGGGCGAGCTTTTGGCCAGCAATTGCATGAGTTGCTGCACTTCTTCGTGCCCGATCAGCTCGCTGGAGTGCTTGTACAGAATCTGGTTCAAGTGAGTGGCCACTACTGTACTGGCATCGACCACAGTGTATCCCAGCGACTGCGCCTGGGCACGCTGGCTGACTTCGATCCAGACCGCCTCCAGACCAAAAGCCGGATCTTTGGCGGTGATGCCGTTGAGCGTGCCGTAGACCTGCCCCGGGTTGATCGCCAGTTCGCGATCCGGGTAAATCTCCGCCTCGGCCAGGATCACGCCCATCAGGGTCAGGCGATAGGCACTCGGCGCCAGGTCGAGGTTGTCACGAATGTGCACAGTGGGCATCAGGAAGCCCAGGTCCTGGGACAGCTTCTTGCGCACGCCCTTGATCCGCGCGAGCAATTGCCCACCCTGATTGCGGTCCACCAGCGGGATCAGGCGATAGCCGACTTCGAGGCCGATCATGTCGATCGGCGTCACGTCATCCCAGCCAAGCTCTTTGGTTTCCAGGGCGCGGGCCGGCGATGGCAGCAGTTCCTGCTGGCGCTGAACCTCTTGCAGGGCCTGCACCTTGACGGCGTTTTGCTTCTTCCAGAACAGGTAAGCGCCACCGGCGGCCAGCGCAGCCATGCTCAGGAAGGAAAAGTGCGGCATGCCGGGCACCAGCCCCATCACCGCCATCAAGCCGGCGGCCACGGCCAGGGCCTTGGGCGAGGCGAACATCTGGCGATTGATCTGTTTGCCCATGTCTTCCGAACCGGAAGCACGGGTCACCATGATTGCCGCTGCGGTGGACAACAGCAGTGATGGCAATTGCGCCACCAAACCGTCACCGATGGTCAGCAGCGCGTACACCTTACCGGCGTCGCCAAACGTCATGCCGTGCTGGAAGATACCCACGGCCATGCCGCCGATCAGGTTGATAAACAGAATCAACAGGCCGGCAATGGCGTCACCGCGCACAAACTTGCTGGCACCGTCCATCGAACCGTAGAACTCGGCTTCCTGGGCCACTTCCGAACGGCGCGCCTTGGCCTGGTTCTGGTCGATCAGGCCGGCATTGAGGTCGGCGTCGATCGCCATTTGTTTGCCGGGCATCGCATCGAGGGTGAAACGTGCGCTCACCTCGGAAATCCGCCCGGCACCCTTGGTTACCACGACGAAGTTGATGATCATCAGGATCGCGAAGACCACGATACCGACGACGTAGTTACCGCCGATCACCACCTCACCGAAGGCCTGGATCACCTTACCGGCGGCGGCGTGGCCGTCCTGACCGTGGAGCATTACTACCCGCGTCGACGCCACGTTCAAGGCCAGCCGCAGCAACGTCGCGACCAACAGAATGGTCGGGAACACCGCGAAATCCAGCGGCCGCAAGGCGTACACGCAGACCAGCAGCACGACGATCGACAGCGCAATGTTGAAGGTGAAGAACACGTCCAGCAGGAACGGCG
Organism: Pseudomonas sp. TH10; assembly: GCF_016651255.1. Classification (GTDB taxonomy): domain Bacteria; phylum Pseudomonadota; class Gammaproteobacteria; order Pseudomonadales; family Pseudomonadaceae; genus Aquipseudomonas. Next base: position 1,545 of record NZ_JAEKEG010000120.1, read on the forward strand.
GCACCGGCAACATCATCATCGCCAGCATGACCAGCAGCAACAACGGCACGCCCAGATTGCCTCGACTGAGGTCGGCAATGTTCGAGCGAGCGTTGTTGATTAACTGAGAGCGATCCACCGGTTTTCCCCGTTCCTTTAAAGCAAACTTTTGACGCCCGACACAGGCGCACGGCGGCTATTGCAAGAAGCCTTCCAACTTTTGCCAACGGATGAAACAGAGAGGGTTAATTCAGGAATTGTGGTGTTGCCTGGGCGGGCCTGATCGCGGGCAAGCCCGCTCCCACAGGTTGTGTGTCGACGGGTGATTTGGCGGTTATTCCTGCTTCTGTGGGGGCCGGCATCACCGGCACACAACTCAGGAGTCGCGACGCAAATCCGGCGGAATCGGCAAGTCGTCCTTGAGCGGATCCGGGCGCTTGCCCTTGCCCGCGCGGAATTGGCGGATCTGGTAGACGTAGGCCAGTACCTGCGCGACCGCCAGGTACAAGCCGCCAGGGATTTCCTGGTCGAGTTCGGTGGAGTAGTAGATCGACCGCGCCAGCCCCGGCGACTCAAGGAGCATGACGTTGTTGGCCACGGCGATTTCACGAATTTTCAGAGCCAGGAAGTCGCTACCCTTGGCCAGCAGGACTGGCGCCCCGCCCTTCTCCGAATCGTATTTGAGCGCCACGGCGTAGTGAGTCGGGTTGGTAATGACCACGTCGGCAGTCGGAATCGCCGCCATCATCCGCCGTTGGGACATCTCGCGCTGAGTCTGGCGAATCCGCTGCTTGACCTCTGGCCGGCCTTCTTGATCCTTGTGCTCGTCGCGCACTTCCTGCTTGGTCATCAGCAGTTTCTTGTGGGCTTCCCAGAGCTGCACCGGCACGTCGACCGCCGCGATGATGATCAACCCGCAAGCCAGCCACAAGGTACTCCACCCCACCAGCGTCACGCTGTGAATGATCGCCCGATCCAGCGGTTCGTGGGCGATGCGCAAGAGGTCGTCGATGTCCGCGGACAACACGGCCAGGGCCACGAACAGGATGATAAAGAACTTGGCCAGGGCCTTGAGCAGCTCTACCACGGCCTTCGAGGAGAACATGCGCTTGAGCCCGGCGCCGGGGTTCATGCGGCTGAACTTGGGCGCCATGGTGCCGGCGGAGAACAGCCAGCCGCCCAGGGAAATCGGGCCGATCAGGGCCGCGAGCAACAGCGTGATCATCACCGGCTGGATGGCCAGCAAGGCGATCAGCCCTGAATGCAGGAGGAAGGTCCCCATGGATCGCTGGTCGAGGATGACTTCGCGCGACAGCGAGAAATTCATGCGCATCAGGTCCATCATTTCCTGGGCGAGCGCACCGCCGAAGATCAGCAGCGCGGCCGAACCGGCGAGCATGATGGCCAGGGTGTTGAGCTCTTTGGAACGGGCGATCTCGCCCTTCTCCCGGGCGTCCTTTTTCTTTTTCTCCGTGGGGTCTTCTGTCTTGTCCTGACCGCTCTCGCTCTCTGCCATGGCTCAGCGCGCCCGTGCCAGTTCGCGCAACCACTGCAGGGCCTCGGAGGCCAGTGGTTGATACTGATTGATGATGTCGGCGAGCCCGACCCAGACGATGAACAGCCCGAGCACCAGGGTCAGCGGGAAGCCGATGGAGAAGATGTTGAGCTGCGGCGCGGCCCGGGTCATCACGCCAAACGCGATGTTGACCACCAGCAGCGCCGTGATCGCCGGCAATACCAGCAGCAATGCGGCCCCCAGCACCCAGCCGAGCTTGCCGGCCAACTCCCAGTAATGCGCGGTCATCAACCCACTGCCGACCGGCAACGTGGTGAAGCTCTCGGTGAGAACTTCGAAGACCACCAGATGGCCGTTCATGGACAGGAAGAGCAGCGTAACCAGCATGGTGAAGAACTGCCCGATCACCGCCACCGAGACACCGTTGGCCGGGTCGACCATCGAGGCGAAGCCCATACCCATCTGGATCGCGACAATCTGCCCGGCCACCGCGAAGGCCTGGAAAAACAGCTGCAAGGAAAATCCGAGCACAGCGCCGACCAGAATCTGCTCGGCGATCAACAGCAGACCACTGAGATCAAGCGGGCTGACTGCCGGCATCGGCGGCAGCCCCGGAACAATCACCACGGTAATCGCCACGGCGAAATACAGGCGCACGCGAGTGGGCACCAGGGTCGTGCCGACAATGGGCATGACCATCAGCAGCGCGCCGACGCGAAACAACGGCAACATGAAGGTCGCCACCCAGGTGCTGATCTGGGTATCGGTCAGTTGCAGCAGCGACTGCATGGCTTAGCCAATGACCTGGGGAATACTGCCGTACAACTGCAGGATGTATTCCATGAAGGTCTGCACCAGCCACGGCCCGGCAACGATCAGCGTGACCAGCATCACCAGCAGTCGCGGCAGGAAGCTCAACGTTTGTTCGTTGATCTGGGTCGCTGCCTGGAACATCGCCACCAGCAACCCCACCAGCAAGCTCGGGATCACCAGCACGGCCACCATCAGGGTGGTCAGCCACAGCGCCTCGCGGAAGATGTCTACCGCCACTTCCGGCGTCATGGCGACACACCGCCGAAGCTGCTGGCGAGCGTGCCGATGATCAGTGCCCAGCCATCCACCAGCACAAACAGCATGATTTTGAACGGCAGGGAAATGATCAGCGGCGAGAGCATCATCATACCCATCGCCATCAGCACACTGGCCACGACGAGGTCGATGATCAGGAACGGAATGAAGATCATGAAGCCGATCTGGAACGCGGTTTTCAGCTCGGACGTGACGAACGCGGGTACCAGAATGGTCAGCGGCGCCTGATCCGGGGTGGCAATGTCGGTGCGCTTGGACAGGCGCATGAACAGCTCCAGATCACTGGTGCGGGTCTGCGCGAGCATGAAGTCCTTGATCGGCACCTGAGCTTTTTCCACCGCTTGCTGAGCCGTGAGTTTCTCGGCCAGATACGGCTGCAACGCATCGTTGTTCACGCGATCGAACACCGGCGCCATGATGAACATGGTCAGGAACAGCGCCATGCCGGTGAGGATCTGGTTCGACGGCGTCTGTTGCAGACCGAGGGCTTGCCGCAGGATCGAGAAGACGATGATGATCCGCGTGAAGCTGGTCATCAGGATGACCGCCGCCGGGATAAAACTCAGCGCGGTCATGATCAGCAGGATCTGCAGACTGACCGAATACTCCTGCGCGCCGTCGGCGTTGGTGCCCAGCGTGATTGCCGGGATCGACAACGGATCGGCGGCGAACGCCAGCGGCGCGGCCAGCAACAGGGCCAGCGTCAAGACGATGCGTAGCGCACCCATTACTTCGTATCCTTCTGATCCTTGCCGAGAATCTTCAGCAACTGCTGGGCAAAATCCGGCGTGGCTTTTTCACTGGTGCTCGGCACTGGCACCGGCTCTTTGAGCACGTGCAGCGCGGTGATGGTACCGGGGCTCAAGCCGAGCAGAATCTGCTCGTTGCCGACCTGGACCAGCATCAAGCGATCCCTTGGGCCGAGCGCGCGCGAGCCGATCAACTCGATCACCTGGCCCTTGCCCGCCGGGCCTGCCTGCTGCACGCGGCGCAACAGCCAGGCGAGGAAGAAGATCAGGCCCAGCACCAGCAGCAGACCGAACACCAGTTGCGTCAATTGCCCCGCCACCCCACTGCCCACCGCCGGCGTCGCGGCAGCCGTGGCCATCGGTTCGGCCGCCAGGGCGCTCAAGGGCAATGCCAACAAAAACCCAGGACCCTGTTCACTCAGCGCAGCTTCTTGATGCGTTCGCTTGGGCTGATCACGTCCGTCAGGCGGATGCCGAACTTTTCGTTGACCACGACCACTTCACCGTGAGCGATCAGCGTGCCGTTGACCAGCACGTCCAGCGGCTCACCCGCCAGGCGATCCAGCTCGATCACCGAACCCTGGTTGAGTTGCAGCAGGTTGCGGATGTTGATGTCGGTGCTGCCCACTTCCATCGAGATCGACACCGGGATGTCTAGGATCACGTCCAGGTTCGGACCGTCCAGTGTCACCGGATCGTTGTTCTTCGGCACGCTGCCGAACTCTTCCATCGGCAGACGCGAGCCGCTGGATGCGTCGGCCGCCAGCAGTGCGTCGATGTCAGCTTGACCATCACCGGTTTCTTCCAGGGCAGCAGCCCATTCATCAGCCAGTGCCTGGTCGTCCTGGGCGTTCATATCGTCGTTCATCATGTGTCCTCGGCGGGCAACAATTCAGTTAATGCAAAAAGGGAGGGTGGCGCCGCTTCAGCGGCGCTCGATCGGCTCGATCACTTGCAACGCGAGGTTGCCTTTGTGCGAGCCCATCTTGACCTTGAAGGCCGGCACGCCGTTGGCGCGCATGATCATCTCTTCCGGCATCTCGACCGGGATCACATCGCCCGGCTGCATGTGCAGGATGTCGCGCAGTTTCAACTGGCGGCGGGCAACGGTAGCGCCGATCGGTACGTCGACATCGAGCACGTCCTGGCGCAGGGCGTTGACCCAGCGCTCGTCCTGATCGTCGAGGTCCGACTGGAAACCGGCGTCGAGCATTTCGCGCACCGGCTCGATCATCGAGTACGGCATGGTCACGTGCAGATCGCCGCCACCGCCATCGAGTTCGATGTGGAACGTGGAGACCACGATCGCTTCGCTCGGGCCGACGATGTTGGCCATGGCCGGGTTCACTTCCGAGTTGATGTACTCGAAATTGACTTCCATGATCGCCTGCCAGGCTTCTTTCAAGTCGACGAACGCTTGCTCCAGCACCATGCGCACCACGCGCAGTTCGGTCGGGGTGAATTCACGCCCTTCGATCTTGGCGTGACGGCCATCGCCGCCGAAGAAGTTGTCCACCAGCTTGAACACCAGTTTGGCGTCAAGGATGAACAGCGCGGTGCCGCGCAACGGTTTGATCTTGACCAGGTTGAGGCTGGTCGGTACGTACAGCGAGTGCACGTATTCGCCGAATTTCATCACCTGTACGCCACCGACGGCAACGTCCGCCGAGCGACGCAGCATGTTGAACATGCTGATGCGGGTGTAACGGGCAAAACGCTCGTTGATCATTTCCAGAGTCGGCATGCGTCCACGGACGATGCGATCCTGGCTGGTCAGGTCGTAGCTTTTGACACTGCCGGGTTCGGCAGCGTTATCGGTCTGTACCAGACCATCGTCGACGCCATGCAACAGCGCATCGATTTCATCCTGGGACAGCAGATCCTGCACGGCCATGTCGTGTTCCTACTGCAGTACGAAATTAGTGAAAAGCAACTGTTCGATCACCACTTTGCCCAGCTCTTTCTGCGCCACTTCCTGGACGCTGGCTGTGGCCTTCTGGCGCAACATCTCTTGCCCGACCGGGGTCGCCAACGTGGCGAAATCCTGACCGGAGAAGAGCATTACCAGGTTGTTGCGAATCACCGGCATGTGCACTTTGAGCGCTTCCAGATCGGCTTGATTGCGGCCCAGCATGGTGATGCTCACCTGCATGTAGCGCTGACGGCCGTTCTGGTTATAGTTGGCCACGAACGCCGGCGCCATGGGCTCGAAGATCGCTGGCTGCTTGCCGACCGGCGCAGCATCGGCGGCCTCGGCAGGCTTGCTCTGGGCGCTGTGCATGAAGAACCAGGTCGCCCCCACGGATGCACCAATGGCCAACAGCAACGCCAGCACGATCACGATGATCAGCTTGAGTTTGCCTTTGGTTGCGGGGTCTTTCACTGCTGCTGTTTCGCTCTTCGCCATGCCAATAATCCGTCACTATTCGGGTTTTCACAGTCGCACGGCAAGGCAAGAGCAAGTGTTATGCCATGTAAGGAAAACTGCGTGGGGATGGAAGCGCAAAAGATCGCCGCCTGCGGCAGCTCCTACAGGGGATACACGATCCATTCTGCAGGAGCTGCCGCAGGCTGCGATCTTTTAAAAGGGCACCGCCGATGTGTCAGGCGTAATAGTCGACTGCACTGGAGCCGATCACGCTGGTGGCTGCGGATACTTGCGCAACCGCCGGGGCGAGGTCTTCATCCATGGCGTCCAGACGACCGCCACCGGCTTGCGCGCGCCCGGCCTGACTCTGCTGGGCCTGTTGCTGATCCTGGCCCCGGGACTGGTCGGAGACATTGACGTCGACCTGCCCCATGCCCTGCTGCACGAACATCTCGCGCAGCCGGTGCATTTGCCCGTCCAGCGCTTCGCGAACGCCGGGATGGGCGCTCATGAAGGTTACCTGGGTCTGCTGGTCGGGCACCATGTTCACCCGGATGTCCAGGCGGCCAAGCTCGGCCGGCTGCAACTGGATATCGGCCGCCTTGAGGTTGGCGCTGGAGAGATACATCACGCGGTTGACCACTTCCTCGGTCCAGCCGCTCTGGTGCATGGCGATGGGCTGGTTTACCGGGATCGCGTTGGCGGTCTTGGGCGTGGCCGCCTGGGTCAGTGCAGCCAGGCGGTTGGCGAAATCTTCGACGCGGGTGTCGCCGGTCGAGGCTTTCAAGTCCTTGAGGCCATCATCGATCAGGCCGCTGAAGGCCTTCTCTCCTCCCTCGCTGGTACTGTCCTTGCCGGCTTGCACGTCCAGCATATTGGCCAGGCCGGAGGCGAAATTCTGCGCCGAAGTCGGCTCGCCGTCTGCCTGGGTCGGGGAAGCCTTGGCTTGCGCCTGACTGGAAGCGGACACATGCCCGCTCTGCTCAAGGGCCATGCGCACGGCTGGAAGCGCATCGAGGGGGTCGGCTTCAGGATCGAAATCCGGGTCGGCAGCGACGGCTGCAGCCGCCAGTGCGGCGGCGGTAGCGGGGTCGAGCGCAGGCTCGGTCGCCGCGACAGGGGTGGCGGGCTGAGACTCAACCACGGGCGCAGTTGCAGGGTCAGCCGCAACCGTTGTGTCGCCGGTCTCGTCACGGGTGACCTTATCGTCGACCTGCGCCGGTTTGTCGGCGGGCAAGGATTTGCCGCTATCGGCAACTTGAGGTTTCGCAGCGGCAGACTTGTCGTTGCCCAAGTCCTTCTTTGCAGCGAAGTCAGGCGACTTGTCGCGCACCGTCCGGGCAGCGGTGTCAAACCCGTCAGCAGGCCTGGTTCGCTCCTGCCGGGCATACACGTTAGCGAAGCTCGAGGCCTTGCCCGCAGGCTCGGCGGGCGACGCCAAGGGATTGGCGGATGCGGGTTGAGCCTTGGCCTTGGCGGCGGCCTGAAGCAGAAAATTCGGGGTAACGGGCATGGGACAGTCTCCGCCGCACTGTGGTCGATGATACAAGTGGATGGATTACTGCAAAGGTCGAGCCAGGTTTACTGAGCTGACGCTAGACGGACCGCGTGATGTGACTGCCTGCGAGGGAGCGCTCGGCCTGATAGAGAGGAAGAACCAAAGCAAACTCGGAGCCGATCGCATGGACGAGTTTTTCCAGCTCGCCCTGTTCGGTGCTTCTGCCGTTTTTGGCGCGCTGCTCCAGCTCATTGCATAACTCTGCAAGGCGAACCGCCCCCATGTTGCTGCAACTGCCTTTAAAACTGTGGGCAGTTTCCATCAGCTGCGCGGCATCCTGCGTCCCGCGCAAGATAACCAACCGCTCTTCGGCGTCGGCAAGGAAGATATCCAGCAACATCGGATATTCATCTTCCATGACTTCCTGCAAGGCGCGCAAAACGTCGCGATTCAGATGTGGGGAATCCACTTGTTCACTCCTTGATCAAGAATGGGCAGGATTATGCCAGAGCCTCCCAGAAAAACTCCACGTGAGCACTGCGACCATCGTCGGACCACCGGGCGTTACGCCCCAATTGTCGGACCAGGCTGATACCACGTCCCGACAAACGGACACTGTCCAGCGGTCGCTCGATCACCCGAACCACATCAAATCCCTTGCCACTGTCTTCCACCCGAATGGTCAGGCAACCGCCCTCGCCCTCCGGCACCACCTGCAGGTGCACGCGCACGTAACCCGCATCCAGGGCATCCAGGCGCGTGTTGCGCTCCTGATAATAGCGGGCAAATCCCAGGGCATCGCGCTTGAGACTGGAGTCGAGCCCGAGCACGCCGTGCTCCAGGGCATTGGAATACAGCTCCGCCAGCACAGTGTACAGCGCTCCGCTCCGGGCCCGCAGGCCGTGCACTTCGCTGAGCAGTTGCAGCAGGTAGGGCAGTGGATTGAAGCGCTTGAGCGAGGCGGCGCGAAATTCGAAGCTGACGGACCAGTCCAGCGGGCACGACTGCCCACTGTCGGAGTAGACCAGTGTCGGTGGGCGCATTTGCGCCGCGTCGATCAGGCTGACTTCGAGCAGACTGACATCGTCCCGGGCTTGCCCGCGAAAATCATCCAATGCCTGCTCGATTTCCTGGAACAGTGCATCCGGCTGCCGGTTGGCGGCAAACACTTGCTGCAGGCGCTCCACTCCGAACAGCTGTTCGTTGGCATCGCAGGTGTCGATCACGCCATCGGACAACAGGAACACCCGATCACCCACCGCCATGGGCAGCACTTCGGTGCGATCGTCGAACGCCTGCGGGCTCAGCACCCCCAGCGGCAAATGCCTGGCCGGCAACGGCGTGCGCTCGCCAGTAGCGATCCGGTGCAGGTAGCCGTCGGGCATGCCGCCATTCCAGACTTCCACCGAACGCCGCTGAAAGCTCAGGCACAACACGGTCGCGCAGCAGAACATGTCCACCGGCAGGATGCGCTTGAGCTTGGCGTTCATCTCGCGCAGGGTCTCGGCCAGGCCATAACCCTTGGCGGTCATGCCATAAAAGACTTCGGCCAACGGCATCGCGCCCACCGCCGCTGGCAGGCCATGCCCGGTGAAGTCGCCGAGCATGACATGCATGTCACCGGCCGGGGTAAACGCGGCCAGCAGCAGATCGCCGTTGAACAACGCGTAAGGCGATTGCAGGTAACGGATGTTCGGCGCACTCAGGCAACCGGAATGCGCCACCTTGTCGAACACCGCTTTGGCGACGCGCTGTTCGTTGAGCAGGTAGTCGTGATGCTTGGCGATCAGGTCGCGCTGTTGCAGCACCGTAGCTTGCAGACGTCGCAAACGATCCATCGCCTTGATTTTGGCGGCGAGGATCACCTGGTTGTACGGTTTCGCCAGAAAGTCGTCACCCCCGGCTTCCAGACACCGCGCCAGCGCTTCGCTTTCGGTCAGCGACGTCAGGAAGATAATCGGCACCAGGGTTTCGCCGGCCAGCTCCTTGATCTGCCGGGCCGCCTCGAAACCGTCCATCACCGGCATCATCGCGTCCATCAACACCAACTGCGGGTGCTGCGAACGAAACGCCTCGACGGCCTCGGCGCCGTTGGCGGCGGTCAACACCGCATGGCCCTGGCGGCGGACGATGGTCGACAGCAACAGGCGATCGGCCGCACTGTCCTCGGCGATCAGGATCGTCAGTGCTTCAAGCGGCGACTGCACCGAATTCAACTGATGTCGAACAGTTTGTCGAAATTGGAAATGGCGAGGATCTTTTTCACGTCGATGCTGCTGTTGACCACGCGAATGTCGGAGTGGTCGCCGCCAGCGTGATCGCGCAGCAACAGCAGCATGCCCAGGGCGGAACTGTCGAGGTAGGTGGCGTCCTTCAGATCCACCACCACAGCATTGAGGTTCCTGTCCTCATAGGACTGGCGAAACTCTTGATGCTTGGCGAAATCGAAACGACCCTTGATCGATATCGTCAGTTTTTGCCCATCCGGGGAAACTTCTGAGACGACTGACATTGTTGGCTTCCTTGTCTTGGGGGAACTTGCTTGTACAAGGTTTAGCATTTGGTGGTGACAGGAGCAAGATCAAAAGATCGCCGCCTTGCTGTACACCGCCTTGCAGGAGCTGCCGAAGGCTCGGGCCGCGATCGGACGATCTTTTGGGGCGGATATTAAAAGGGTTTTGCCGCGGCAGCCGCTGGGACAATTCATCCAGCAGCTTCTGCTCACGCTTGTCCTCCAGGCGGCGCGCCTCATCCATGTAGCGCAGCACCAGTTTGCGCAATCCTTCCACTCGGGCATAGGCCTGCTGCCAGGTGTCGCGCGCCTTGTTCAGGTTGTTC
>NZ_JAEKEG010000121.1 GCF_016651255.1 Pseudomonas sp. TH10
TTCTGCCTATAGAAAGCTCGGGATTCGCAACGACAACGAACTGTTCAAGGTTCGTTCGCAGTTTGAGGGTTGGTAGTGCGGCGGGTCGTTGTTTTTCAGCCTACCGGCTTGTCACTGCGGCCGCCGCTTTGTACTGACAGGTCTGCCTCCACACCAAGAAACTGACTGACACAACCTTTGGGGACGTGGGCGAGACGCGAAGCTGTAATTAATTGAGGGGCGGCCTCATAGGCTTCGTATTTATTGGGTGGTGAATTGCCGCTCGACGAAGTGATCAAGGACTGTTTGCCATTCCTCGCGTTGCTTATAGTGCTTCTCGGGTGCTTCGCTGCTCAGCAAGGGATCTATATTAGGCTGGGTTCAGGGAAGTTACGAACTGGGGCTCCGGGCTTTAGTTGCTCGCGCCGACGAATCGGTCGGACTCCAACCTGTATAGGATCTTCAGAAACCTATGTATGAGCTATTGAAGTCGTTTGGGGTCAGACCGCCATTGCGGTGTTATGTAACATATTCGTTGGTTTCAATGGGTGTGGTTTTATAAATAGACTTTCTGATCTGCGAATCTTTTCGATTACAAACGCATCAGATGGTGTTGCATTTGAGCCTGATCTTTATCTCCAGGTAGGTGCATGAAAATGAACAATGTGAGAGCGCTTCTGACTGTAAGCGCCTTATCATCACTTTCGCTGTGGATTGATTTTTTTCTCATTTTTTTAGTGCCTATTTATTTATGGCACGCATCACCCTCTGAAATTGCGATTCTAGCCTTCTCCTTGGGGGCAGCTTCACTATTTGTGGGGCCCATAGCGGGCATTATTCTAGATCGTATACATATTAGAGTTAGCTTTCTTTCGGGAATGTCATTGCGAATTCTCACTACATTAGGTTTTTTCTCGCGCCTAGCTTCGAGTGGTTTGTAATAATCGCCGTGCTTAAAGGTCTAGCTAATATGCTGTATTTTCCAGCATTAGCGATATCAGTTAAGCAGCTAGTGTCAGCGGACTGTAGAACAGATTTCTTTAGTTACTCCAGCCTGCTTGATCAACTTACAAAAGTATCCACCCCGCTTCTTGCTGGAGTCCTCACTATTTTGCTGCCTGTGCAATCAATCTTTTTGGTGTCAGTCGCACTTCTACTTGCGGCTATACCCTTTTTAAAATTTATATGGCCTAGCTTGCAGCCAGCTCTGCCAAATGCTGTGCTTACTATAAGGTCAGTTTTTCTCGATCTTATAAGCGGAGTTAAAATATTTCGATCTTTAGACTTTCAGTTAAAAATAGGTTTTTTTACTCGCTCTCAACATCTCTCGCTTTGGCTAGCTACGACCCTCACCTTGCATCACTCATAACGTCTCTTCAATTTCCAGCGATTGTTTTTTCCTTAATAGTATCCTCTACCGCAGCGGGTGCTGTATGTGCTGCGATTGCGATTAAATTTAAAATAATAAATTTTAATGAAGTAAAGTTGCGAACTCTTGGGTTGGTTTTTTTAGTGCTGGGGTCTTGTCTGCATGTATTATTTTATATTTCTCTTCTGTTATCCACCCCGCTTATTTTATGGTCTCTTGGCTTCTAAATGGATTTGGCTACGAGCTATTGATTATAGCTTCTAACATCATACTTCAAAATCTCTGTCCAGCAGAAAAGTTAGGAAGGGTTTCAGCGTCATTCAGAAGCCTGCAAATGCTCTGTATCGTCTTAGGCCCAATATTAGGTAGTGTGCTTATTTCAGTATTTGGTCGGGCCTCACCTTTTATTTTGACTTCTACATTAGCTTTGCTCACGGCAGCACTGGCGATCTATTTCCAGTGTATGTCGAAGCGCATCGAAAATGCAGAATCACAAATGATGTGAGTGAGCCTCTGTCGTCCGACAGAGAAACCCCAACTTGCGTCATTACCCTCAATGCACAACAACCGTTGTCCCCCCACCGTCAGATCATTCGCTGCATGAGTGGTGCGCCAATCATCAGTGGCATCCCATTGCAGGATATCCCCGGGATTATTGAGCGCCTGCCAGGTTTCACCGATGGGCGCGCAACGCTCGTTTGGATCTTGATTTTCATAATGTAAAAGCCATTCCGGCACAAATCGGGCGTCCAGTGGCAAGTACGTGCATGCAGTGGCCGCTCGCTCTAGGCATGGCGGTTCCTGATTAGCATTTGTTCTATCTCGCTCAGGATACGGTGCGGGTCAGCACCCAGATTCATGGAGACCTCAAGAAATTCAATCACGTCGAGCCTGCGCTCTCCACGCTCATACTTCGATACGTAGGACTGGGGTCGGCCCAGCTTTTCGGACAGCTCTTGCTGAGTGAGCTACGAGGTCTTGCGAGCCTCGACCAAAAGCGCGAGAAAGTGTTGATACGGTGCTGTGTGAATCGTCTTCATGCTGATCTGCCGATTTTTTAACAACAGATCAGGTAAACCTTTTTCAGGTTTATCCTAAAACGGGTTTAACCCGTTTTAGGTTTGTGGTGGATTCTGATTTTCTTCGCAGACGTTGGGAGCATGTCGTGGCGTCGACCAGTACAAGAGCAATCAGGAAGGATGCCAAAGCGGACAAGTTTATTTCAGACATTAAAAAGCCGGCTTGTGGCCGGCTTCTCGGGGACTGGCTTGGCCTATTTTTGGTAAGCCTTGCCAGCCTTCAAAACGTACACCCGGATCTGCGTCCGGCTGTGGGACTTGGTCAGACGTTGGTCTGCCGCGTCGGGCACTCTCTGAGCCGCGGGGGCGGGTCGATGCGCAAATGTGGGGCGCAGGATACTGAGTTTTGCTTGGAATTCCCAGTCTGAAGTGACCGGTCGAGCGTTTCGGTGAATAGCAGCTAACTGCGCAGCTGCTACAGGTCAGTTCGTCAGGTTTACAGGAACGGCACGATCGGCCGGCGTTTGTTGAGGGTGGACCACCAGAAGACCCAGCCGAGCACGCGGATGTTTTCTTCTTCGATTTGCGCCGGGCGGAAGACTTCGTCGGGGTATTGGGCGTTGTTGTGACTGCGCATGCGAATGGCGTTGCCGGGCACGCGGTGCAGGTATTTGATCAGGAGCATGCCATCGTGTTCGACGGCGTAGATCTCGCCGTCGATGATTTGAGTGAGGCCGCGATCGATTGCGAGCAGGGAGCCGTCTTCGATTTTCTCGGCCATGCTGTTGCCCATCATTCGTGCGCAAATGGCGTCGGAATATTTGATTTCCAGGGAGTCGAGGTCGCAGCGCGGCAGGCGGATGAAGTTTTCCGGGTCTTTGCCGACGTGAGTTTTGCTGGAGCCGGGTGTAATTGGCATTTCCTTGTAGAAGGGCACTTCGACATCCGTCGGCTCGATCACCTGGTAGGTGCCGCGGATGGCATGGGCGTCGAGGATGTTGCCGGTGTTTTCGATCAGGCGCGCTTCCGCGGCGTCCTTGGGCCCTTCGCCGATTTTCAGCCAGGCGCTGTTGATGGACAGAATCCTGGCGACTTCTTCCATACGGTACTCGGGCACGCCTCGGGTGTACCAGTTATGGACGTTTTGCGCATTGGAGATCTGGAGGAAGTCGGCGAATGCCGTCGTCGTGATCTTCGCTTCCTTGAGGGCTGCCTTGAATCGTTTGCCGCAGGTTTTGTTCTTTTTCATAAACGCGAGTTTAATGCGGCGGGCCAAGGCTTTGAATCAACGAGCCGTTCAAATATCGCGTGATTTTTGCCACGGGATGTAAGACGCTTTGTAGGAAAATTAAACAAAGAAAAACCAATTCGGCTTGTTGTTAAACACATCGTTTAAGGCACTTTTTCAGCGCCCACAAAAAACCCCGGATCTCCGGGGTTTTTCTTGAAGCTGCAAGCTTGAGGCTTGAAGCGGCTTCTTTAGCCTTTATAGGCCGCAACCGACTTCATGATCTCGGTGCGGGCTGCTTCTGCGTCGCCCCAACCTTCGATCTTCACCCATTTGCCTTTTTCGAGGTCTTTGTAGTTCTCGAAGAAGTGCTTGATCTGTTCCAGCAGCAGGGCTGGCAGATCGGTGTATTCCTTCACGTCGACGTACAGCTGGGACAGCTTGTCGTGCGGGACTGCGATGACTTTGGCATCGCCGCCGCCGTCGTCGGTCATGTGCAGGATGCCGACCGGACGCGCGCGGATCACCGAGCCTGGGGCAACCGGGTAAGGGGTCACGACCAGCACGTCGAGGGGATCACCGTCGTCAGCCAGGGTGTTCGGGATGAAACCGTAGTTGGCCGGGTAGAACATCGGGGTGGCCATGAAACGGTCAACGAACAGGCAATCGCTGTCTTTGTCGATTTCGTATTTGATCGGCGCGTGGTTGGCCGGGATCTCGATCGCGACGTAGATGTCGTTCGGCAGGTCTTTGCCAGCCGGAATCTTGCTGTAGCTCATTGGGCGTTGCCCCCGTAGTTGACCAAAAACACTTGGCCGGATTGACCAAAAAGTGGCGGCGATTATAGGCATATTCCTACGCCGACGCCACGTACCAGAAGTCGTGCAGCGCTTAGTGTTGCGCCTGATAGACCGGGTCGTCGGCCTGAAGTTGCCGCAGCCGGGCGAGCGGGTCCTGCCGGTAGAAAAGCTTCAACTGCGCATAGACCTGAGGATAAGCCTCATCGAGCAGATCCGGGGCGCTGAAGAAGTATTCGCTGGTGACAGCGAAGAACTCGGCCGGGTTTTCCGCTGCGTAAGGGTCAATGGCGGTCCGGGCGTCGGGATCGTGGTCCAGTTGCTGGTCGAGGTCGTCGTACGCCTGCTGCATGACCTCGGCCCAGTCGCTGACGCGCATATCGGCGTGCAGCGGCGGCAGTCCGTTGGCGTCGCCGTTGAGCATGTCGAGTTTGTGCGCCAGTTCGTGGATTACCAGGTTGTAACCTTCCCAGCCGCCGCTGGCCATCACGCCCGGCCAGGCGAGGATGATCGGCCCTTGTTGCCAGGCTTCACCGCTGTGCTCGCCGTCCCACTCATGCTCGACGCCACTGGCATCGCGATGACGCTGCGGGCTGAGAAAATCATCGGGATAGAGGACGATTTCGTGGAAACCCTGATACCAGTTCAGATCACCGAGGTTGAGCAGCGGCAATTGCGCCTGGGCCGCGAGCAACAGGCGTTGTTCCTGATGCAACTCGACGCCGGGCAGGGCGGTCAGGTGTTTTTCTTCGAGGAACAGCACGCTGGCTTCGCGCAGCCACTGGTCTTGCTCGGCCGTGATACCGTCGAGAAAGCTCAGGTGATGGCGCACCCGTTGCCACATGTCGTCGGCAATCGGGTGTTTGGCCAGAATGCGCCGGCGTCGCCAGGCGCTCAGCGACCACATGACCGGTCAGTGTTGGGCGGTTTTGGAGCTGGAGCCGCCCATGCGGCTGCGCACGATGCCGATGATCATCGGAATCAGCGACAGCAGGATGATGCCAACCACCAGCAACGACAGGTTGGTCTTGATGAACGGTACGTTGCCGAAGAAGTAGCCCAGCGTCACCAGCCCGCCGACCCAGAGGATGGTGCCCAGTACGCTGAAAAAGAAGAAGCGCGGGTAAGGCATCCGGGCAACGCCGGCGACGAACGGAGCGAAGGTGCGAATGATTGGCAGAAAGCGCGCCAGGGTCACGGTTTTGCCACCGTGCTTGTCATAGAAGTCGTGGGTCTTTTGCAGGTAGTCGCGGCGGAAAATTTTCGAGTTCGGGTTGTTGAACAGTCTTTCCCCTGCCGTTCGTCCGATCACGTAGTTGGTGCTGTCGCCGAGTATGGCCGCCAGCATCAACAAGCCGCCCAACAGTACCGGGTCCATGCCGCCACCCGCCGCTACGGCGCCCGCAATGAACAGCAGCGAATCGCCCGGCAGGAATGGCATCACCACCAGACCGGTTTCGCAGAAAATCACCAGAAACAGAATGGCGTAGATCCACGGCCCGTAGTTGGTGACCAGCAAATCGAGGTAGACGTCGAGATGCAGGATAAGGTCGAGCGGGTTGAAATCCATGGAGGCACCTGTGTGTCGGCCCGACTCAGCGGGTCTGTGCGAATGACTGCGCGAAAAGGCCTACAGCGAGGTGTAGTTTTTCTTACAAGCCGGAAAGATCGCGATTATACGGTCTGAAAGATGAAAAGCGCGTTGGTTTTGTAGCGGGGGATGTCGGGGAGACCGGCGGTGTATTCGGGAGGCTTTTGTGTGGGCTGCTCGCGATCGGGTGTGTCATGCGCACCTGCGGTGTATGCGCCACCGCTATCGCGAGCAAGCTTTGCTCCCACAGTATGAGCTGACCCCCACAGTAGAGGGTGAGCTTGCACCCTCAGTCGCGAGCTCCGGGTGTACCGCTCAGAGCTCGTCGCTGATCGGCAGCACGTAGTTCTTGAACTCGGTGTCTTCCTTGAAGCCAATGGACTCGTAGGTTTTCTGCGCGACTTCGTTATTGCTGCTGGTGGAAACGCGCATACGCACGGCCTGGGTTTCCTTGGCCATTTTCTTCGCGGTGCGGATCAGGTTGTCGGCGACCAGTTGGCGGCGGGCGTCTTCGGCAACATAAATGTCGTTGAGGATCCATACGCGCTTTAGCGATAGCGAGGAAAAGCTCGGATAGAGCTGGCAGAAACCCATCAGTTTCTTGTCGTCATCGTCGGCCAAGGCCAGATAGATCACCGATTCCTTGCGACGCAGACGTTTTTCCAGAAACGCGCGGGAGGAATCCGGGTAAGGCAGGGAACCGTAGAACTCGCGATATTTGACGAACAACGGAGTCAACAAATCCAGATGTTCGAGGGTCGCTTGAATAATCCGCATGATAGGTCTCGTCTTCAAGTGGCTGTCTTCAACTGCTCTGACGGCGATGGGAAACCCTGGCGGCCGTGCATCGATCCTGCCTGAAACCGGCGCAGAAACGCAATGCGGAAACGGTTCAGGTTGTGGGCGGATCGAGCAGGAAGTTGCCTTTCATTTCAACGTCCGGGTGCGCTTCGAGGGTTTGCACCTGCGCTTCGTCCTTCAGATTGACCCCTGACAGCTGCCGCCGACAGGCTTCGCGCATCAGATACAGCAAACGATGCGCCGCCATGCCGTAGCTCAAACCTTCCAGCCGGACATTGGAAATACAGTTGCGGTAGGCATCCGTCAGCCCTGTTTTTGGATTGTAGGTGAAATACAAACCCAGGCTGTCCGGCGAGCTGAGGCCCGGTCGTTCGCCAATCAGCATCACCAGCATTTTCGCACCGAGCAATTGGCCAATTTCATCACCGACGGCAACGCGCCCCTGTTCCACCAGGATCACCGGCGACACTGACCAGCCTTCGGCCTGGATCTGTTCTTCCATGCGCTCCAGCAATGGCAGGGTGTGCCGATGCACGGCCAGCGCCGACAGGCCGTCGGCCACCACGATGACCAGGTCAACTCCGCCGGGGTTGGCTTGGGCGTGTTCGCGCAGGCTCTGGGCCGACTCGTCGCTCAATTTCCGGCCCAGATCGGGGCGTTGCAGATAGCTGTGGCGATCAGTGGCGGCACTGCGCAGCAGCAGGCTTTGACGTGCGCGTTGATCGAGTTGTGCGCTGATAGCGGCGTGATCAAACGGCAGATGCACGGCGTCCCGCGCCTGGGCGTGGGCCAGCTGGAAGTCCAACTGGGCACTGGTGGGCATGCTGGTGCCGGTTCGTCCGAGGGCGATCCGCGCCGGCGTCAGGCGGCGCAGTTCCAGCCAAGGGTTTTGCGGGTCGATGGGCGGTTTTTCCATGTGACTCATCCCAGTTGCGCCAACGCCTGGCGGAAGGCCGGCGGCAGGTTGTTACCGAAGCGAACCTTGCCGTCCGCCTGGGTGAAGATGCCCATATTGGCCAGCCACAGCTCGAACTCTGGCGCCGGTTTCAGCCCCAAAGTCTGCCTGGCGTAGAGCGCGTCGTGAAACGAGGTGGTCTGGTAATTGAGCATGATGTCGTCGGAGCCGGGGATGCCCATGATGAAGTTGATACCGGCGACACCCAAGAGCGTCAGCAGGGTGTCCATGTCGTCCTGATCGGCTTCGGCGTGGTTGGTGTAACAGATGTCGCAGCCCATCGGCACACCGAGCAACTTGCCGCAGAAGTGGTCTTCGAGGCCGGCGCGGATGATCTGTTTGCCGTTGTAGAGGTATTCCGGGCCGATAAATCCTACGACGGTGTTCACCAGGAACGGCTTGAAATGTCGCGCCACAGCGTAGGCCCGGGTTTCGCAGGTCTGTTGGTCGACGCCATGGTGGGCGTTGGCCGACAGCGCACTGCCTTGGCCGGTTTCGAAATACATCAGGTTCTGTCCGAGGGTGCCGCGATTCAGGCTCAGTCCGGCGTCATAGCCTTCCTGCAAGACATTCAGGTTGATGCCGAAACTGGCGTTGGCCGCTTCGGTGCCGGCAATGGACTGGAACACCAGGTCCAGCGGCACGCCTCGGTTGATCGCTTCTATAGAAGTGGTGACGTGGGTGAGCACGCAGGCCTGGGTCGGGATGTCGTAGCGCTGGATGATCGCGTCGAGCATTTCCAGCATCGCGCAGATTGAGGCGATGCTGTCAGTGGCCGGGTTGATGCCAATCATCGCGTCACCGTTGCCATAGAGCAGACCGTCGAGAATGCTCGCGGCAATGCCTGACGGTTCGTCGGTGGGGTGATTGGGTTGTAGCCTTGTGGATAACCGTCCGCGTAGGCCGAGGGTGCCGCGAAACTTCGTCACCACACGGATTTTTTGCGCGACCAGAACCAAATCCTGCACGCGCATGATCTTCGATACGGCGGCGACCATTTCCGGGGTCAGGCCAGGTGCGAGGGCGCGCAGGCTCTGTTCGTCGGCATGGTCGCTGAGCAGCCAGTCGCGAAAACCGCCGACGGTTAAATGGCTGACTACCGCGAAAGCCTGCTTGTCATGGGTGTCGATGATCAGCCGGGTGACTTCATCGGCTTCGTAGGGGATCAGTACTTCCTGCAGGAAGTGGGTCAGCGGGATGTCGGCCAGCGCCATTTGCGCGGCCACCCGCTCGCCGTCGTTGAGCGCGGCAACGCCGGCCAGGAAGTCCCCGGAGCGTGCCGGGCTGGCCTTGGCCATGACGTCCTTGAGGCTTTCGAACCGATAGACCTGGGCGCCGACGGTGTGAGCAAAACTAGCCATACAGATTCTCCGTGACGGCGCAGGCCGGGCCTGCGCCGTGGTTTGCGGCGGTCAGTGCAAGGCTTTTTCAGCGGCCTGAATCGCCGCGAACTCTTCTTCGGGCGTGCCTGCTACCAAGTGATGCCGGCTGTAGAACGCAAAGTAAGCAATTAACACTCCATAGATGATCGCGGCCCCGATGACCACCCGCGGATCCACCAGGAAGCCCGCCACTACTGCGATGCAGGCCAGTACCAGGGCCACGCCGGAGGTGAAGATACCGCCCGGCGTACGGTATGGCCGATCCATTTTGGGGCGGCGAATGCGCAGGGTGATGTGGGCGGCCATCATCAGGACGTAGGAAATGGTCGCGCCGAACACTGCCACGAGGATGAGCAGGTCACCCTGGCCGGTCAGCGACAGGCCAAAACCGATAATCCCTGGAATGATCAGCGCCAGCACTGGTGCTTTGCTTTTATTGGTTTCAGACAGTTTGCGCGGCAGGTAGCCGGCGCGGGACAGGGCGAAAATCTGCCGCGAATAGGCATAGATGATCGAGAAAAAGCTGGCGATCAGGCCTGCAAGGCCCACCAGGTTGACGAAGCCGCCCATCCAGGTCGAACCGCCATACGCCTTGCTCAAGGCTTCGACCAGCGGGTTGCCCGAGGTCAGCAGCGCGTTGGCACCTGCACCACCGGGCCCGATGACCAGGATCAGCAGGGCAAAGCTCACCAGCACCAGCATCGCGCCGATCAGGCCGCGGGGCAGGTCGCGTTTCGGGTTTTTGGTTTCTTCTGCCGCGAGCGGCACACCTTCGACCGCGAGGAAGAACCAGATCGCGTAGGGAATCGCCGCCCACACGCCGACATAGCCAAAGGGCAAGAAGCTGCTGGCGCCCTTGGCGTCCGTTACGGGAATGTCCAGCAGGTTGGCGACGTTGAAGTGCGGCACCATCGCTACCAGAAATACGCCCAGGGCCAGCGCGGCAACGGCGGTGATGATAAACATCAGTTTCAGGGCCTCACCGACACCGAAGATGTGGATCGCGATGAAGATAATGTAGAACGCCAGGTAGATCATCCAGCCGCCAATGCCGAACAATGACTCGCAATAGGCGCCGATAAACACCGCGATCGCTGCGGGTGCGATGGCGTACTCGATCAGAATCGCTGTCCCGGTCAGGAATCCGCCCCAGGGGCCGAATGCGCTGCGGGCAAAACCGTAACCGCCACCAGCGGTAGGAATCATGGAAGACAGTTCGGCCAGTGAAAAGCACATGCACAGGTACATGGTGGCCATCAGCAATGTGGCGAGGAACATGCCACCCCAGCCACCTTGGGCGAGGCCGAAGTTCCACCCGGCGTAATCGCCGGAAATGACGTAGGCCACGCCGAGGCCGACCAGCAGGACCCAGCCGGCGGCGCCTTTTTTCAGTTCCCGTTGCTGGAAGTATTGCGAGTCGACTTTTTCAAAGTCCACGGAAGAGCCGGTCGCCGGGACGCCCGAAGGGGATTCGCTAGGCATAGGGTTCACCATTGTTATTGTTTTGGGTGGGCCTTGTGGGGTGTGAGCCTGCTCGCGATGGCGGTGGATCATTCAACTGATGCGTTGAAAGGGTGAACCGCTATCGCGAGCAGGCTCGCTCCCACAGGGGGAGCAAGTGCTGCGAGTTTTAGAAAAAGCCCAACGGATTGATGTCGTAGCTCACCAGCAGGTTTTTGGTCTGCTGATAGTGGTCGAGCATCATTTTGTGAGTTTCACGCCCCACGCCGGACTTTTTGTACCCGCCAAACGCGGCATGCGCCGGGTACAGGTGGTAGCAGTTGGTCCACACACGACCGGCCTTGATGGCGCGGCCCATGCGGTAGGCTCGGTTGATGTCGCGGGTCCACAGGCCAGCGCCGAGGCCGAACTCGGTGTCGTTGGCGATGGCCAGGGCTTCAGCTTCGTCCTTGAACGTGGTGATGCTCACCACCGGCCCGAAGATTTCCTCCTGGAACACGCGCATCTTGTTGGTGCCCTTGAGCAGGGTCGGCTGGATGTAATAACCGGTCGACAGATTGCCCTCGAGTTTTTCCACTTTGCCGCCGGTCAGCAGTTCGGCGCCTTCACCCTTGGCGATTTCCAGGTAAGAAAGAATCTTGTCGAACTGCTGCTCGGATGCCTGCGCGCCGACCATGGTGTCGGTGTCCAGTGGGTCGCCGCGTTTGATTTGCAGAACTTTCTTCATCACGACGGCCATGAACTCGTCGTAGATCGATTCCTGCACCAGTGCACGGGAAGGGCAGGTGCAGACTTCGCCCTGGTTGAAGAAGGCCAGCACCAGACCCTCGGCGGCTTTTTCGATGAAGGTCGGCTCGGCCTGCATGATGTCTTCGAAGAAGATGTTCGGCGACTTGCCGCCCAGCTCCACGGTGGACGGGATGATATTTTCGGCGGCGCATTTCATGATGTGCGAGCCGACCGGAGTCGAGCCGGTGAAGGCGATCTTGGCGATGCGTTTGCTGGTGGCCAGGGCTTCGCCGGCTTCTTTGCCGAAGCCTTGCACGACGTTCAACACACCGGGCGGCAGCAGATCGCCGATCAGTTCCATCAGCACGGTGATGCCCAGTGGCGTTTGCTCGGCTGGCTTGAGCACTACGCAGTTACCGGCGGCCAGCGCCGGGGCGAGCTTCCAGGCAGCCATCAGGATCGGGAAGTTCCACGGGATGATCTGCCCGACCACGCCCAGGGGCTCATGGATGTGATAGGCCACGGTGTTGCCGTCGATCTCGGCAGCGCTGCCTTCCTGGGCGCGCAGGCAACCGGCGAAGTAGCGGAAATGGTCGGCCGCCAGCGGAATGTCGGCATTCAGGGTTTCGCGCACGGCCTTGCCGTTGTCCCACGACTCGGTGATCGCCAGGACTTCCAGGTTCTGCTCGATACGATCGGCAATTTTCAGCAGTACCAGCGAACGGGCCTGGGCAGAAGTGCTGCCCCAGGCGTCAGCGGCGGCGTGGGCGGCGTCCAGTGCCTTGTCGATGTCTTCGGCAGTGGAGCGCGGGAATTCGGCAATCGGCTGGCCATTTACTGGCGAAGTGTTGGTGAAGTACTGACCTTTGACAGGCGCGACGAACTCGCCGCCGATGTAGTTACCGTACTTGCTCTTGAACGAGACTTTGGCGCCTTCAGTACCGGGGTGAGCATAAAGCATGATTGTTCTCCTTGGCTTTGTACTTATTAGAGAAACGCGCAGGTGCGCTTGGTATAAGCGTAGAGCAAAGGTCGGGCCACTGCCGTGCAGGTCAGGTAAATCAAGGCGTTGCGTGGTTTGTGTCGGACGAGCGGATTGCCGCTGTGACGGTTTCGGTACAGTCGGAGTGACAGTTTGTACCGCTTTCGGCACAGCCAGTGACCGGGTAGTCTTGCCAGCATTGCAATGCCGTAGCGGCTGGAGGATGCTGGGCGTCACCTCAAGCATTGGGCCGCCGAGCCTCGGGGAGAACAATAAGAAATGCACGACAACCATTTGAGTCGCCATGCCCAACAGGTTCTCACCGTTACCCAGGGCAAACCGCACCTGCATGGGCCCGGTGCCGATCCGTCGATTGCCCGGTCGTGGCTGCGTTGCCTTGAGGACTATCACCTCGACCCGGCGCTGAGCATGGCACCGACCGTGCTCGAACACGGACGTGTGCTGGAAAGTCGCGAACGTCTGCAACAGGTTCTGCAGATCGCCGGCACTGAAATGAGCAGCCTGCATCAGCAACTCTCCGGCGCCGGCCACGCGGTGTTGCTGACCGATGCGCGCGGGGTGATCCTCAACTGCGTTACCGCACCCGCCGAACGCAAGATCTTCGAACGCGCCGGCCTCTGGCTCGGTGCCGACTGGAGCGAAGCCTGTGAAGGCACCAACGGCATAGGCACATGCCTGGTGGAGCGTCAGTCGCTGACCATCCACCAGGATGAACATTTTCGCGGGCGTCACACCGGCCTGACCTGTTCGGCGAGCCCCGTGTTCGACCCGCATGGCGAGCTGCTCGCGGTGCTCGACGTGTCCTCGGCACGCCACGACGTCTCGCGTCAGAGCCAGTTCCACACCATGGCGCTGGTCAATCTGTCGGCGAAGATGATCGAGAGCTGCTACTTCCTGCGCTGTTTCGATAATCAATGGCTGCTGCGCTTTCACCTGCAGGCCGAATCCGTCGGGCTGTTCAGCGAAGGCTTGCTGGCATTTGACGGGGAAGGGCGGATCAGCGCGGTCAACCAGAGCGCCCTGAATCTGTTGGGGCACATTCGCGGCGGGCTGCTGGGCAAGCCCGTCGAGGCATTTTTCGATTGTTCGCTGGACGAGCTGCTTGGTCGTGCAAGTATCAATGCCAGCGCCAGTTGGCCACTTCGCACCCGTGACGGGCGCAACCTGTTCGCCTTGTTGCGCGGGCAATCGCGCAGTATTGCGGCACCCATAATAAAGAGCCCGGTAGCGCCGCAGCAATCGCGTCCTGCCGGCATTTGCCTGGGTGATACGTCGCTGCAGGAGGATTTTCGCAAGGCCTTGCGAGTCTTCGAGCGTGACGTGCCGCTGCTGATCAACGGCGAGACAGGCTCGGGCAAGGAGGCCTTTGCCAAAGCCGTGCACAATGCCAGCCAGCGCTGCGAAAAATCATTCGTCGCGCTCAATTGTGCGGCCATCCCCGAAAGCCTGATCGAAAGTGAGTTGTTCGGCTATCGCGGCGGCAGTTTCACCGGCGCGCGCAAGGACGGCATGCGCGGCAAGTTGCAGCAGGCCGATGGCGGCACGTTGTTCCTTGATGAAATTGGTGACATGCCGCTGGCGTTGCAGACGCGCTTGTTGCGGGTGCTTGAGGATCGGCAAGTGGTGCCGATCGGCGGTGAGCCGGAAGCAGTCAACGTGCGAATCATCAGTGCGACCCACCGCAATTTGCTCGGGCGAGTCGAGGACGGTAGTTTTCGTGAGGACTTGTATTACCGGCTCAATGGACTCGAAGTGGCCTTGCCGGCGCTGCGCGAACGCACCGATAAATCGCAGCTGCTCGATTTCCTGCTGGCCGAGGAGGCCGGCTCGGACGCTGTGCTGATTGAAGAGCCTGCGCGCCAGGCGCTGCTCGGGTTTGCCTGGCCGGGTAATGTGCGCCAACTGCGCAATGTGCTGCGCACCTTGGCGGCGTTGTGCGACGGCGGGCGGATCGGTCTTGCGGACTTGCCGGCAATGATTCGCCAGGCGCTGCCGCAAACGGATATGGCCCCCGCACCATCGGAGCATCCGCTGGAGGATGCCGAGCGGTTGGCCTTGCTCAATGCGCTGGAGCAAACGCGCTGGCACATGACTCACACGGCCGAGCAGCTGGGTGTCAGCCGAAATACCCTGTATCGCAAACTTCGCAAGCACGGCCTAAGCCGATCCCTGTAGGAGCGAGCTTGCTCGCGAAAAACCTGAGAACAATGGGGTCATTCAGAAAACACGCGTCATCGTTGACGTTTTTCGCGAGCAAGCTCGCTCCTGCAGGGCAGGCGGTGATCTTGAAACACAGGGTGCGAATTTTGCCTCCCTAGGCTAACCTGCGGCCATGTTTTACGAGGTCGACTATGCACATTCATATTCTTGGTATCTGCGGCACTTTCATGGGTTCGATGGCGGTCCTGGCCAAAGAGCTGGGCCATCACGTGACCGGCTCCGACGCCAACGTCTATCCACCGATGAGCACGCAGCTTGAAGCCCAGGGCATTCAGCTGACGCAGGGTTACGATCCGGCGCAGCTCGATCCGGCACCGGATCTGGTGGTCATCGGCAACGCCATGTCCCGCGGCAACCCGGCGGTGGAATATGTGCTGAACAAAGGCCTGCCGTACGTTTCCGGCCCGCAGTGGCTGGCTGACCATGTGCTGCAAGGACGTTGGGTGCTGGCGGTTGCCGGCACGCATGGTAAAACCACCACCAGCAGCATGCTTGCCTGGGTGCTGGAGCACGCCGGCATGAGCCCGGGTTTCCTCATCGGTGGTGTGCCGCAGAATTTCTCGGTGTCGGCCCGTCTGGGTGGCACGCCGTTCTTCGTGATCGAAGCTGACGAATACGACAGCGCGTTCTTCGACAAGCGCTCGAAATTCGTTCACTACCGTCCGCGCACCGCAATCCTCAACAACCTAGAGTTCGATCACGCCGACATCTTCCCGGATCTGCCTGCGATCGAGCGGCAATTCCATCACTTGGTGCGTACTATCCCGAGCGAAGGCCTGGTCATCCATCCGACCACCGAGCCTGCCTTGCAGCGTGTGATCGACATGGGTTGCTGGACACCTGTGCAGACCACCGGTGCCGGCGGCCAGTGGCAGGCCAGGCTGCTCAGCGAAGACGGCTCGAAATTCGAAGTGATGTTCGAAGGCAAGGTCCAGGGCGTGGTGGAGTGGGACATGACCGGTCAGCACAACGTTGCCAATGCCTTGGCAACCTTGGCGGCGGCGCGACATGTCGGCGTGGTGCCGTCCATGGGCATCGCAGCCCTGAGCGCCTTCAAAAGCGTGAAGCGGCGAATGGAGAAAGTGGCGGAAGTTCGCGGCATCACCATCTATGACGACTTCGCTCACCATCCGACGGCTATCGCCACGACGCTCGACGGCCTGCGCAAGCGCATCGGTGACGCACCGCTGATTGCGATCATCGAACCGCGTTCCAACTCCATGAAACTTGGCGCACACCGTGATGGCCTTCCGGAAAGCGTGGTCGATGCCGACCAGGTGATCTGGTATGCCCCGGCCAATCTCGGCTGGGACCTGGCGCCACCGCCGCGCTGTGCACGGTACCATCGATTGTCAGCGATTCGCTGGAAGGCATCATCGAACGCGTGAAAAGCCAGGCCCAGCCCGGCACTCATGTGGTGATCATGAGCAACGGCGGCTTCGGCGGCCTGCACGGCAAACTCGCCGAGGCGCTGCAATGAACACTCGTTTGCAGAGCAATGGCCCCGAACGCATCACGCTGGCGATGACCGGCGCGTCCGGCGCGCAGTATGGCTTGCGCCTGCTCGATTGCCTGGTGCGTGAAGATCGCGAAGTTCACTTCCTGATCTCCAAGGCTGCGCAACTGGTGATGGCCACCGAGACCGATGTGACGCTGCCACCCAAGCCGCAGACGATGCAGGCGTTTCTGACTGAATACACCGGCGCTGCCGCCGGACAGATTCGCGTGTATGGCAAGGAAGACTGGATGTCGCCGGTGGCCTCGGGTTCCGGCGCCCCGGCAGCGATGGTCGTGGTGCCGTGTTCCACCGGGACGCTGTCGGCGATTGCCACGGGTGCCTGCAACAACCTTATCGAACGTGCCGCGGACGTGACGCTGAAAGAACGCCGCCAGTTGATTCTGGTGCCGCGCGAGGCGCCGTATTCGAGCATTCATCTGGAACACATGCTCAAGCTGTCGAACATGGGCGTGACCATCCTGCCTGCCTCGCCAGGCTTTTATCACCAGCCGCAGACCATCGATGACCTGATCGATTTCGTCGTGGCGCGGATTCTCAATCTGCTGGGCATTCCTCAGGACATGCTGCCGCGTTGGGGTGAACATCATCTGAGCAGCGATGAATAAGCGGCTGGCGTCTCTGTTGGTGATAGTGCTGGCGCTGCATCTGACGGGTTGCGCCACGGCGCGAACGCTCGATGCGGCCAAGCCCGGGGCGCCGGTGGTGTATTCGGGGACGCGGCTGGATTTGTATGCAATGAATGGCGGGTGTTGCGCGATGGATCGGTCTGGCGCTGAGGCGCCAAGCTATCCGGGGGTGGATCTGCCGGCGAGTGCTTTGTTGGATACGCTGCTTTTGCCGTTGTCTTTGCTCACCGTCATTGGCGTGGGGTTTCAGGCGACTGGCGGATTGTGAAAGTCAAAAGATCGTCCGATCGGACGATCTTTTGATCTTATTTACCTAACTTACGTAATTCATCCGACTCTACCACCCGAACCCCGTCCTGCTCCTCCAGTGCCAGGCGCCACATCGCCCGCGCCAGTTGGCAGGCTTCAATCCCGTGGTACTTGCCCGGAATCAGCCGGGATAACGGCCCGGCGACTTTTTCAGCCAGGCGTGGCTCAACCCGATCACCCAGCAGTAGAGAAGGGCGGCAGATAGTCAATTGCGGCCAGTCCTGCGCGCGCAAGGCTTGTTCCATCTCGCCTTTGACCCGGTTATAGAACACCGACGACTTTGGATCCGCCCCCAGCGCGCTGACCACGATCAGGTGCCGAGCGCCCATTTCCCGGGCGCGCTTGGCGAATGCCACCACCATGTCCAGGTCCACGGCGCGGAACGCCTGTTCCGAGCCGGCCTGCTTGATGGTGGTGCCGGAGGCAGCAGTAGGCAATGTCCACGCGGCCGTTGAGTTGGGGTAGAAATACCGCCGGGTCGCCGACAGGGTTTTCCAGGTGGGGATGCTCGGCCAATGGCCGGCGTGAGGGCGCCAATACCCGGGTAATCGTGGGTTCATTAAGCAGGCGGTCAAGCAAGTGTTCACCGGTCAAACCGGTAGCTCCGGCAAGCAATACGTGCTGAGGCGTCAAGTACATAGTGTTTCTCCCTTGATACTGTTCAGCTTAGTTGCTCTTTGCATCCGTGCTGTCGACAGACACACTTTGCAACGCTTTTCTGGCTTGCTGTTTACGCAGCAGTTGCCAGTGCGACAGCACAGTTTTCGGCGCCCAGATTTGCGGCTCGGACGCTTCGAAATTATCCGCCAGTTCTCGCTCGGCGACAGTGGCCTTGGCCAGTTTGAATGCTTGCTCGAGATCGTCGGTCTGGTTCAGCGCCTGGGCGAACAGCGCGTCGCCGAAGTAGGTGAAGTTGGCTTCTTCGGAACAGCCGAACGAAACGCGATCAGCGCGTGACGCGGTCATGATCAGCGTGCGTTCGTCTTTCAGGGCAGGAATGAAACCGCCTGAGTAGCACGAAGAGATCACGATGATCTTGTCGCGGTTTTTCAGCGGCGCCAGCACGGCGGCGAGTTCGTCTGCCGGCAGGTCTGACAACTCCATGCGCGGCTGGTCGAGCACCAGTTCATGCTCGGCGGTGCCGTGGCTGGTCAGGTAGATGAACAGCAAGTCTTCCGGGCCACTGCGTTCAGCGAGGGTCTGTGCCGCTCGCCGCAGATTCTCGCGGGTGGCCATCGGCCGGTCGCCAAGGTGGTCACGGTGGTTGACCAGACGGATCTGGCCATACGCGCCAAAACGCGTGGAGAGCATGTTGGCGACGTAGTCGGATTCACGCAGAAACACGCTCTGCTTGCCGTCGCCGCCCAGTGTCAGGGTGTACAGCTCGACCGCTGGCGTCGAGGCCGGAACGCTTGCCAGCGCGTCGTCCAGTAACCGCCCCTGGGCCAGCAGGCCAAGCTCAAGGCTGTCAGGCAGCAGCTTGCCTTCGGCATCGCGAACCCGCTGGCCAGCGATCCAGGTACCGCTTTGCACGGTGCCGTCAGTCAACACCAGCGTGCCGCGACCCGAGTAGCTGTCATTGTCGAACTGGCCAATATAGAAACTGCCGTCCGCAAGGTTCAATCGCCCCGCGCCGCTGAAGCGCCAATCGCTGAACTGACCCACATAATGGCTGCCATCGGCGCCGATCAATTCGCCCTTGCCGGTCAGCGCGCCTTCCTTGAACTGGCCGAGCCAGACATCGCCGTCGGCATTTTCGTAGCGGCCCTTGCCGTGCAATTGATTGTTCTTGAAGCCGCCGACATAGATGTCACCGTCGGCGCTGTTGAACGTGCCGTTGCCCTCCAGCTGACCGTTGACGAAATGCCCGGTGAACGAGTTGCCGCTGGCGTCGCCACGCTGGCCTTCACCGTTTGGTTTGCCGTGGGCGAACTGGCCTTGATAGGAGCTGCCGTCGTCCATTTCGAGACGGCCGAGCCCGGAATACTGGTCAGCCTTGAACTCGCCACGGTAGGTCATGGCGTTTTCTTTCAGCGTACCTTCGCCATCGCGCCGGCCTTGTTTGAAGCCGCCGGTGTAACTGCTGGCATTGGTCGTCAGGCGTCCCTGGCCGTCGAACAGGCCCTGGTTGAATTGTCCGCGATAGACCTCGCCATTGCTGCCGTGCCATTCGCCCTGACCGTGCCACTGGCCCTTGTCGAACTGCCCGGCGTACCAACTGCCGTTGGGGTAGTCGACGCGTCCCTGACCTTGCAACAAGCCATCGACCAGTTCACCGCGATAGCGTCCGCCATCCGGCAGGCGCGCATCGGGAGGCAACAGCGATTCGCCGTCGCCGCAAGCGGCAAGCAAAAGGGTCATGGCAAGCGGTGCTAGAGAAGCGAGTGGGCGCATAGCGGGATCCGGGCAATTAGGCGACCGAGTATGCCGCAGCTGTGTGACCTAATGCAGCCGGTAAAAACAGTGTTGACGCGAAACAGCGTGCGCTGCTTCGCATCCGGAACGTTTACACGAAGCAGAGCGACAGTGGCTCGGCGATATAGGCCGGTTTGTCCGAGCCTTCTATCTCAAGCGTTGCGGTGGCTTTGAGCAGCCACTGGCCAGGTTTTTTCTCGGTGACTTCAACCATATCCACCTTCAGGCGGACTTTCGAATTGACCTTGACCGGCTGGATGAAACGCACGCTGTCCAGACCATAGTTGACCACCATCTTCACGCCTTGCGGCAGGACGAGGATGTCTTCCATCAGTTTCGGCATCAGCGACAACGACAGAAAGCCGTGGGCTATGGTGCTGCCAAATGGCGTTTGCGCGGCTTTGACCGGGTCGACGTGAATGAACTGATAATCCCCGGTGGCTTCGGCGAACAGGTTGATGCGTTCCTGATCGATGGTGAGCCATTCGGAACGTCCGAGTTCCTTGCCGACATAATCTTTGAGCTCTGCAACGGGAACATAGGGCATTGAGACTCTCCTTGGGTTCATCGGTTTTATAGTTTTTGGGGTGGGGGATTTGACCGCCCTGCGAACCACTGTAGATCATCATGGCGATTTGCTCCGGTCAACCGACCATGCTTTTGGCGAATGCCGGTCCATAGCGTGGGCATGCTTATAATGCTCGGCCCGCCATTGCGGGTGACAGGATTGGCGGGAGGCCAGGATGTTGCTACGAGGTTTGACATGGCTGGTGCTGTTCCAATTGCTGGGAACAGCGATCAATCACCTGTTTCTGCCAGTGTTGCCGGGGCCCATCGTCGGGCTGCTGCTGTTGCTGGCGTATTTGATCAGTCGCGGGCAAGTGGGCGAGCCACTGAACCTGGCAGCGGGCAGTCTGCTGCGTTACCTGCCGCTGTTGCTGGTGCCGCCAGCCGTGGGCGTGATGGTGTACGCCAAGGATATTGCCGCAGACTTCTGGGCCATTGTTGGCGCGCTGGTGCTGTCGCTGCTGCTGTCGATGGCGTTCGCCGGGGTGCTGATGCAGCGTTTGGTCAAGCGTCATGCGCCGCCTGAGGACAGCCAATGATCTTTGACTGGCAGGGCGCGTGGACGTCCGTGATCCACCATCCATTGTTCGGCATCGGCATTACGCTGGGCGCCTACCAGCTGGTGCTGGCGGCATTCGAGAAAACCCGCTGGGTCTTTTTACAACCGGTGCTGGTCTCCATGCTGTTGGTGATCGCAGTGTTGGCAGGTTGCGGCATCACTTATGCCGAGTATCGCAAGAGCACCGAGATCCTCAGCATCCTCCTGGGGCCGGCGACTGTGGCGCTGGCCGTGCCCCTTTACCTGAACCTGCGACGCATTCGGCAGTTGTTCTGGCCGATATTTACTACGCTGGTGATAGGCGGGGTGGTTGCGACGGGCATGGGCGTTTTGCTCGGTTGGTGGTTCGGCGCCGAACACATGATCCTGATGACCATGGCGCCGAAGTCGGTCACTTCGCCGATTGCGATGTTGGTGGCGGAGCAGATCGGTGGCGTCGCGGCACTGGCTGCGGTGTTCGTGCTGATCACCGGCGTGATCGGCGCGATCTTCGGCCCGACGCTGTTGAACCGTCTCGGTGTGCACAGCCCCGAGGCGCGCGGCATGGCGCTGGGCATGACCGCGCACGCGGTCGGCACGGCGGTGGCGATGCAGGAAAGTGATGAGTGCGGCGCCTTCGCGGCGCTGGCGATGAGTCTGATGGGCGTGGCCACGGCGGTGTTCCTGCCGTTGGCGGTGTCGATGGTGGTGTAAGGAAATGTCTATGAGTCTGCCGCTTTTCCCGCTGAACACAGTGCTGTTTCCCGGCTGCAACCTCGATTTGCAGATCTTCGAGGCGCGCTATCTCGACATGATCGGCCGCTGCATGAAACAGAGCGGTGGTTTTGGCGTGGTGTGCATTCTTGAGGGCGACGAAGTCGGCCTGGCGCCGGAAGGTTTTGCGCTGGTTGGTTGCGAGGCACGGATCACCGACTTCCAGCAGCAGGACAACGGCTTGTTGGGGATCCGCGTGCAGGGTGGGCGCCGCTTCAATGTATTGCGCACTGAAGTGCAGCGCGATCAGTTGATCCTCGCCGACGTCGAATGGCTGGACGATGAACCCGAGCAACCGTTGCAGGACGAAGACGCCGATCTGGTGGCGTTGCTCAAGGCCTTGGCCGAACACCCGATGGTCGAGGCGTTGAACATGGGCACTGACGCGCTTGGCCAGCAGTCGCTGGCCAATCAGTTGGCGTATCTGTTGCCGTTCGCCGAAGAAGACAAGATCGACCTGCTGCAACTCGACGATCCACAGCAGCGGCTGGATGCGATCCAGGCGTTGCTCGATGAGTTGCAGGGCGAGTTGTTTGCCTGATCACCACGCCAATGCGCGCTGCGCCTCAGTAGGCGTAGCGCAGCATGGCATGCGGCAAGTGGCGCAGGGCGAAGAAGCCGAACAGCGCCACCATTGCGGGCAATACCAGCCACCAGACCCTGGGTGGCATGGCCTTCAATTCTTCACCGCGCTGTATTGTCCACAGGCTTGCCGCACAGACGCAGGCCGCCAGCATGGCCCCTGCCGTAATGTCGGTCGGCCAGTGCGCACCCAGGTAGACCCGTGATAACGCAATCGCCAGCGCCGGCAGGCATCCCACCAGCAGCCAGGTCAGGCGCATGCGTGGGGGTTGCCCGCGACCGGCCAGCACCGCCAGGGTCAGGAACAGCGCAAACGCCCCGGAGGCATGGCCGCTGGGCATGCTGTAGCTGGTCAGTGGGTCGCTGAGAACTTCCGGACGTACCCGGGCGAAGAACTGTTTGGTCCCGGTATTGGCCAGTGCCGTGATCAACAAGGTTGCGCAGGCGAATATTGCTTGGCGCCACTGACGCATCACCAGCAGCAAGGTCACAAGCAGTGCGCTG
>NZ_JAEKEG010000122.1 GCF_016651255.1 Pseudomonas sp. TH10
CGTGGCAGCAGGCCACAGTGATCGATGTGGGCATGAGTGAGTAGCACATATTTGAGGCGCGCAGCCTGGAAGGGAAACGCTTGGCTATTGGCCCATACTTCGCGCTCCGTGCCCTGATGCATGCCACAGTCGACCAGAAACTGCGTGTCAGAATCGGTGTGGTGCAGCCACGTGCACGAACCACTGACACCTTCGATTGCGCCAACAAATTTGATTTTCAACATGATTATTTCCTTCTTAGGGGCGACAGCAGGCGCCGCTCTTGGGCACTCAGCCGAGCTGTCTGAATTAAGTTTTTTAGATGTGGCGAAGCGTGATGAGGCTCAGTCGCTCAAGGCCAATACACCGGCTGGTACGGGGTAGTGCCGGGCATACAGCCCCTTATAAAGCTGTTCGGCAAAATGCCTTTCGCGTCGGTCAGCCGCACTGTCATGGCCGAGGTAGGGGTGGTGATCGATAAAGCGGTTAAACAGGCGCTCGCAATCGCTGCGATAAAGACGGGTATCCAGAATGTGCGCTTGCCACAACTGCCAGGCTGCACCAGATGGCATCAACATTTGATTGGGGTAGCACTGCTTCAGGCTGAGAAAGCGCCGGTACTCCAGCTCGGCACTGGCCCAGTCCAGATATTGCATCTGGGGGCGAAGTGCAGGGCAGATAGATCCAATTGCTCGACGGCGGGATCAATGGGAAATGGTTGATGGTTTGTCATGACGTGCTCCTCTGTGATGACGGAGCCAGTTTCGGGGTGTGGATTCCACAACCAAGACCGTTTATCGCCAATCGTCGAGCAGCGCCTTCACGGCTTTTGAGTCGCGATAATCGCGAATAATCAGGTCGCGATATTGCTCAAGCGCAGGTGCGTCACTCTTGATCTGTAGGGCCGCCTGATAGGCTTTTTCGAGATCGCCGTTTAGGTAGTAGGCCATCATGCTGTCACCCTGCGAGAGTACGGCTGCCTGAACGGCGGCTAAGTGCATAAGGCTTGTACAGTTAGCCGGGCCAATACCCATTTGCGGCAATGTGTCAGCAAAAGGGTTGGGCAGCGGCTCGATTGTTAGATCGCAGGCCCCCGCCAGCATGTCCAGAAAACGGGTCAGTTGAGAAGGAAGGAACCCTTGGCCGGCTTGGCTCTGTTGGTCGATCAGCAGCGTCCTCGCCCAGGCTGCATGGTTGGCCCGTATTGCTGCATCGGTAAACAGTTTGATAACGATCTTCGGCTCGGCGAACACGCCCTGTAATAGCACTGCGTTCAACAGGCACGAGCGATCCACTGCGTTAAGGCTCAACCTCTTTTTCTCGCTGGCACTGTATTCAAAGCGTTCCTGCTGCAGCGTGATCAACTCCGCCTTCGCCAACGCCTTGACCAGCGTGTGTGACGGCATTACGCAAGGTAGGGTGTTTGGCTAGAGGGATGCCAAGCGGGTCGCCAACGGCTTGTTGCAGCGTTATCCAGCGTTCAGCGGCCACAGGAAGACTCCAATATGTGACCGATCGAATAACCTGCGTATGGCTCTGGCGAGAAATTTGCAATCTGTTGCGCCTGAGTAAACCAGTTCAGCTGGTTACAGCGCTGATGACTTGACCATTGCTCTACAGCTCGCAACTCATTATTGCGCCGGTACTCAACAATAACGCCTCGGCAGTACCCTGCCTGCATGCCTTCGGAAACCGAGCCAAACCAACTGACCAGTTGGTTCTCCTCACCCTCACGGTCATACATGGCAACCAGTTCTTTGCAGGCTTTGATGAGCTTTACCGACTCAGGCTCTGCGGGCTTGGCCATAACGCAAGCCGGGAGTAAGAACAGAAAGGGTAAAAAGCGCAGCATCACGACTTGGACTCCATGTCAGATGTATTCAACGTAGGCTCAACAGTATCAGCGCGAGCGTTCTGTGCTGCATAGTCGATAAGGGCAGCAGGTGCGCACACGTACAAGGCCAGCAGGTAGGTACTCAACCAGAGAGGCTGCAGCAAGATAGGTTCAATCGCCGAAGCCCCCCTCAATTAGCAAAGCACCAACTCCGACCATTAGTGAGGCAACGCCCAACACCCTGAGCAGCCTGACCAATCCCTGCCAGAAGCTGTAGCCAAAGAGCCTGCAGTAGTAAGTGAAGCGCCGCTCCAGAGCGATAAACAGTACAAATGCGATGACTTCAAAGCGCGATAATTCCAAGAGACCCCTGCCGTGCTCGAAGCAGCTTTGGTAGGTGACTACCAGACCAATCACGCCCAGCATGGGCAAGAGAGATGTCAGTACGAAAAGCAGCAGTTTTTGAAGCCCGTACGTGAGGCCTGAATCAAGGATTACGAGTAATGAAACACGGGGTTTGGTCACAGTCAGGCATCCTTTCCAGTCAGTCTTTCAAACAGAGTGCAGATTCCACGCCATTTGGATGAGCAGTCGTCGCGTAGCGACGCAAGACCGGCATTGTTAGCTTGAGGCGCACGGCCTCGTCAATTTCTTCGCTTGCTTGTGTAAGGATTCGCCCTTGAGGCTTGCCCGACATTCAATCCGCGTGGGATGTAATTTCAGCGTTTCAGCTATGTATCTCGTGGGGCATTCTGGGTATGTCGTGGGTTGCTTAGTCGGTTTGCCAAATGTGGTTGTACCCAGAGGTGTACCACTTAGTAACCGCTATTGGCCGGTGTCTGCCTACCACGACTGGCTGAAGCCGACCCAAATCTGTCGTTCGCGAAAGGCACTAGTTGGTGATAAGTGGCCATATAGTAAAATGTGCAGGCTGCTACCGAGAAACCACTAGCGATAGATTTTCCCCAAAAGTTCGACGGACTTTTTCAGTACGTCATTCCATGAGGGAAGATATAGATAGTTAAATCTGAGTTCAATGAGTGCACCTTTCTGCTCCGCTCCGGTTGTTAAAGTGCAGGGTACGCCTGTTGTTTTCGTCCCGTAAATACACTGAATTAAAAGCTTAATTTTTCCGCTGTTATCGGTTTTCCAGTAAAGCTCGGTATGTAATTGAGCAAAAGACGGGTCTGGCCCAGTATAGAAGGATAGACCGAACCTATCAGGGTAAGCCTCCACGTCCTGAGGGTTGGCTTTTCTCAGAAGATATTTGAGCAGCTCGTCCAAATTCAGATCATCAGACTCGGCCCCAAGTTCCAACGTACTAACCCCCACAGCAATATGCCGCGTATCGTTATCGTTGTAGACATTGAGTTTACCTGCGGGGGCCATATCGGGCCAATAGGCCTCCAGCACAAGCGACTTGACTGGATCCGAGCACTTTGTGATCTTCGGTGTAGTGCCGCTCCAGGAGTCGCCCTCTCTCTCGGGCCAAAAAAACAGATACGTTCTAGATACTGAATATTCTTTTCCGGCCAAGGTTCCACATACAGAAGGGGTATCTCCGCTAGCCACTACAGAAGCGAACACAGCCAGTATACCCACTCCAATCTGGACACCTGCTTTCACTATCGCTCCCACACCAGTACCTATCCTCGCTTAGCAAAAGTTCAGAGCCACAAGCACAGCTGGTGGTATTTCTCGGAACGAACCTCGGTGGCCTTCTAAAAACTTAAATGATGAAGTCGAAGGAACCGGCAATCCATCTGATGATAAGTTTAATTCTCGACATCGCTGATTTTGACAACCGCTGAATACTTTTAAGGAGTCCCCAAAAATCCTACCTTTTGGAAAAAATGACGCCCCGATCGGCCGCCTTTGGCCGACTGCTGCCCTGGGCGAAGGGCAGTAAACAGCCAAAAGCGAACGGTGTGTAAATAATGTTTGCGGCGCTCGGCTTAAAACGCGAAGCATATCCCCGGGGTCTACCAAACCAGCCCCTCGCCGGCCATTAGTGGATCCCCTAAAGACAAAACGCCCAATTCGTCCGATAATCGAACACTTTCAAAAACAGTATAACTAATTGATTTTTAAATAACTTTATTTGTTATTTGAAAAAGTGCGAGATAACATTTTTCTGAAACCCACTTCTCAATGGATCCATAAATTGATTGACTGCCACCACACGGTGTCAGGTACCCCACCTGCCCGCCCATAAAAATAACAAGGGTGTCTGTCGTGATGAGTGACTTCTCAATCTGGCTCAAGCCTTGGCTTGCAGCCACCTTCGTCTGCTATTCCAGCCTTACCCGTGCACAACCTCGTCTCGAGGGCCGACCATGACAGTCGACCTAAAGAGAGTGGTGGACGAGCGCCCAATGGCCCCATTCCAGTGGCTAGCCGTGGGCATCTGCATTGTCCTGAACATGATTGATGGCTTCGACGTGCTGGTCATGGCCTTCACGGCCTCCTCGGTGTCTGCCGAATGGGGCCTGAACGGTGCGCAGATCGGCTTGTTGTTGAGCGCCGGGCTGTTTGGCATGGCGGCGGGCTCTTTGTTCATTGCCCCGTGGGCTGATCGTTTTGGTCGTCGCCCGCTGATTCTGTTTTGCTTGCTGCTCTCGGGTGTCGGGATGCTGTTGTCGGCGCTGACCCAGACGCCCTTGCAACTGGCGCTAATGCGCGGGCTGACCGGCCTGGGTATTGGCGGGATCCTGGCCAGCAGTAATGTGATTGCCAGTGAGTACGCCAACAAACGCTGGCGAGGATTGGCGGTGAGCCTGCAGTCCACCGGTTATGCCTTGGGCGCGACCCTTGGAGGGTTGTTGTCGGTGTGGCTGCTGACGCACTTTGGCTGGCGCTCGGTGTTTATCTTCGGTGGCGTCGTGACCCTGGCGGTGATTCCCCTGGTGCTGCTGTATTTGCCTGAGTCGCTGGATTTTCTGATCGCCCGCCGTCCCGTCAATGCCTTGGCCCGGATCAATCGTCTGGCCGTCCGCCTCGGCCAGCCGGAGCTGCGCGCCCTGCCCCTCGCCATGACAGCGCCGACTTCAGGCCGGGGACGCCTGGCGCAGTTGCTCTCACCGGCGTCGCGGCGCACCACGCTGCTGATCTGGTTGCTGTTCTTCCTGGTGATGTTCGGCTTCTACTTCGTGATGAGCTGGACGCCGAAGCTGCTGGTAGCGGCAGGGCTGTCGGCACAACAAGGGATCAGCGGCGGGGTGTTGCTGAGTGTTGGCGGTATTTTTGGCGCGGCATTGATTGGCGCCATGGCCTCGCGCTGGCGGCTGACTCGGGTGCTGTCGCTGTTCATGTTGGTGACCGCAGGCCTGCTGGTGTTGTTCGTCGGCTCGGCTTCATCGGTGTCAATGGCGCTCGGTCTGGGGCTGTTGATCGGCCTGTTTGCCAACGGCTGTGTGGCGGGCCTGTACGCGTTGTCGCCGATTGTCTATGACGCTTCGGTGCGCGCGACGGGGGTGGGTTGGGGCATCGGTATCGGCCGCATTGGCGCGATTCTTTCGCCGACGGTCGCCGGCCTGTTGCTGGACGGCGGCTGGCAACCCCTGCACCTGTATGGGGTGTTTGCCGTGGTTTTCGTCATCGCCGCCGCTGTGCTTTTGGCACTGCGGCCTGCCGCCCAACCACAGCCTGGCACCCAGCTCAGCCAGGCCTGACACCCTTGCAAAGAGGTAGCGGGGTCGGTCCCCGCTACTGACTACATCCTTCAGGAAAACAACAATAATGACTTACCTCTCCTTCCCTCCCCGGGCGCTGCTCGGCGGTGCAATAGCGCTTGCCCTGATTCCTTCGGCGCAGGCTGAAAGCAGCGGTTTTTTCGAGGATTCGAAGACCAGCCTGACGCTGCGAAATTACTATTTCAATCGTGATTTCAACGATCCCGGCGCCAGCAAGAGCAAGATCGAGGAATGGGCCCAGGGCGCGATCCTCAAGTTCAGTTCCGGTTTTACCCCGGGTGTGGTCGGCTTTGGCCTGGACGGTATAGCGATGTTTGGCGTCAAGCTCGACAGCGGCCCTCAACGCTCCGGATCGGAGTTGCTGCCGGTGCACGACGATGGTCACGCCGCCGACAACTACGGGCGCGCGGGGGTGGCGGCAAAAATGCGTGTGTCCGACACCGAGCTGATGCTCGGCGAGCTCATGCCGGATATTCCGCTGCTGCGCTACGATGACGGGCGCCTGCTGCCACAGACCTTCCAGGGCACCACGCTGGTGTCCCGAGAGCTCCCTGGCCTGAGCCTGCAGGCAGGTCAATACACCGCCGTGAGCCTGCGTAACTCCTCGGACATGCAAGACCTCTCGGCCTGGGCGGCTCCCACCGTCATGTCGGACAGTTTCAACTACGCGGGCGCCGAATACCGTTTTAACGAACAACAAACGCTGATTGGCGCCTGGCACTCGCAACTCGAAGACATCTATCAGCAAAGCTATCTGAACCTGCTGCATAAACAGAAGTTTGGTGACTGGACCCTCGGCGCGAACCTGGGCTATTTCATCGACAAGGATGACGGCAGCGCGCGTATCGGCAACGTGCAAAGCCATACCGCCTACGGGCTGTTCTCGGCCAACCTGGGGGCCATACCCTGTATCTGGGGCTGCAGAAAGTCAGCGGCGATACCGGCTGGATGTCCGTGTATGGCAGCAGTGGGCGCACCCTGGGCAATGACATGTTCAACGGCAATTTCAGCAACGCCGATGAACGTTCCTGGCAGGCTCGTTATGACTACAACTTCGTCGCTGTCGGTATTCCCGGCCTGCAGCTGATGACCCGCTATGGTCATGGCGACAACGCGACGACCAAGGCTGGCAGCAATGGCAAGGAATGGGAGCGCGACACCGAACTCAGCTACACCCTGCAAAGTGGCCCGCTGAAGAACCTTAGCCTGCGGGTGAATAACGCCACCAACCGCCGCAGTTTCAACAGTGACTTCGATCAGACCCGTGTGATCGTCAGCTACCCATTGTCACTCTGACCTCCGCCCAGGGGCGCCTGGCGCCCCTGCATCTCCCCCTCTCCTTGCGTTACTATGGCGACCCCTCACTGGAAGTCGCCTGCATGAGCAAACCAGGTCAAATGGTGCTGGTCGCACTGCGCAAAATGATCGCCTCGGGCGAGCTGGCGGCCGGCGAACGGCTGATGGAGATTCCGACGGCGGAACGCTTCGGCGTCTCGCGCATGCCGGTGCGCATGGCCTTTTTGACCCTGGAACAGGAAGGCTTGCTGGTGCGCCATGGCGGGCGGGGCTATCAGGTACGCTCGGTGAGCGCCGACGATATCGCCGGCGCCGTGGAGGTACGCGGGGTGCTGGAGGGGCTGGCGGCGCGGCAGAGCGCCGAGCGCGGGTTGAGTGAACAGGCGCAGGCGGCGCTGCTCGAATGCCTGGTGCAGGGCGATGCACTGTTCGACAAAGGCTTTGTGACCGAAGAAGACCTTGAGGTATTCCATGACCTCAATATGCGTTTTCATCAGGTGATCGTCGCCAGCAGCGCCAACCCGGCCATTGCCGAAGCCCTGTCGCGCAACGACCATCGCCCTTTCGCCTCCGTGTCAGCGCTGGCGATCGATCGTGAAGACATGGCGCGTGAATACCGGCGCTTCAACTTCGCGCACATGCAACACCACTCGGTCTACGACGCGCTGGTCAGCCGCCAGGGCGCACGCGCTGAAGCCATCATGCGTGAACACGCCAACGCCACGCTGCGCTACGCCGAAGTGTTCGGAGCAATCGGCAATGGCGAGCGGGTAAAAGTCATCGCGCGCGGCGAATGACCGGCTCGTTCAGAGATCCAGCACCAATAACGCGGATTTGGCCCTCGAACAGCAGGGCGTGAACTGATCATTGGCCGCTTGCTCGTCTTCGGTGAGGAACAGGTCACGGTGATCCGGCACCCCCTCCAGCACACGGGTCAGGCAGGTTCCGCAGACGCCCTGCTCACAAGAGATTGCAATCTCGACACCGTGGCTTTCCAGCACCTGGACCACCGTCTTGTCGGCGGGAATATCGAACACCTGCCCGCTGCTGCCTAGCTTGACCTGGAACGTCCCGTCGCCGGCGGTATCCACCGGCGCCGCAGCGAAGTATTCACGGTGCAACTGCCCATCGCTCCAGCCCTGAGCCTTGGCGCTGTCGAGTACATGCTGCATGAAGCCTGAGGGGCCGCAGACATACAGGTGCACGTCAGGCTGCGGATTGGCCAGAACCCTGGCGGCGTCCAGGCGAGAATCGGCTTGTTCATCGAAATGCAGGTGCACACGATCGGCAAAGGACGCCCCTTTGAGGCGCTCGACAAACGCCGCACGTTCACTGGAGCGAGCACAGTAGTGCAGCTCGAAATTGGCGCCGCTGTGGGCCAGTTGCTCGGCCATGCACAGAATCGGGGTGATGCCGATGCCGCCGGCGAACAACAGGCTGCGTCGTCCCTCGGCCACCAGCGGGAACAGATTGCGCGGCTCACTGATCATCAGCCGATCGCCACTGTTGATCTGCTCATGCAGGCTCTGGGAACCACCGCGCGAGGCGGCGTCCCTGAGTACGCCAATCACGTAGCGATGACGCTCTTGCGGGTGATTGCACAGCGAGTACTGGCGGATCAGTCCGCCGGGCAGGTGCACGTCGATATGGGCCCCGGCACTGAAGACGGGCAATGCCCCGCCTTGGGCACAGGTCAACTCGTAGCTGCAGATATCCAACGCTTCGTTGTTGCGGGATGTCACGACGACTTCAATCATGGCGCACCTTCAAGACCGGCCACCGCAGTGGCCGCGAACAGGATCTTTGGGAGGGGACTGGCGTAGCGCTATAGGGCAATGCCCTTGGCTATTTGGCCGCCGCAATCAGCTCGACCGCCGGTGCTCGTTCAAGGGCGATGAGACGTTCCAGCACGCGCCTGGACTGCACGCCCCCGGCATCGATGTTGAGCTTGAGCAAGTTGCGTTCGGGATGGGCCTGCAGGTTTTTCTGCTGCTGCTCGAGCATGTCGAGGTCTTCGCTGAAAATCTTGCCCTGGCCCTCACGAATGCTGGCGGTCAGGGCTTCGTCGCCGGGATTGAAATTGCGTGCCATGCCCCAGAAGTACCAGATCGACGTTTCGGTCTCCGGGGTGATGAAGTCGACCACGATGCTCGCGGCCTTGTGTTGCGGCTCGGCGTGGTAACCGCCCTTGCCGGCGTGGGCCACACCCACCTCGATCAACACGTGGCTGGGCGGGCTGAAGCGGCAGATCTGCCAACGGTCTACCGGCACGTCGTCGGCCAGATTGTTGCCACGCAGGGCCATTCGCCAGAACGGCGGCGCCATGATGTTTTCCATGTGCCGCTCGGTGACCACCTCGTTGCCCTGGACAGTGGTGACCGGCGCCGCTTCATCGATCTCTTTCTGGCCGATGCTCGAGGCGTGTACGTAGGTTTCGTGGGTGAGATCCATCAGGTTATCGATCATCAGTCGATAGTCGCAATTGATATGGAACAGCCCTCCGCCGTAGGCCCACTCATCACTCACAGCCCATTCCAGATGGTGGATCAGTGCAGGATCAGCCTTGTCCTGCTCCCCGGGCCAGACCCAGATGAAGCCGTAACGCTCTTCGACCGCGTAAGTCTTGTTGCACGGAAAACCCCGTACGCGCTGACCCGGCATTTCGACGGTCTTGCCGTCGCAGCCCATGACCAGGCCATGGTATCCACACACCAGGTTGCCGTTGTCGACATAACCAAGCGAGAGGGAGCGCCGCGATGAGGACAAAAATCCTCGACAGCGGCAACGCGCCCCTCAAGGCCTCGATAGAAAACGATTTTCTCACCGCATATTTGCCGCCCCAGAGGCTTGGAAGCGATCTCGTCAGGGGTGCAGGCGACATACCAGGTGTTTTTCGGATACATGAAGATCTCCAGCGCAGGCTTGTTTTTATGGATCCATTAAATATGAGTATTCTCAAATCAGTCAAGCATTAAGCCTGTATACAGACATCAATGGATCCATTGGCTATCGGATGGCACTGGAATAGCCGTTACCCGAACTCGAAATGCCAAGGCCGAATTTTTGGATCGCGCTACTCACTGAGCACTGAATGACGCGTTCGACGCTGTTAGCGTGAAGCGGTATCGGAGCAAGTCCAGGCGCGACTGGCGGAGGGGGCCGAGACTTGGGTGTTAGTTATGCAAGCTGGAAGGCACGATCGTCAGACGTAAGGCGCCGTTCAGATACTTTGTTTCAATATGTAACAAGACCTAATGCTTAATACTTTGTGCATGAATCAGCCCTTGAATGGGTGCTAATTTCGCCCATGATATTATTTTATGATAATGAAATTTACATCCTATATCCCTTCAGTTTTAATCCAGCAAACATCATTGATTAATTAGTTATACCGCTGTTTTAGTGTGGGTATCGATGCACTAACAATTTTCCTTTGACGCCAACTTTTTGCTCGCTAGTATCCCCGTAAGCGAGCCGTTATCAGTGTGGTAGCAACATTCTGCCGCGACGGTTATCCGCTTGATTCTTGCACCTCTAACAAGCGTGCTCGATACGCTTGGCGAAAGGATGCTAACCCCCGATGGCGGGCAAATGACAGGGAGCGTCAACGGTGATCAAGTCCCTCCGCAAACGCATGCTATGGCTCTCTACGCCCATGCTGGCTGGCGCTGCCACTTCCCTGTGCGAGCCCAATGTCCCTCTTGCTGGCCAA
Organism: Pseudomonas sp. TH10; assembly: GCF_016651255.1. Classification (GTDB taxonomy): domain Bacteria; phylum Pseudomonadota; class Gammaproteobacteria; order Pseudomonadales; family Pseudomonadaceae; genus Aquipseudomonas. The sequence goes on from NZ_JAEKEG010000122.1 coordinate 10,514, forward strand.
GTTAATGACTTCGCGTCCTGTGAGCGCTCGGGGGTGGGCTGAGTACTACTTCTGGATTAAACGCTTACATAACTTTCGCTAATTCGAATGCTCAGTCTCTGTTCAAGGGCTGCGTACGCGTTCGACTCGCTTTTGTTATGGGAATTGACTAGCTGATATAAAAACAGGTGTGCGATGAAGAACATTGTAGTGATCGACAAGGGGACGGGGGCGACGACCGAACAAGCGTTTGGAAACGTCGCCCTGAACGGAACAAGTATTGTAAAAGTGCCCATTAGCCCGAATAGCGTCCAGTCGATGCAACAGTCGGGCAAGAACCTGGTCATCACGCTCAAGTCCGGTGGCACGGTCACGATCCAGAATTTCTTTGTGGCTGACAGCGACGGGGAACTCAACCAGTTGGTACTGGAGGAGAACGACGGCACGCTGCTCCTGGGGAGCTACTCCTCGCCATACTCCGGCTTTACCTTTAGTGAAATCGGCACGGTTCAAGAACTGATGGCCGCCACGGCAGCGGGCAGCACGACGCCCGACTGGGTGGTCTGGGGTTTGAGTCTGCTGGGTGTTGGCGCTGCCGCAGCCATAATTTCTGACAGTAATGGCGGAAGCGGTGGCGGTGGCGGTGGCGGTGACGCCGATTCGACGCCTCCGGGCGCACCTACAGGGCTGAGCTTCAATGAAACGGGCGCGGTGCTCAGTGGCAGAGGCGAATCGGGCTCGGCCGTAACGGTCAAGGACGCTGGTGGCCGGGTCATCGGCACGGGCACCGTGGGCACGGATGGCAACTTCCAGGTCAATCTGAATACGCCGCAAACCAACGGCGAAACAGTCGAAGTCACCCTCACTGACCCATCGGGTAACGTGTCCGCACCCGGCGAGATCACCGCAGGCGACAGCACGGCACCCGCAGCCGCGACTGATCTGAGCGTCAGCCCGGACGGCACTACCGTAAGCGGCAAAGGCGAGCCCAATACAACCGTCACCATCAAGGATGCCAACGGCAACGTGATCGGCACCGGTACGGTGGGCGCTGACGGCACCTTCGCGGTCACGCTGAACACCCCACAAACCAACGGCGAAAGCCTGTCGGCAACCCTGACCGACGCAGCGGGCAACGTCTCTGCGCCAGCCAGCGTCGACGCGGGTGACAGCACGGCACCAGCGGCCCCAACTGATCTGAGCGTCAGCGCGGATGGCACCACCGTCACGGGCAAGGGCGAACCGAACACTACCGTCACCATCAAGGATGCTGACGGCAACGTCATGGGTACCGGCACCGTCGGCACCGATGGCAACTTTGCAGTAGTGCTGACCACCCCACACATCAACGGCGAAAGCCTGTCGGCAACGCTGACCGACGCCGCGAGTAACGTCTCTGCCCCGGCCAGCGTCGACGCGGGTGACAGCACGGCACCAGCGGCCGCGACTGATCTGAGCGTCAGCACGGATGGCACCACCGTCAGTGGCAAGGGCGACGCCAATACCACTGTCACCATCAAGGATGCTGACGGCAACGTGATCGGTACCGGCACTGTCGGCACCGACGGCAATTTTGTGGTCACGCTCAACACCCCGAAAACCCAAGGCGAGATCCTCACCACGACGCTGGCCGATACCGCTGGTAACGAGTCTGCGCCCGCCAATGTCAATGCTCACAACAACACCGGCGGCCCAGACGTCACCGCCCCCGACGCGCCAACCGACCTGGCAGTCGGTGCCGATGGCACCACCGTCACGGGCAAGGGCGAACCGAACACCACCGTCACCATCAAGGATGCTGACGGCAACGTGATCGGCACCGGCACTGTCGGCCCCTATGGCAACTTCGAAGCAGTGCTGACCACCCCCAAATCAACGGCGAAACCCTCACCGCGACGCTGACCGACGCTGCAAACAATGTCTCAACCCCGGCAGAAGTAACGGCGTCCGACATCGATGATACGGATGCGGACGCCGATGCCGACGCTGATGCGGATGCGGATGCGGATGCCGACGCAGATGCGGACGCCGACGCCGACGCTGATGCGGATGCTGACGCGGATGCCGACGCTGATGCGGATGCTGACGCCGATGCTGATGCTGATGCTGATGCGGATGCTGACGCTGATGCCGACGCCGACGCCGACGCCGACGCCGATGCTGACGCAGATGCTGATGCCGACGCGGATGCTGATGCTGATGCGGACGCGGACGCGGACGCGGATGCGGATGCGGATGCGGATGCGGACGCGGACGCCGATGCGGATGCGGATGCGGATGCGGACGCGGATGCTGATGCCGATGCCGATGCCGATGCCGATGCGGATGCCGACGCTGATGCTGATGCTGACGCCGATGCGGATGCCGATGCGGACGCCGATGCTGACGCTGATGCCGATGCCGATGCCGACGCTGATGCGGATGCGGATGCGGACGCCGATGCTGACGCAGATGCTGATGCGGACGCGGATGCCGACGCTGATGCGGACGCAGATGCTGATGCTGATGCTGATGCCGACGCTGATGCGGATGCGGATGCCGACGCAGATGCGGACGCGGACGCCGACGCCGACGCTGACGCTGACGCTGATGCTGATGCTGATGCGGATGCTGACGCCGATGCTGACGCAGATGCTGATGCTGATGCTGATGCTGATGCGGATGCTGACGCTGATGCCGACGCCGACGCCGACGCCGACGCCGATGCTGACGCAGATGCTGATGCCGACGCGGATGCTGATGCTGATGCGGACGCGGACGCGGACGCCGATGCGGATGCGGATGCGGATGCGGACGCGGATGCTGATGCCGATGCCGATGCCGATGCCGATGCCGATGCGGATGCCGACGCTGACGCCGATGCGGATGCCGATGCTGACGCTGATGCCGATGCCGATGCCGACGCTGATGCGGATGCGGATGCGGACGCCGATGCTGACGCAGATGCTGATGCCGACGCTGATGCGGATGCTGATGCGGACGCGGATGCCGACGCTGATGCGGACGCAGATGCTGATGCTGATGCTGATGCCGACGCTGATGCGGATGCGGATGCGGATGCGGATGCGGATGCGGATGCTGACGCAGATGCTGACGCTGATGCGGATGCTGATGCTGACGCGGATGCCGACGCTGATGCGGACGCCGATGCTGACGCCGATGCGGATGCGGATGCTGATGCCGATGCCGATGCTGATGCTGATGCGGACGCTGACGCCGATGCCGATGCCGATGCCGACGCTGACGCTGACGCTGATGCTGATGCTGATGCTGATGCCGACGCCGACGCTGATGCGGATGCTGATGCTGACGCTGATGCGGATGCTGATGCTGATGCTGATGCCGACGCTGATGCGGATGCTGATGCTGACGCTGATGCGGACGCCGATGCTGACGCAGATGCTGACGCAGATGCTGATGCTGATGCGGACGCCGACGCCGATGCCGATGCGGATGCGGATGCGGATGCGGATGCGGACGCCGATGCTGATGCCGATGCCGATGCCGATGCCGATGCCGACGCTGATGCTGATGCTGATGCGGATGCTGACGCGGATGCCGACGCTGATGCGGACGCCGATGCTGATGCTGATGCTGATGCCGACGCTGACGCTGACGCTGATGCTGACGCGGATGCCGACGCTGATGCTGATGCTGATGCTGATGCTGATGCTGATGCC
>NZ_JAEKEG010000123.1 GCF_016651255.1 Pseudomonas sp. TH10
GTGATCGACAGTTATCCGCAAATGGCCCTGATTTCGACCATGGCCCTGGCCTTGCGCGGCCTCGGTCAATCCCGTGAACAGGCTTTCGAAACCGCCGAACAATACTGGGCCGCACGGGATAAATCGATTTAATCGATCATAGGCGCCCGATCTTTGCGCTTTTCGTTCGAACTCATGGGCATAGACTCGGCTCCAACGTTTATTGGATTGTGGAGTCTTGATCATGGGTTTACTCGTTGATGGCCACTGGCAGGACAAGTGGTACGAAAGCAGCAAGGACGGCGCGTTTCAGCGCGAACAGGCAAAACGGCGCAACTGGGTTACCGCTGACGGCCAACCAGGCCCAAGTGGCGAAGGCGGTTTTGCCGCCGAAGCCGGGCGCTATCATCTGTACGTTTCGCTTGCCTGTCCCTGGGCCCATCGCACGTTGATCCTACGCAAGCTCAAAGAGCTGGAAAGCCTGATCGACGTTTCGGTGGTCAGCTGGCTGATGCTGGAAAACGGCTGGACCTTCGACAAGGCTCACGGCTCGACCGGCGACAAGCTCGATGGCTTTGACTTCATGCACCAGCGTTACACCGCCGACACTGCCGATTACACCGGTCGCGTGACGGTGCCAGTGTTGTGGGACAAGAAGCTCAAACGCATTGTCAGCAACGAATCAGCGGAAATCATCCGCATGTTCAACAGCGCGTTTGATGGTTTGACTGGCAACGAGCTGGACTTCTACCCGGCGCCGTTGCGCGGGGAAATCGATGCGCTGAATGAGCGGATTTATCCGGCGGTGAACAACGGCGTGTATCGCGCCGGGTTTGCCACGTCGCAACAGGCTTATGAAGAAGCGTTTGATGAGGTGTTTGCCGAACTCGATCATCTTGAGCGCGTATTAGGCGCCAACCGCTATCTGACCGGGGAATACCTGACTGAAGCGGACATTCGCCTCTTCACCACGATCATCCGTTTTGATGCGGTGTATCACGGGCACTTCAAGTGCAACCTGCGGCGGATTGCCGATTACCCGAATCTGTCGAACTGGTTGCGTGAGTTGTATCAGTGGCCGGGGATTGGCGAGACGGTGGATTTCCAGCACATCAAAAATCATTACTACGGCAGTCACAAGACCATCAACCCGACGGGGATCGTGCCGAAGGGGCCCGAGCAGGATTTTACTGGCGGGCATGATCGAGCGCGGTTGAGTGGGAAAGGGGTCTGGCAGCAGCATTAAGATCAAAGATCGCAGCCTTCGGCAGCGCCTACAGGGGATCGCATAATCCTGTAGGCGCTGCCGAAGACTGCGATCTTTCACCCAGACTGCGCAATTGCAGATTCAGACCTGCGCCTGAGCGCCTTCGAACCAAGCCAGCTTTTCGCGCAGTTGCACCACTTCACCGACGATCACCAGCGTTGGCGCATGCACTTCATGCTCCGCCACCAGTCGCGGCAAATCGGCCAGCGTGCCGGTGAAGACCCGCTGATTGACCGTGGTGCCCTGCTGAATCAGCGCTGCCGGGGTATCTGCCGAGCGCCCGTGCTTGATCAACTCCTCACAAATCACCGGCAACCCGACCAGGCCCATATAGAACACCAGCGTCTGCGCCGGCGCGACAAGGTCGGCCCACGGCAGGTCGGTGGAGCCATCCTTGAGGTGCCCGGTAACGAAGCGAACTGACTGCGCGTAATCACGATGGGTCAGCGGAATCCCGGCATACGCCGCGCAACCACTGGCCGCTGTAATGCCCGGTACCACCTGGAAGGGAATGCCGTGAGCTGCCAATTCCTCGATCTCTTCGCCGCCGCGGCCGAAGATGAACGGATCACCGCCCTTCAAGCGCACCACGCGCTTGCCGGCCTTGGCCAGATCTACCAACTGCTGGTTGATCTGATCCTGAGGCACCGCATGATCGGCCCGACGCTTGCCAACATAGATCCGCTCGGCATCGCGACGGCACAAGTCGAGAATCGCCGGCGCCACCAGGCGGTCATACAGCACCACGTCGGCTTGCTGCATCAGGCGCAGTGCACGAAACGTCAGCAGGTCCGGATCACCCGGGCCTGCGCCCACCAGATACACCTCGCCGGTCGCCACCGTGGCTTCACCGTCGATTTTAGCCTGCAGCAGACGTTCGGCTTCGGCGCCCTGCCCGGCCAGTTGCCGATCGGCAATCGGGCCTTGAAACACGTCTTCCCAGAACCCACGACGTTGCTGCACATCCGGAAACAGGCTTTTCACCTGGTTACGAAAACGTGCGGCGAGTCCGGCCAATTGGCCGTAAGTTGACGGAATCCAGGTTTCAATCTTGGCGCGAATCAACCGCGCCAGCACTGGGGCATCGCCGCCGCTGGAGACCGCGATGATCAACGGCGAACGGTCGACGATCGCCGGGAAGATCACGCTGCACAGCGCCGGTGCATCCACCACGTTGACCGGCACACAGCGCCGATGGGCATCGGCGGAGACTTGTGCGTTCAACGGTTCGTCGTCGGTGGCGGCAATGATCAGCCCGCAACCGTGCAAATCCGACTCGACGTAACCGCGCAACAGGCATTCGCCGCCAGAGGCGACGACCAGTTCACGCAGTTGCGCTTCGATTTCAGGTGCGACCACCCGCAGCAGCGCACCGGCATCGGCCAGCAGGCGGGATTTGCGCAAGGCAATTTCCCCTCCACCGACGACCAACACACGACTGCCGCGCAGGTTGTGAAACAGCGGCAGATATTTCATTTAGCCGATGACCTCAAGGCCACACATGTACGGCTTCAGTACGTCCGGCACACGGATCGAGCCGTCAGCCTGCTGGTAGTTTTCCAGCACCGCAACGAGGGTACGACCCACCGCCAGACCGGAACCGTTGAGGGTGTGTACCAGTTCAGGCTTGCCGGTTTCCGGGTTACGGAAACGTGCTTGCATACGACGGGCCTGGAAGTCACCGCAGTTGGAGCACGAGGAGATTTCGCGGTACTTGTCCTGGCTCGGGATCCACACTTCGAGGTCGTACGTCTTGACCGCGCTGAAGCCCATGTCGCCGGTGCACAGCGCCAGGGTGCGATAAGGCAGACCCAGCAGTTGCAGGACTTTTTCGGCGTTGGCGGTCAGGCCTTCCAGCGCTTCCATCGAGGTCGATGGCTCTACGATCTGGACCATTTCAACCTTGTCGAACTGGTGCTGACGAATCATGCCGCGAGTGTCGCGGCCCGACGCGCCGGCTTCGCTGCGGAAGCACGGGGTATGGGCGACGAACTTGATCGGCAACAGTTTCGAGTCAACGATTTCGCCAGCAACGATGTTGGTCAGCGACACTTCGGCGGTCGGGATCAGGTACAGATCGGCTTCGCCTTCGCGGGCGATCTTGAACAGGTCTTCTTCGAACTTCGGCAGTTGACCGGTGCCTTGCAGGGCTGGAGCCTGAACCAGATAAGGCGTGTAAGCCTCTTCGTAGCCGTGCTCGTTGACGTGCAGGTTGATCATGAACTGCGCCAGTGCGCGGTGCAGACGCGCGATCGGGCCACGCAACAGCGCGAAACGTGCGCCGGACAGCTTGGCGGCGGTTTCAAAGTCCAGCCAGCCGAACTTCTCGCCCAGGGCAACGTGGTCTTTCACTTCGAAATCGAACGCCGTCGGGGTGCCCCAGCGGCGCACCTCGACGTTGTCGTCTTCGTCTTTGCCGACCGGAACGGATTCATGCGGCAGGTTGGGGATGCCCAGCAGGATCGAGTCCAGTTCGGTCTGGATCGCGTCCAGCTCGACTTTACCGGCACTCAATTCGCCCGCCATACGCTCGACGTCCGCCATCAACGGCGCGATGTCTTCGCCGCGCTGCTTGGCCTGACCGATGGATTTGGAACGCGCGTTACGCTCAGCCTGCAGTGCTTCGGTGCGGGTCTGGACGGTCTTGCGCTGTTCTTCCAGCGCTTCGATGCGCGCGGTATCCAGGGCAAAGCCACGGGAAGCCAGGCGGTCCGCTACGTCCTGGAGGTTGCTACGTAACAGTTTGGAATCGAGCATGTCGGTTTCTCGTTATCAAAGTTTGGTCAAAGACAGGCCAGCCCACGTCGCGAGCAGCCCGCCGAATACGCTGAGTGCCGCATAGCCCAGGGCTAGCGGCACCTGCCCGCTTTCCAGCAGGCGCACCGTATCCAGTGAAAAGGATGAAAAAGTCGTCAGCCCCCCGAGGAAGCCGACCATCAACCCGGCGCGCACCTCGATCGGCACTTCCGGGCGTATCAAAAACAGGCCGTACAACACGCCAATCAGCAGACAGCCCACGATATTAACGGCCAGCGTCGCGGTATAGAAGTGCCGCGGCCAATTTGCGTTGACCCAATTGCCGGTGGCGAAGCGTAACAGCGTGCCGGCGACGCCGCCGATCGAAACGGCGATAACCAGTGGAATCACTATTTTCTCCGCTGCCTGGGGCTCAGACGGTCAAGTTGCGCGAGGTGGTTGAGCTTCTCGCCGATCTTCAATTCGAGGCCGCGCGGCACTGGTTGGTAGAACGGGATCGGCTCGAGTTCTTCCGGAAAATAGTCTTCACCAGCGGCGTAAGCGTCCGGTTCATCATGGGCGTAGCGGTATTCGTCGCCGTAGCCCAATTGCTTCATCAGTTTGGTAGGCGCATTGCGCAAGTGCAGCGGCACTTCCAGCGAACCGTGTTCGGCGGCAGCGCGCAGGGCGGTTTTGAACCCCATGTACACCGCGTTGCTTTTTGGCGCGCAGGCCAGATAGGTGATGGCTTGAGCTACGGCCAACTCGCCTTCCGGGCTGCCGAGACGCTCTTGCACTTCCCATGCGGCGAGGCAAAGGTTCAGCGCGCGGGGATCGGCGTTGCCGATGTCTTCGCTGGCCATGCGCACCACGCGCCGCGCCAGGTACAGCGGATCGCAACCGCCGTCGATCATCCGCGCAAACCAGTACAAAGCGCCGTCGGGGTTGGAGCCGCGCACCGACTTGTGCAGCGCCGAGATCTGGTCGTAGAACGCTTCGCCGCCCTTGTCGAAACGCCGACGCGTATCGCCGAGCAGACTTTGCAGGAGCTCGGTACCGATCTCGCTGTTGTCTTCGGCCAGATCAGAGGCGTTTTCCAGCAGATTGAGCAGACGGCGGCCATCGCCATCGGCGGCCGACAGCAGCATCTGGAAACCTTCGTCGTTGAGCGTCAGGTTACGCTTGCCCAGGCCGCGCTCTTCGGTAAGGGCGCGGTGCACCAGTTTGCGCAGCGCCGCCTCGTCGAGGCTTTTCAGCACGTAGACGCGGGCACGCGACAACAAGGCGTTGTTGAGTTCAAACGAAGGGTTTTCGGTGGTAGCGCCGATGAAGATCAGCGTGCCGTCTTCAACGTACGGCAGGAACGCGTCCTGCTGGGATTTGTTGAAACGGTGTACTTCATCGACGAACAGAATCGTGCGCTTGCCGTACTGGCCGGCCTGCTGCTTGGCGATTTCAACGGCCTGACGGATCTCCTTGACCCCGGCGAGCACTGCCGAGACTGTTTCGAAGTGCGCGTCCGAGACTTCCGCGAGCAACCGTGCCAACGTGGTTTTACCCACGCCCGGCGGGCCCCAGAAGATCATCGAATGCAGGGCACCCTGCTCCAGCGCCTCACGCAGAGGCTTGCCGCGAGCGAGTAAGTGCTCCTGACCGACGTACTCATCCAGATTGGTCGCGCGCAAACGCGCGGCCAGTGGCTGGGCAATCGGTGCACTGCGAAACAGGTCCATCACTGCTTATGAAACCTCACTGGGTCCTGATGCCGATCACTCAATTATTTGAACGCTGCGGTCCCTGTGGGAGCGGGCTTGCCCGCGATGACGACATTACATTCAAGATCATGGTTTTCTGACCCGACGCCATCGCGGGCAAGCCCGCTCCCACAGGTACTGCGTCTTACTCTTGGATGACGTCCGCGCCCTTGGGGATGTCGAACTTGAACCTGGACGCCGGGATCGGCTCGTTGGCTTTCACCCCGGTGAACAGGATATTGGTGCGCTGGCCGACGCTGTCGATCAGTTGCATGTCATTGAGCAAACCGTTGCGGAACGACAGGCGCAGGTTGTCGAACAGGGTGTCCTTGGTCTTCGGCTTGAGGGTGAAGTCGATCACGCCGCCCGCCTCTTTCGCGCTGATGTCGAAGCTCTGGCTGATCTTCGACACGTCACCGGACAGCAGCAGCGCCGGGGTCTGGGTCAGACGCTCGTCGAGCTTCTTGATGGTCGCCTGTTCCAGATCCGGATCCCACAGGGTGACCTTCTTGCCGTCGGAAACCATGGTCTGCTCGGCCGGCGCATTGGTGTGCCAGTAGAACAGGCCCGGACGCTGCAGGGTCATGTCGCCGGTAGTTTCCTGCAACTGAGTGCCGCTGCCATCGAGGGTCAGCTGCGAAAAGTTCGCGCTCAGGGTCTTGGATGTTTCCAGCAGTTGGGTCAGACGAGCCACGTCCTTGTCATCGGCGTGGGCCGTGAGTGTGGTCAAAGCCAATACTGGCAGCAGCATGCGGATAAGACGCATGGGAGTCCTCTTGAATACTCGTTGGGAGAGCGGCGGCACATCATTGTCCCGCCTCTTGCTTTTGCAATCAGTCGCGTACCGGGCCCGGAGCCAGGACTTCACGCGAACCGTTGGTGTTCATTGATGTGACGACCCCAGCCATTTCCATGGCTTCGATCATCCGTGCCGCGCGGTTGTAACCGATCTTCAGCTTGCGCTGCACAGCGGAAATCGAGGCTCGACGGCTTTCCAGCACGAACTGCACGGCTTCGTCGTACAGCGCGTCGGTTTCAGGATCATCGCCATCGCCGCCACCGCTGCTGCCTTCAAAACCGCTGCCCGCCTCTTCGACACCGTTGAGGATGTCGTCGTTGTATTCCGGTGCGCCGCGCAGTTTCCACGCCTCGACCACACGGTGAACTTCTTCATCGGACACGAACGCACCGTGAACGCGGATCGGCAGGCTGGTGCCTGGCGGCATGTAGAGCATGTCACCGTGGCCGAGCAGTTGTTCGGCACCGCCCTGATCGATGATCGTACGGGAGTCGATCTTGCTCGACACCTGGAACGCCATGCGCGTCGGAATGTTGGCCTTGATCAGACCGGTGATCACGTCAACCGACGGCCGCTGGGTCGCAAGGATCAAGTGAATACCGGCGGCACGCGCCTTCTGAGCGATACGGGCGATCAGTTCTTCGACCTTCTTGCCGACGATCATCATCATGTCGGCGAATTCGTCGACGACCACGACAATGGTCGGCAGCTTGGTCAGCAGCGGCGCTTCGTCGTGGATGCTTTCGCGCTTGTACAACGGATCAGTCAACGGTTCGCCGGCGTCCTGGGCTTCCTTGACCTTGGCGTTGAAGCCGGACAGGTTACGCACGCCCATTTTCGCCATCAGCTTATAGCGGCGTTCCATCTCGGCAACGCTCCAGCGCAGGGCATTGGCGGCGTCCTTCATGTCGGTCACGACCGGGCAGAGCAAGTGCGGAATGCCTTCGTAGATCGACAATTCCAACATTTTCGGGTCGATCATGATCAGCTTGGCGTCTTCCGGCCCAGACTTGAACAGGATCGACAGGATCATCGCGTTCACGCCCACCGATTTACCGGAACCGGTGGTACCGGCCACCAGCAAGTGCGGCATCTTCGCCAGGTCGGTGATGACCGGCTTGCCACCGATATCGTGCCCCAAGGCCAAGGTAACCGGCGATTTGAAGTTGTCGTATTCCGGGGTCGAGAGCACTTCGGAGAAGCGCACGATCTGGCGGTCCTCGTTCGGAATCTCGATACCGACCGTGGTCTTGCCCGGAATCACTTCAACCACCCGCACGCTGGTCACCGCCAGGGAACGAGCAAGGTCTTTCGCCAGGTTAGCGATACGGCTGACTTTGACGCCGGCCGCCGGCTGGATTTCGTAACGGGTAATCACCGGGCCCGGATGGATCGAATCCACCGACACTTCAACGCCGAATTCCTTGAGCTTGATTTCCAGCAGGTGGCCAACCGCAGCCAGGGACTCGGGCGAATAATTGAGCTGTTTCTTTTCCGCCGGGTCGAGGATCGAGATGGGCGGCAAAGTACCTTCCACCGCGCTGTCGACGAACAACGGCGCCTGCTTTTCTTTTTCCACTCGCTTGCTGGGTGCAGCCGGCTTCGGTGGCGCAGGGGCGATTACCGGCGGTACCTGCTTCTCGCGGTCCGACATGTGTTTGCTCAAGCGCCTGCTCGCGCTCGATCAGGCGTTCCTTGACCTTGGCCTGCTCGCGCTTGTCGGTAACGGTAGGCGCCACCACGTCGTGCACGCGGTCATCGACTTCACGCAATTGCGCGACCAGTTGCTTGCGCTCCACCCGAGCGGCCCACCAGCGATTGGCGGCGCCCTGGAACAGCTCGAACAGGTCGAGGGTGATCTTGCCCGTGACGTCCATCACCTTGAACCACGACAGGTCGGTGAACACGGTCAGGCCGAACAGAAACAGGGCAATGAACAGCAGCGTGCTGCCCTGAATGTTCAGCGCATTCTTCGCCAGGTCGCCAAGGCTTTCGCCCAGTGCGCCACCGGCACCGGCCGGCAAACCGGTCGCGGCATGAAAATGAATGTGCGCCAGCGCGGCACCGGACAGCACCAGAAACACCAGACCGATCAGACGCCAGGAGAACAGCCAGCCGCTCCACTGCCACGGCTCATGGCGCTGACGGAAGATCTGATAGGCCTTGATCGCCAGCAGCAACGGGAAGATGTAAGCGAAATAACCCAGCACCATGAACAGAATATCGGCGCTGTAGGAGCCCGCCGGGCCGCCGAAGTTCTGCACGTCGTCGATCTTGCTGTTGTGGCTCCAGCCCGGATCGTCCTTGCCATAGGTCAGCAAGGCCATCATCAGGAACAGGCACAAGGCGCCAATGGCGATCAATGCACCTTCCTTGAGCCGGTAGTGCAACTGTTGGCGCCAGAGCGGAACGACTGTTTTGGGTGCTGCGGTGGATTTCTTCAAAACGCTACTTTTCCTGCGCCCGAGGCGCGTCCATCTATTGAATGACGATAAAAAACTGCCCAATCCAGGCAGGTAAAAAGTTGACGGGCACAACTGAGACTACTTTTAACACTGCGCTGCAGCTTTTATAAACACGGCGCGCGGCGAATATTCTGTAACAGCCCGGCATTGTACGGGTTTGTGCGGCCGATGCCATGCTGGCAACTTCAGTTTCAAGCATAGCCAAGGGCGTGCGACCTGCGGTCCAATTTGAGCATGCATTGTCTTTCGTGACAAAGGCTTATGAGGGATTCATCTACGACCACATTCACAACGCCAAGTTGCAGCGCCGCGCCTCTGTTGCAGGAGCGGTTACACGACGGCACAACAGCAGAAAAATACATCGACGACATTTCCAGCGTTTAACGGCACACTTTAGCGCGGGCCAAACGGCCCGTACCGCCCTCCCCTTCTGCAAGCCTGGATGCCATGCTGACTTGGTTACAACGTAATTCCCTGACGTTTCCGCCACTGGAAAAGGCCATGCGCGAGCCCAACGGATTACTCGCTGCGGGTGGCGATCTGTCCGCCGATCGATTGATCCAGGCTTATCGCCATGGCTGTTTCCCATGGTTCTCTGAAGGCCAGCCAATTCTCTGGTGGTCGCCGGATCCGCGCACCGTGCTGTTTCCCGACGAACTGCATGTCTCGCGCAGCCTCGGCAAATTACTGCGCCAAGAACGTTACCAGGTCACCTTCGATCAGGACTTTGACGCGGTGATCCGCGCCTGCGCCGCACCACGGGACTACGCCGACGGCACCTGGATCACCGAAGCGATGCAGGACGCCTACCTTGAACTGCACAAGCGTGGCTTCGCCCACTCGGTGGAGGTGTGGGACCAGGGCGAGCTGGTGGGCGGCCTCTATGGACTGGCGATGGGCCAGCTGTTTTTTGGTGAATCCATGTTCAGTCGCGCCGATAATGCCTCCAAATTTGGCTTTGCCACACTGGTGCGCCACTTGAAAGACTCGGGCTTTGTGTTGATCGACTGCCAGATGCCGACCGATCATCTGCACAGTCTCGGTGCCCGGGCGATACCCCGCCACGCATTCGCGGACTATCTGGCCCGGCACCTCGATCAACCCAATCACGCCACTTGGGTTTGCTGAGCGACTTTTGCGCGCGTGGCTTACACTTAATTCACCAGCTTATCCCGAGGGTTGATCATGACCGAGTTGGCGCGTTTGAAGTTCTATGCCACTCAGCCTCACTCTTGCAGCTATCTGCCGGAGGAGCAGGCCACGACCCTGTTTCTCGATCCGAGTCAGCCCATGGATGTGCATGTCTACGCAGACCTGTCGGAAATGGGCTTTCGTCGCAGCGGCGATCATCTGTATCGACCTCATTGCCAGAACTGCAATGCGTGCGTGCCCGCGCGCATTCCGGTGGCGCAGTTCACCCCCAATCGTCAGCAGAAGCGTATTTTCAAGCGCAATGCCGATTTACAGGTGCGCCCGGCCAAACCCAAATTCAGCGAAGAATATTTCGATTTGTACCAGCGCTACATAGAACAGCGCCACGCTGATGGCGATATGTACCCGCCGAGCCGTGATCAATTCTCGACTTTTCTGGTGCGCGACCTGCCCTTCTCGCGGTTTTACGAGTTTCGACTCGACGGACGGTTGCTGGCGGTGGCGGTGACCGATTTGCTCCCTAACGGTTTGTCAGCGGTGTACACGTTCTACGAACCTGATGAAGAGCGCCGTAGCCTGGGGCGTTACGCGATCCTTTGGCAGATAGGCGAAAGCCAGCGCCTGGGGCTTGAGGCGGTTTACTTGGGGTACTGGATCAAGAACTGCAAAAAGATGAACTACAAAACCCAATATCGCCCTATCGAATTGCTGATTAATCAGCGCTGGGTCATCCTCAACTGAACACAAGCCGTAAACCCCTTGGCGTAAACCCCATTTTTCGGGCACAATGCACGCCGCTTTTGCCTGGCGCAGTTGCACCGGGCCATTCATTGGATACCGAGGGCTTTACTGCATGTCGAAAGAAGACAGCTTCGAAATGGAAGGCACTGTCGTCGACACCCTGCCCAACACCATGTTTCGTGTGGAGTTGGAAAATGGGCACGTCGTAACCGCGCATATTTCCGGCAAGATGCGCAAGAACTACATTCGTATTCTTACCGGTGACAAAGTGCGCGTCGAGCTGACGCCCTATGACTTGAGCAAAGGGCGCATTACTTACCGCGCTCGTTAATCAAGTCAATACAAGACGCCCGGTTTATGCCGGGCGTTTTTGTATGTCTGCAATTCGACGACCAAATTTTTTGGAGCCTGCACAGATCCCCTGTGGGAGCGAGCTTGCTCGCGATGGCGGTGGGTCAGCTTGCATCAATGTTGAATGTGCTGACGCCATCGCGAGCAAGCTCGCTCCCACAGGGGGACGGGGTACAAATGGCAGACAGCAAAAAGGCGCCTTTCGGCGCCTTTTGCTTTGTTGCGGTTAACGTCAGGCCATTTCAGCGGTAGTCTCGAAGTCGAAGGTCATCTCGCCATCCTTGATGTCGATGTGAACCACGCCGCCATGCTCGGCCAACTCGCCAAACAGAATCTCCTCCGCCAACGGACGCTTGATCTTGTCCTGAATCAGACGCGCCATCGGACGTGCGCCCATCGCCGAATCATAACCACCCGCCGCCAGCCAACTGCGCGCAGCATCGGTCACTTCCAGCAACACACGCTTGTCTTCCAATTGCGCCTGAAGCTCGGTAAGAAACTTGTCCACCACACTTTTGATGACCTCATGACTGAGGCGACCAAACTGGATAATGGTGTCCAGACGGTTACGGAATTCCGGCGTGAAGCTCTTCTTGATCACTTCCATCGCATCAGACGAGTGGTCCTGATGGGTGAAACCGATCGAAGCACGGGCGGCCGTTTCGGCACCGGCGTTGGTCGTCATGATCACGATCACATTGCGGAAGTCCGCCTTGCGCCCGTTGTTATCGGTCAGCGTACCGTGGTCCATCACCTGCAACAGCAGGTTGAAGACTTCCGGGTGCGCCTTCTCGATTTCATCGAGGAGCAGTACGCAGTGCGGCTGCTTGGTGATCGCTTCGGTCAACAAACCACCCTGATCGAAGCCGACATAGCCAGGAGGCGCACCGATCAGACGCGATACGGTGTGACGCTCCATGTACTCGGACATGTCGAAACGCACCAGTTCGATGCCCAACGCCTTGGCCAATTGCCGCGCCGCCTCGGTTTTACCCACACCGGTCGGCCCTGCGAACAGGAACGAACCCACAGGCTTGTCAGGCGACTTGAGGCCCGCACGGGACAGCTTGATCGCGGTCGACAGCGAATCGATCGCCGCGTCCTGACCAAACACCGTCAGCTTGAGGTCACGCTCAAGGTTACGCAGCAACTCCTTGTCGGAGCTGGTCACGTGCTTCGGAGGAATACGCGCAATCTTCGCCACGATGTCTTCGACGTGCGGCACTTCGATGCGTTTGGCACGCTTCTCGACCGGTTGCAGACGCTGGTAGGCACCCGCCTCGTCGATCACGTCGATGGCCTTGTCCGGCATATGCCGGTCATTGATGTAACGCGAGGCCAGTTCGGCAGCCGCACGCAGGGCCTCATCGCTGTACTCGATACTGTGGTGCGCTTCGAAACGCCCTTTCAGACCGCGCAGGATACCAATGGTGTCTTCCACCGACGGCTCGACGACATCGACCTTCTGGAAGCGCCGTGCGAGCGCACGATCCTTCTCGAAGATGCCGCGGAATTCCTGGAACGTGGTCGAGCCGATGCAGCGAATGTCGCCAGACGACAGCAGCGGCTTGAGCAGGTTCGAAGCATCCATGACACCACCGGACGCAGCACCCGCACCAATAATGGTGTGAATTTCGTCGATGAACAGGATCGCTTGCGGACGTTTTTTCAGTTCATTGAGCAGCGCCTTGAAGCGCTTCTCGAAATCACCGCGATACTTGGTGCCCGCGAGCAGAGCACCCAGATCAAGGGAATAAACAACGCTGCCGGCCAGCAGGTCAGGTACCTGGTTGTCGACAATGCGCTTGGCCAGACCTTCGGCAATCGCGGTTTTACCCACGCCAGCCTCGCCTACCAGCAGCGGATTGTTCTTGCGACGACGCGCCAGAATCTGCGCGACACGCTCGACTTCCATTTCGCGACCGACCAGCGGATCGATACGACCCTGGCGCGCGAGTTCGTTGAGGTTGCTGGCATAAGCATCCAGAGGATTGCCTGAAGAAGAAGACTCACCGCCCTCGTCGTCCTGCATATCTTGTTCACCTTCAGAGTGATCGCCATGCCCCGGCACTTTGGAAATGCCGTGGGCGATGTAATTGACGACATCGATGCGCGCGACGCTCTGCTGTTTCAGCAGAAACACCGCCTGACTCTCTTGCTCACTGAAGATTGCAACCAGCACGTTGGCGCCGGTTACTTCGCGTTTGCCCGAGCTCTGTACGTGGAACACAGCACGTTGCAGTACACGCTGGAAGCCCAGAGTTGGCTGGGTTTCGCGATCTTCGTCATGAACGGGGATCAATGGCGTGGTGGAGTCGATGAACTCCTGCAGGTCATGCTTGAGTTTGTCGAGGTTTGCGCCGCAGGCACGCAAAACGGTGGCGGCAGCCTCATTGTCCAATAGGGCCAGCAGAAGGTGTTCGACGGTCATGAATTCATGACGCTTCGAACGAGCCTCCTTGAAGGCAAGATTGAGGGTGACTTCGAGCTCGCGGTTTAACATAGCTTCACCTCATACCCAAGTGGTCGGCGATTAACCGTCCTTCTCGATTTCACAGAGTAGCGGATGCTGGCTTTCCCTGGCGTACTGGTTGACCTGCATTGCCTTTGTCTCGGCGATGTCGCGGGTAAACACTCCACATACTGCCCGTCCTTCTGTGTGGACGGCCAGCATGACCTTGGTCGCCAGCTCGCGATTCAGGTTAAAAAACACCTCGAGCACTTCGAC
>NZ_JAEKEG010000124.1 GCF_016651255.1 Pseudomonas sp. TH10
GCGCGTGGGGGTGGAGTTTCACCGCTGGCTCGCCGCTGTTGCTGGCCAGTCGCTTGAGCATATGGCTCGCCAGGGATTCGATGTCGTCACGACGTTCGCGCAGCGCTGGCACCCGCAATTCGATCACGTTGAGGCGGTAATACAGGTCCTGGCGAAAGCGTTCAGCGGCAACTTCGGCGTCGAGGTCCTTGTGGGTGGCGCAGAGAATTCGCACATCCACCACGGTTTCCTGTTGTCCGCCGACGCTGCGCACGGCTTTCTCCTGAATCGCCCGCAGCAGCTTGACCTGCATGGCCAACGGCAAGTCAGCCACTTCGTCGAGAAACAGGGTGCCGCCATTGGCGGCCTGGAACAGTCGGGTTTATCGTCGATGGCGCCACTGAAACTGCCTTTGCGATGCCCGAAAAACTCGCTTTCCATCAACTCGGACGGAATCGCCCCGCAGTTCACCGGAACGAATGGCTGGTTGGCGCGCGGACCTTGTTCGTGGATCAGTCGAGCGACCAGTTCCTTGCCACTGCCGGATTCACCGCTGATGTACACCGGGGCCTGGCTGCGTGCCAGTTTGTCGATGTGCTTGCGCAGGTTGCGCATGGGCAGGGACTCACCCAGCAACCGGCGCTCGATTGAAATCGCGGTGCCACCCACGGGTGACAGGCGCAGCGCGGTGGTGACCAGCTCACGCAGACGGGTCAGGTCGACCGGCTTGGTCAGGAAGTCGAAAGCACCGGCCTTGAGCGCGTTGATGGCCGTTTCCAGGCTGCCATACGCCGTGATCATGGCCACTGGCAGCTGTGGATAACGTTGCTGGATGTATTGCACCAGCTCCAGCCCCGTGCCGTCCGGCAGGCGCATGTCGGTCAGGCACAGTGCGAAGGTTTCGCGCTGCAACAGTGCCTCGGCTTCACCCCGATTGCGTGCGCTGAAAGTATCGAGTTTCATCCGTCCCAGGGTAATTTCCAGGAGTTCGCGGATATCCGGCTCGTCGTCGACGATGAGGATTTTTTGCCGTGGGCTCGTGTTCAACTTTGTTTCCGTCCGTGAGCAAAGGTGATGCGAAAGCAGCCGCCGCCTTGGCGTGGTTTGAAGTCTAGGCGCGCCTGGTTGCTTTCGCACAGCTCACGGGACAGATAAAGCCCCAGGCCTGTGCCTTGGGGGCTCGTGGTGAAGAAAGGTTCGAACAGATGAGCCTGGGCTGGCGCCGGGACCCCAGGGCCGTTGTCGCGGACCTCCAGGGTCGGCAGCTGACTGTGCGGGTCCAGGAACAACTCCAGCCAGACCTGCGCCTGGGCATTTATCTGGGCGCTGTGGCGCCAGGCATTGCGCAACAAATTGTCGAGAATCTGGGTCAGTTGATTGGGATCCATCAAGGTCCTGAAGTCTCCCGGTGCGATGCTCAGATGAAGCTGCCGGGTTTCTGTCGCGGCCTCGCGGGCTTCAGCGACAAACTGCTCAAGCCAAGGCTTCAGATCGAGCCGCTGGGGCACTGTTTGTTGGCGCCGGGACAATTGCAGGACGTTTTCGATGACCCGGTTCATCCGCTGGGAGTGATCTTGAATGATCTGCGTCAGACGCCGATCGGCGCTGTTCAGTTCCTCCGATTCCTGTAATAGCTGGGCGGCGTGACTGATGGCGCCCAGTGGATTGCGAATTTCATGGGAGATGCTCGCGGTAAGACGCCCCAGCGCGACAAGTTTGAGTCGCTGGGCCTGTTGGGCGATCTGCGCCAGGTCTTCAAGGAATATAAGGGTCTGCTGCCTTGGACTTCGCTCAAGGGCAATGAAACTGGGCTGCAGCTCCAGGCCATTGCTGTCGATTCTCAGGCTCTGGGGACGCAATGTCGGGTTGTTCAGCCATAGTTGCAGGCGTTCGACCAGTTCTGGAAAGTCCTGGTCGAGCGAGCGCCCTTCAAGCGCGCCATGGTCCAGAAGTTTCAGCGCGCTGTGGTTGGCCAGTTGAATGCGTCGTAAATCGTCGACCACCAGAATACCGGTACGCATGCGCTGCAGAATCAGCGAGTTCAGAGCCTCAAGCCCCACCACTTCGCTGGCGCGCTGTTCGGCCAGGGTCTCGCTGACCTCCAGGCGCCGGATCAGGCCTTGAACCAGCAATGCTGCCGCAAAGCAAAGCGCCCCCAGCGTGCCGACCTGCAAGTAATCGTTGGGGCTGGTGGGTTGGCTGAAACTCAGCAGGAAGCCCGACCCTACGACGCCGAGCGCGCCGATGGCGGCGATCAGCAGGCCGATGCGGCGTCGCAACAGGGTATTGCTGATGGCCACCGAGACAATCAACAGGTTGCCGATCGCACTGTGCACGCCACCGGCGGCATAGAACAGCGCGCACAACAGCAACACGTCGACCAGTGCCAGGGTGAGAAGCTGGCCAGGGCGCCGGGTGTTCTCAGGAACACTACCAGCAGAATGTTCAATACCAGGTACAGCCAGCTGCCACTGCGCAGCAGCTCGCCATTGGCGAGCGAAAGCAGCTGGCTGTCCATGTTGCTGGAAATCAGCAGCACCAGAGTGATGCCGACGCTCAGGCGGTAGAGATGATAGAGACGCAGCAGTCGCTGGGCTTGTTTGTGGCCGGGACGGGTGGTCTCAGCGGTCACTGGAGCCCGGGCCTTGCTCGAGGTGAGCCTGGCTGCAATACCATTGCTGTTGAAGGCTCAAGGCTCGCTCCCGGGGCAGGTGCACGCCGCAATGGGCGCAACGAACCATGGGGGCCGCTTCCCGCTCGGCAGGCGAGCGAGGCGCTGCCGCCTGGCCCTTGAATTTACGCCAGAGCCACACCGCGGCGAAAATGACGGCGATCCAGAACAATAAACGAAGCATGATGAGCGGCTTTTCGACTGATGATCCGGCAGTTTAGCCAAGGACCCGACAAGCGCACAGCGATATAACGCTGCGAGACGCTTCTCCACTGCAGGAGCGAGCTTGAGCTTGCTCGCCCCTGCAGCGTCTGCAGATATCAGTCGAACACGCCGAAGGTCATGTAGCTGAACCACGAACGGTCGCTGGTGGACTCAGGCTCCGGTTCTTCGATCACGTCGCCGTTTTCGTCTTTAGGCTTGAGATCGTTCGGGATCGCGTCTTTCGCGTCCTGGAACTGCTTCTGTACGTCCTGGTTGGCGCGGGTTTCGCCCGGCGGCAGCGGTGGACGCGACTCGATCAGACCCAAAGTCGCCTTGCTCAGGAACGAACGGTTGTCGGCTTCGGCAACCCGTGGCACGAACTGACCGTCTTCCAGGCTCGGGTGATTCGGGTAGTTGAGCTTCAGGGTTTCCAGGCTGGTGTTGGCCAGCTCGTCCAGGTGCAGACGCTGATAGGCTTCAGTCATCACCGCCAGGCCGTCGCCGACCGATGGGGTTTCCTGGAAGTTTTCCACTACATAGCGACCACGGTTGGCGGCAGCAACGTAGGCCTGACGGGTCAGGTAGTAGTCGGCCACGTGGATTTCGTAGGCCGCCAGCAGGTTGCGCAGATAAATCATGCGCTGCTTGGCGTCCGGCGCGTAGCGGCTGTTCGGGTAGCGGCTGGTCAGCTGAGCGAACTCGTTGTACGAGTCGCGCGCGGCGCCCGGGTCACGCTTGGTCATGTCCAGCGGCAGGAAGCGCGCCAGCAGGCCGACGTCCTGGTCGAAAGAGGTCAGACCTTTAAGGTAGTACGCGTAATCCACGTTCGGGTGCTGCGGATGCAAACGAATAAAACGCTCGGCGGCGGACTTTGCAGCTTCCGGCTCGGCGTTTTTATAGTTGGCGTAGATCAGCTCCAGCTGTGCCTGATCGGCGTAGCGACCGAACGGATAACGCGACTCCAGCGCCTTCAGCTTGGCTGTGGCGGCGGTGTAGCTATTGTTGTCCAGATCGTGCTGAGCCTGCTGGTACAGCTCGGCCTCGCTCAGGTTTTCGTCAACGACTTCCTTCGATGAGCAAGCAGCGGTCAATGCGAGGATGGCGATCAGCAGCAGGTGTTTCACTTGCATGGCGGCTTGCGTCCCTATGACGGCCGCTGTCTTGGGCGGGGCCGTCCTGTTATGATGAGCGCCCCGTTGAAAAGCCTCGGGGCAAAAGACGCCGTATTTAACCACAAGCGCGCAGCCGAAACCAAAAGCTGTGCCGACGCACAGTCAGAGCATGTCCGATAAAATTGAACTTCGCGCAGAGGTGCCGTCCGAATTGGGCGGCCAACGCCTCGATCAAGTCGCTGCCCAACTCTTCGCTGAGCACTCACGCTCGCGCCTTTCCGCCTGGATCAAAGAAGGTCGCCTGACTGTGGACGGGGCGGTCATCCGCCCTCGCGACATCGTGCACGGCGGTGCCATCCTTGAGCTGACTGCCGAGCAGGAAGCCCAGGGCGAGTGGATCGCCCAGGACATCGAGCTCGACATCGTCTATGAAGACGACGACATTCTGGTGATCAACAAGCCTGCGGGCCTGGTGGTGCACCCGGCTGCCGGTCACGCTGATGGCACCTTGCTCAACGCCTTGTTGCACCACGTGCCGGACATCATCAATGTCCCGCGCGCCGGTATCGTGCATCGTCTGGACAAAGACACCACCGGTCTGATGGTGGTGGCCAAGACCATTCAGGCGCAGACAAAGCTTGTTACTCAATTGCAGAGTCGCAGCGTCAGCCGCATCTATGAGTGCATCGTGATTGGTGTGGTCACCGCCGGTGGCAAGATCAACGCGCCGATCGGTCGCCACGGCCAGCAGCGCCAGCGCATGGCGGTGATGGAAGGCGGCAAGCCTGCAGTCAGCCACTATCGCGTGCTGGAGCGCTTCCGTTCCCACACCCACGTTCGGGTGAAACTGGAAACCGGTCGTACTCACCAGATTCGCGTACACATGTCGCACATCAACTTCCCGTTGGTCGGCGACCCGGCGTACGGCGGTCGTTTCCGCATTCCGCCGGCAGCGAACCTGAACATGGTCGAAACCCTCAAGAACTTCCCGCGTCAGGCCCTGCACGCGCGTTTCCTTGAACTGGATCATCCGACGACCGGTGTGCGCATGAGCTGGGAATCACCGCTGCCAGAAGATTTCGTCTGGCTGCTGACCCTGCTCAAACAGGATCGCGAGGCATTCATCGGATGAACTGGCTGACGCCGGACTGGCCTGCGCCGGCCAGCGTCAAAGCCTGCGTCACCACCCGCGAGGGCGGTGTCAGCGAGGCGCCGTTCGACAGCCTCAATCTGGGCGATCATGTTGATGATCGTCCTGAGGCTGTCGCCGAGAACCGTCGGCGTCTGACTGATCACTTCTCTATACAGCCTGCCTGGTTGCAGCAAGTGCACGGGATTGCCGTGGCGCATGCTGATCCGGGCATTGTTGCGACCGCTGACGCCAGTTGGACCGCTACGCCCGGCATTGCCTGTGCGGCGATGACGGCCGATTGCTTGCCAGCGTTGTTCTGCGACCGTGCCGGCACCCGCGTGGCGGCGGCTCATGCCGGTTGGCGTGGTCTGGCGGCGGGTGTACTGGAAGCGACGCTCGACACGCTGGATGTTCCGGCGCAAGACGTGCTTGTCTGGCTCGGCCCTGCCATTGGCCCGCAAGCCTTCGAAGTCGGCCCGGAAGTTCGGGAAGTCTTCATCAATCAATTGCCGGAAGCGGCCACAGCTTTCGTGCCGAGCCACAATGCCGGCAAGTTCATGGCTGACATCTATACGCTGGCGCGCCTGCGTCTGGCTGAACGTGGTGTCACCGCTGTTTATGGTGGCGGTTTCTGCACCGTGACCGATCCACGCTTCTTCTCCTATCGCCGTGCCTCGCGCACTGGTCGCTTCGCCTCCCTTATCTGGCTCACCCGCTAGACTTGCCTGACCTGAATCAACCCTCTGACGCTTGAATCTTGCAGAATCGACCGCATCTATAGCGGTATCTGGCAGGTTTCTTTATTCAGGATGGTTTTTAGGTCCGGCCTGCTCAAAAGGAAGGTGACTTATGCGAATAGACCGTTTAACCAGCAAATTACAGTTGGCCTTGTCCGACGCCCAGTCTTTGGCTGTCGGCCACGATCATCCGGCCATCGAGCCGGCGCACTTGATGCAAGCCATGCTTGAACAGCAGGGTGGTTCGATCAAACCTCTGCTGATGCAGGTGGGCTTCGACGTCAACAGCTTGCGTAAAGAGCTGACCAAAGAGCTCGACCAATTACCGAAAATCCAGAACCCGACCGGCGACGTGAATATGTCGCAGGATCTGGCGCGCCTGCTTAATCAGGCTGACCGTCTGGCGCAGCAGAAGGGCGACCAGTTCATTTCCAGTGAGCTGGTGCTGCTCGCTGCAATGGACGAGAACAGCAAGCTTGGCAAGTTGCTGCTCGGCCAGGGCGTGAGCAAAAAGGCTCTGGAGAACGCGATCAACAACCTGCGTGGCGGCGAAGCAGTTAATGACGCCAACCACGAAGAGTCGCGTCAGGCTTTGGATAAATACACCGTCGACCTGACCAAGCGCGCCGAAGACGGCAAGCTCGACCCAGTGATCGGCCGTGACGACGAAATTCGTCGCACCATTCAGGTGTTGCAACGCCGCACCAAGAACAACCCGGTGCTGATCGGTGAGCCTGGCGTGGGTAAAACCGCGATTGCCGAAGGTCTGGCCCAGCGCATCATCAACGGCGAAGTGCCGGATGGCCTCAAGGGCAAGCGTTTGCTGTCGCTGGATATGGGCGCGCTGATTGCCGGTGCCAAGTATCGCGGTGAGTTCGAAGAACGCCTGAAATCGCTGCTCAATGAGCTGTCGAAGCAGGAAGGGCAGATCATTCTGTTCATCGACGAACTGCACACCATGGTTGGCGCCGGCAAGGGCGAAGGCTCGATGGATGCTGGCAACATGCTCAAGCCGGCTCTGGCACGCGGTGAACTGCACTGCGTGGGCGCCACTACGCTCAATGAGTACCGTCAATATATAGAGAAGGACGCGGCCCTCGAGCGACGCTTCCAGAAAGTACTGGTGGATGAGCCGAGCGAAGAAGACACCATCGCGATCCTGCGCGGCCTCAAGGAACGTTACGAAGTTCACCACAGGGTGGCGATCACCGATGGCGCGATCATCGCGGCAGCCAAGCTCAGTCACCGTTACATTACCGACCGTCAGTTGCCGGACAAGGCCATCGACTTGATTGACGAGGCCGCCAGCCGCATCCGCATGGAGATCGACTCCAAGCCGGAAGTGCTCGACCGTCTGGAGCGCCGCCTGATTCAGTTGAAGGTGGAATCGCAGGCGCTGAAGAAAGAAAGCGACGAAGCGGCGATGAAACGTCTGGAGAAACTCCAGGAGGAAATCGTCCGTCTTGAGCGTGAGTATTCGGATCTGGAAGAAATCTGGAACTCGGAAAAAGCCGAGGTGCAGGGTTCTGCACAGATTCAGCAGAAGATCGAACAGTCGCGTCAGGAGCTGGAAGCGGCTCGTCGTAAAGGCGATCTGAATCGCATGGCCGAGTTGCAGTACGGGGTGATCCCGGATCTGGAACGCAGCCTGCAAATGGTCGATCAGCACGGCAAGAGCGAAAACCAGTTGCTGCGCAGCAAGGTGACGGAAGAAGAGATCGCAGAAGTCGTGTCGAAATGGACCGGCATCCCTGTGTCGAAAATGCTCGAAGGCGAGCGCGACAAGCTGATGAAGATGGAAAGCCTGTTGCACAAACGGGTGATCGGCCAGGAAGAAGCCGTGGTCGCCGTGGCCAACGCCGTACGGCGTTCGCGTGCCGGGTTGTCCGACCCGAATCGTCCGAGCGGCTCGTTCATGTTCCTCGGCCCGACCGGTGTCGGTAAAACCGAGCTGTGCAAGGCCCTGGCCGAATTCCTCTTTGATACAGAAGAGGCGATGGTGCGGATCGACATGTCCGAGTTCATGGAAAAACATTCCGTGGCACGGCTGATCGGTGCGCCACCGGGATACGTCGGTTACGAAGAGGGCGGTTACCTGACCGAGGCTGTGCGTCGCAAGCCTTATTCGGTGATCCTGCTGGACGAAGTCGAGAAGGCGCACCCGGATGTGTTCAACATCCTGCTGCAAGTGCTTGAGGATGGTCGCTTGACCGACAGCCATGGCCGCACGGTGGATTTCCGCAATACCGTGATCGTGATGACCTCGAACCTCGGTTCTGTGCAGATCCAGGAACTGGTCGGTGATCGTGAGGCGCAGCGTGCTGCGGTGATGGATGCGCTGACGTCGCACTTCCGTCCGGAGTTCATCAACCGGGTCGACGAAGTGGTGATCTTCGAGCCTCTGGCGCGTGATCAGATCGCGGGCATTACCGAGATCCAGTTGGGTCGTCTGCGTACTCGTCTGGCTGAGCGTGAACTGAAGCTGGAACTGAGTCCGGAAGCAATGGACAAGCTGATCGCGGTTGGTTACGACCCGGTGTATGGCGCACGTCCTCTGAAACGGGCGATCCAGCGCTGGATCGAAAACCCGTTGGCGCAATTGATCCTTTCGGGTCATTTCATGCCAGGCGACACGGCAACCGGCGTGGTCGAGAACGACGAAATCGTTTTCAACTAAGTCGAAACGCCAATGAAAATTGGCAGGCCCCACATTGTGGGGCCTTTTTTTTCGTTAGGCTGTTGAACTCAAAGGAAAAGGCTTGTAAAGTGCGCCCCGCAGTCAGTCGCCAAGACGGTCTCAGCTCACTGAGTTGAAATCTGAAATAAGTTGCAAATCATTAACTTGAAAGCAATTTAGGGGGTTGACAGAGGTGTTCTAGGTTGTAGAATAGCGCGCCTCAGACACACGAACGCAGCGATGCGAACGAGAGTCTAAGAGCTGTAAGTTTCACCGTTGTAAATTGAAATATGTAGTTCCGTGATAGCTCAGTCGGTAGAGCAAATGACTGTTAATCATTGGGTCCCAGGTTCGAGTCCTGGTCACGGAGCCAATTTCAAGCCGGGGTATAGCGCAGTCCGGTAGCGCGCCTGCTTTGGGAGCAGGATGTCAGGAGTTCGAATCCCCTTACCCCGACCATTTTTGGGTCGTTAGCTCAGTTGGTAGAGCAGTTGGCTTTTAACCAATTGGTCGTAGGTTCGAATCCCACACGACCCACCATTTTTGAAACCAGTTAACGCTGGAATCGAATCTTAAGATCAGAGGCCAAAAGCGCTGATCGAAGAAGGCGACTGAAAGGTCGCCTTTTTTTTACCGGGGTATAGCGCAGTCCGGTAGCGCGCCTGCTTTGGGAGCAGGATGTCAGGAGTTCGAATCCCCTTACCCCGACCATATTAAAAATCCTCGTATCGAAAGATACGGGGATTTTTTTTGTCTGCTGATAATTGCCGGGCAAAAAGCGCCTGCAAAAAAGGCCCCGCTTTTCGCTGGCGAGAAGCCGGGCGCAGGTTCGATGCTTCAGGACTCAGCTGTTGTCCTTGAGATGCTCGAACAATCCCTTGGGCATTTTCTTGCCATTGGCTTCGTAGTTGGCCTTAACGTTATCAAAGGCTTCCTGCTCGTCGATCTGGCCGTCATGGTTGGTGTCGATCTTGTCGAAATCAGCCTTGGGGGCCACTTTCAGGAATTCCGCACGGGACACTTTGCCGTCCCCATCGGTATCAGTCTGGGCCATGGACTCATCACCGCATTTGCCTTCGCCACATTTGCCTTCCGGGGTTTTCACCACCTGGTCAGCCGAGGCCAGCAAATAGCCCTGGGCCAGGGGCTGGGAGGCAAACACGGAGCCAGACAACGCCATGCCACCGGCCAGAACCGCGCCGAGCAAGCCAAAGGTGTTAGCAGTACGGGACATTTCAATTCTCCTGGGTTGCACGACACAACCGCTCGTTAAAGAGTCTGATCACCGGAGCAGGCAGGATGCCTTGCCCGGGTGTGGCCATTTAGCGGGTTGGGTGTATCGCTACTGTGTCGTGCAAGGGGGAGTTTGTATGCGAAGGGGCTGAATCGGGGAGGGGGATACAATGGGACACGGAAGTTTTCGCAGGTTTTACCGAGGCACCTGTATCGCGGGCAAGCCACGCTCCCACAAGTTGAGTGTCGAACCCGGATTCCAGGGTCGACACAATAACCAGTGGGAGCGGGCTTGCTCCCGATCAGGCCCTGACGGGACCGAATACTTAATGCAGTTTCAGGCGTGGCTCGGTGCCGCGGCCGATCTTGCTGCCCAGCATCAGCATCGCAGTACGAAACGCGCCGTACAGCGCCATCTGGTGCATGCGATACAGCGACACATAGAACATCCGCGCCAGCCAGCCTTCCAGCATCACGCTACCGGTCAGGTTGCCCATCAGGTTACCCACAGCCGAGAAACGCGACAGCGAGATCAGCGAACCGTAGTCGGTGTATTTGTACTCCGGCAAAGTCTTGCCTTCGATGCGCAGTTTCAGCGATTTGGCCAGCAACGACGCCTGTTGGTGCGCGGCTTGGGCACGCGGCGGTACGTTGCGATCGGTGCCCGGTTGCGGGCAGGCGGCGCAGTCACCGAAAGCGAAGATGTTTTCATCGCGGGTGGTTTGCAACGTCGGCAACACTTGCAGTTGATTGATGCGGTTGGTTTCCAGACCGTCGATGTCCTTGAGGAAACCCGGTGCCCGAATACCTGCGGCCCAGACTTTCAGACTGGCCTTGATCTCGTTACCGTCGGCGGTGATCAGGCTGTCGGCCGTCACTTCGCTGACCGAAGCGTTGGTCATCACGTTGACGCCGAGTTTCTCCAGGGTCTTGTGCACCGGGCCGCTGATGCGTTCCGGCAGGGCTGGCAAGACGCGTGGCCCGGCTTCGATCAGGGTGATGTGCATGTTTTCCGGTTTGATCCGGTCCAGGCCGTAAGCCGCCAGTTCATGCGCGGCGTTGTGCAGCTCTGCTGCCAGCTCGACCCCGGTGGCCCCGGCGCCGACGATGGCCACGCTGATCTGCTCGACTTTGTCAGTCTGCCCGGCATGGGCTCGCAGGTAGTGATTGAGCAGTTGCTGGTGAAAGCGCTCCGCCTGTTTGCGGGTGTCGAGGAACAGGCAATGTTGCGCCGCACCC
>NZ_JAEKEG010000125.1 GCF_016651255.1 Pseudomonas sp. TH10
GCAGGCGCGCGGGCAGGGTTTTCAGCAACCAGGGTTGCTGCTGCCCGTCATGCACCCGGTACAGCAGCGACTGCTGGCTTTGTCCTAGTATCGTGTCGACTTGCCAGCCCTCGAACATCTGCCCCGGCTTTAGCGCTGGCGGCAGCGGCCATTGCTGCAAATGCATCAGGGCATCGCCGATGCTCGATTCTCCCAGGGCATCCACCCGCACCAGTAGTGCGCTGGCATTGTCCTGGCTGCCCGCCAGGTGCGCGGCACTGACCAGGGTTTGCGCGGCACTGTGCAGATCCGGTTGATCGCGCAGGATTGCCGCGATCGCCGTATCGCCCAATACCGCCCAGACGCCGTCGCTGAGCAGCACAAAGCTCTCGTCCAGGCGTAACTCGCCATCGAGGAAGTCCAGCACCAGATGTTGATCCAGGCCCATCGCACGCTTGAGCACGTGCTGCATGCCGGGCTGATCCCAGACGTGGTCCTCGCTGATGCGCTGCAATTGGCCGCAATGCCAGCGATACACCCGGCAATCACCGACGTGCGCCAGGGTGAAGCGCCGGCCGCGCACGACCAGGGCGCTGACAGTGGTCAGCAGCGGCTGCCCGCCGCCATTGGCCTGCAGCCAGCGGTTCTGCGCCAGCAGGAGGCGATCGAGGGCCTGGGCGACGGCCCAGGTTTCCGGCGTCGCGTAGTAATCCTGCGCCAGCGCCTGCAAGGTCGAGCGGGCTGCGAGCCCGCCGTCGGCGCATTGACTGACGCCATCGGCAATCGCGAACAGATAGCCTTTGCTCGCGGCCAGCGCCGGAGCGGGCGTGACCAGGCGCAGGGCGTCCTGGTTTTCCTCGCGCGGGCCGATGGCGCTGGCTTCAGCGAAACTCAGCTGCAGCCTCATTGCCGGTTCAGACCCGTGCAGCGGTGACGGCAGCAGAGCCCCAGGTGGTTCTCCAGCGACGTTTCACGCCATGCAGGCCGAACCAGGCGAGCACGCCCAGGCTGGCGAACAACCACAGCGCCAGCTGGTAGCTGCCGGTGCTTTGCTTGATGGCGCCCATGCCGGCTGCCAGGGCAAAGCCGCCAATGCCGCCCGCCATGCCGATCAACCCGGTCATCACGCCGATTTCCCGGCGAAAACGCTGTGGGACCAGTTGGAACACCGCGCCATTACCTGCCCCTAAACCGAGCATGGTGCACACGAAAAGCGCCAGGGCGGCGTAGGAACTTGGCAGGTTGAAACCGACTGCTGCGATACACACAGCGCGCCACGGTATACATCCCCAGCAGCGTGCGAATCCCGCCGAAACGGTCGGCCAGCGCACCACCCAAAGGCCGCATCAGGCTGCCGCCAAACACGCAGGCCGCGGTGTAGTAACCGGCGGTGACCGGGCTCAAGCCGTACTGGTCGTTGAAGTAGCCGGGCAGGGCGCTGGCCAGGCCAATGAAGCCGCCGAAGGTCACACTGTAGAAAAACATGAACCACCAACTGTCACGATCACCCAAGGCTTTGAAGTAATCGGCCATGGCTTTGGCTTTTGGCCGCTGCGGGGCATTTTTGGCCAGCCAGGTGAACACAATGAGCGTCAGGATCAACGGGATCAGGGCGAAGCCGAATACGTTGCTCCAGCCGAACGCCGCCGCCAGGACCGGGGCGATCAATGCGGCCAACACCGTGCCGGAGTTACCTGCCCCCGCAATGCCCATGGCCTTGCCTTGATGCTGCGGCGGATACCACTGCGATGCCAGCGGCAGGGCCACGGCGAACGACGCGCCGGCCATGCCGAGGAACAGCCCCAGCAGCAATGCTTGTTCGTAGCTGTGGATGCCGTGCTTCCAGGCCACGAACAAGGCGCAGATGACAATCACCTGGCCAATGATCCCGGCGGTTTTTGGCGATAGGCGATCGGCCAGCATGCCCATGATGAAGCGCAGTATTGCCCCGGCCAGAATCGGCGTGGCAACCACCAGGCCGCGCTGCTGGGTGGTCAGCTGCAGGTCCGTGGCTATTTGTACGGCCAGTGGGCCGAGCAGGTACCAGACCATGAAGCTCAGGTCGAAATAGAGGAACGCCGCGAACAGAGTCGGGGTATGACCGGATTTCCAGAAGCTTGAATTCATCGCGCACCTCAGCTGTGAAGAGTCTCGAGTGGGAACCGTGAGCTAGCAGATGGGGCGCCTTGACGGCCGCACCACCGACCCCGTGCCATGGGGCCAAAACGAAAAAACGCCGCTACCGGATTTGCCAGGGCAAATGGGGTGAGCGACGTCTTTGTCGTGGGTGGGGCAACCGCCGTTGGTTACCTGTGGTGATTATATAGCGAGATTTGTGCCAACCACTGAAACCGAGGTGCTCCCATCGCGGGCAAGACCGCTCCCACAGGGTGTTGGTGGTGGACGCAGCATTTGTGTACGGCAGACATCTCTGTGGGAGATTTGTGCCAACCACTGAAACCGAGGTGCTCCCATCGCGGGCAAGACCGCTCCCACAGGGTGTTGGTGGTGGACGCAGCATTTGTGTACGGTAGACATCTCTGTGGGAGCCGGGCTTGCCCGCGATGGCGTCCGCGGGGCCAGCACAACGCCTCAGCCCAGCAATTCGCTCATGGCAATAATCTGCTCCGCCACCTGAATCAGCTTCTGCTGCCGGCTCATCGCCTGGCGGCGCATCAGCGTGTAAGCCTCCTCCTCATTGCAGTCCTTCATTTTCATCAGCAATCCCTTGGCCAGCTCGATGCGCTTGCGCTCGGCCAGTTGCTGGTCACGGGCCTGAAGCTGCGCGCGCAAGGCCTGGTCGCTCTCGAAGCGCGCCATCGCCACATCCAGAATCGGCTGCAAACGCTGTGCGTGAATTCCCTCGACGATGTAGGCGCTGACCCCGGACTTGATCGCCTGGCGCATCACCCCCGGATCATGTTCATCGGTAAACATCACGATCGGCCGTGGCTGGTCGCGGCTGACCAGCACCACTTGTTCCATGACATCGCGGCTCGGTGACTCGGTATCGATCAGGATCACGTCAGGGCGCACCGTTTCGACGCGTGCGGGCAGGTCGATGGTCAGGCCGGACTCGTCGATGACCTCAAAACCGGCTTCGGTTAACGCGGCTTTCAGGCGACCGACTTTTTTCGCCGTGTCGTTGATCAGCAGAATGCGCAACATGTTCGCGGTCTCCTGTCAGCGATGGGCGAGAAGGGCGACGTCGTCGCTCATCGCGTGCAGCTTGAAACTGCGCGCATAACCGGCAGGATCGCTGCCGTCCCAGATTTTGCCGTCGAGCAACTGGCTGCTGCGCATGTCTGCGGGCAGGCTGGCAACTCCCACGGCGCTGGCGGCTTCGCGGTACAGGTCCAGTTGCTGAACCTGTCGGGCGACCGCCAGATAATCCGGATCGTCGCGCAGCAACCCCCATCGACGAAATTGGGTCATGAACCACATGCCGTCGGAGAGATACGGCAAATTGACTTCGCCTTTGCCATGAAACCGCAGGGCGTGCGGGTCTTGCCAGCGATTGCCCAGCCCGTCGGCGTAGTCGCCCAGCAGCCGCGGTTCGATGCAATCGAGCGGCGCATCCAGGTATTGCGCAGCACTGAGCAGCTGGGCGGTGCTGCGACGGTTCTCGCTACTGGCTTCAATAAAACGACTGGCCTCGAGAATCGCCATGACCAGAGCGCGGGCGGTATTGGGGTACTGCTCGACGAAGGCGCGGGTGCAGCCCAGGACTTTTTCCGGGTGATCGGGCCAGATTGCCTGGGTGGTCGCCAGGGTGAAGCCGAGATTCTGTTTCACTGCACTGGCGGACCACGGCTCGCCCACGCAGAAACCGTCGATGCGCCCTGCCTGCAGGTGCGCGACCATCTGCGGCGGCGGCACCACCACGCTGTCGACATCCTGCAGCGGATGGATCCCCTGGCTCGCCAGCCAGTAGTACAACCACATGGCGTGGGTGCCGGTGGGGAATGTCTGGGCAAACGTCAGCCGTGGGCGACTTTGGTGCACGTGGCGATCCAGTGCCTCAGGACTGGTCACGCCAAGTGCCTGCAAACCCGGGGAGAGGTTGATGCTCTGGCCATTCTGGTTCAGGCCCATCAGCACCGCCATGTCGGTGGCGGCGACGCCGCCTATGCCAAGGTGCACCGCATACACCAGGCCATACAGGCTGTGGGCGGCATCCAGTTCACCGCTGACCAGTTTGTCCCGCAGGCTGGCCCAGGACGACTGGCGCTTGAGGTTCAGGGTCAGGCCGTAAGGCTGGGCAAAGCCCTGGGTGGCGGCGACGACCACGGAGGCGCAGTCGCTCAGGGCCATGAAGCCGAGATTGATTTCGGTTTTTTCCGGGGCATCGCTGCCATTGACCCAGGCCAACGGGCCGGCGGAGGGTTCGTTCATCGACTGTGCACCTTAAAAAAGACGTCGCCACCGGTCCATGCGCGAGCAGAGCCGGGTGGCGACGCCATTGTCCTTGCGCTCATGTCCGACGGTGGTCCGAGCACTGATGTGAGTTGGGCTGCAAGGCATATGCCAGCGGCCATCAGCTTTTCATCAGGATTCAAGCCGCCACCTCATCCATCCTCCCGCGATCATCCAATCCACCCTTCGACCGTGAGGGGTATCGGTGGTTAAAAATCCTACAAGCTGGATCGACATTTCCCCAGGTTGGTAAGCCTGGAGTCCTATGAAAGGCGCCTGCCCGACTCTCTATTGTCGCGCCATTCATCGTTGAGCCGGGCAGCGCACAGGCATAGGGAGTTGCGAACATGAACAGCGCCATTGATCATTACCCGTCCGAGTCATTCATGTTTGACCGGTGGCGGCTGCAGAGTGACGGCACCCTGCTGCACGCGGGCAGGGTCGTACACGTTCCGCCAAAAGAATTATGCGTGCTTCGCTTGTTGCTCGGTTCGGCCGGTTTGGTGGTCAGCAAGGATCAACTGCTGGGCGCGGTCTGGCCCGGGACCGATGCAGCCGAGGAGTCCTTGACCCGCTGCATCTACGTGTTGCGCAAGCTGTTGAAGGAGGACCGGGACTTCATCACCACCGTTTATGGCCAGGGGTATCGATTCGACTGCGCCGTGGTCGGGCCTGCTATGCGAACCGAGCTGTCGAACTCGATTTAACCGGTCTCTCGCACGCCAGCCTCCACCACGGCTATAATCGGCGCCACTTTTCGCCGCCCAGAGTCAAAGCCGCCCATGTACACCCTGGCCCGTCAGCTGTTGTTCAAACTTTCCCCGGAAACCTCCCACGATCTGTCCCTGGACCTGATCGGCGCGGGTGGGCGTTTGGGTCTCAACGGCTTGCTGTGCAAGAAACCGGCTAGCGTGCCGGTGACGGTCATGGGCCTGGAATTCCCTAACCCTGTGGGTCTGGCTGCGGGTCTGGACAAGAACGGCGCGGCCATCGACGGTTTCGCGCAACTGGGTTTCGGTTTTGTCGAAATCGGCACCGTGACCCCGCGTCCACAGCCGGGCAACCCGAAACCACGGATCTTCCGCTTGCCGGAAGCCGAGGCGATCATCAACCGCATGGGTTTCAACAACCTCGGTGTCGATAACCTGCTGGCGCGGGTCGCTGCGGCGAAATACCAAGGCGTGCTGGGCATCAACATCGGCAAGAACTTCGATACGCCGGTCGAGCGCGCCGTCGACGATTACCTGATCTGCCTGGACAAGGTCTACGCCCACGCCAGCTACATTACGGTCAACGTCAGCTCGCCGAACACCCCGGGTCTGCGCAGTTTGCAGTTCGGTGATTCGCTCAAGCAATTGCTGGCCGATCTGGCCACGCGCCGCGCTGAACTGGCCTTGCGTCATGGCAAACATGTGCCGCTGGCAATCAAGATTGCCCCGGACATGACCGACGAAGAAACCGCGCAAGTGGCTCAAGCGTTGATCGAAACGGGCATGGACGCGGTGATCGCGACCAATACCACCCTGAGCCGTGTCGGTGTTGAAGGCATGGAGCATGGTGACGAGGCGGGCGGTCTGTCGGGCGCGCCTGTGCGTGAGAAGAGCACGAATACCGTGAAGGTGCTGGCGGGCGAACTGGCTGGTCGTCTGCCGATCATCGCGGCTGGCGGCATCACCGAAGGCAAACACGCCGCCGAGAAAATCCTCGCCGGTGCGAGCCTGGTGCAGATTTACTCTGGTTTCATCTACAAAGGCCCGGCACTGATCCGCGAATCGGTAGACGCCATCGCCGCCCTGCGCTGAGGCTTGCCGCGGGCTTGTTGTGAGGGGCTTTGTGAAGAGGGGCTTTGTGGCGAGGGGATTTATCCCCGTTCGGCTGCGCAGCAGTCGTGAAGTCAGAACCTTCAATTGACCTGGCACACCGAGGCGGATGGTTTTGGGGCTGCTTCGCTGCCCAACGGGGATGAATCCCCTCGCCACAGGATCCAGTAATTTCTGAAAATCCAGTAATCACAATAATCTGCATGCTCCGGTATTTTCAGGCATAAAAAAGGGCTCCTCGAAGGAGCCCCTGGGCCGCAGCCCGCCGTCCGGGAAGGACGTGCATGGTAAGTCGTTACAAATTCAGATTGTCGTGTCGGAATAAATGCCCTGTGTCAGCCGACGGCGTGAAGTTCGTTGAGTCTGTGGATTCCCGCAGTGCCGGTCATACCGTCCCAGTTGTCGCCGCGTCCTTCTCGCCAGCCGTTAATCCAGGCTTGGCGTACCGACGGTAGAGTAAATGGGCAAAGCTCACGGGATTTGCCACCAACGCCATATTGATATCCGCGCAAAAATGCTCTTTCCAACGGATCACGCTTAAGTCTTCTCATAGGGTGTTTCCCTCACTTGTTGACTGTATTTATCGCGTTGACCTCAATTGAGGTCTGGCAGAAATAACCTGCCGTTGGCGGCTCGCTGCCGGCGTGGCGAGCCAAGGTGTTGACGCCGTTGCGACGTCAACCTGTGTTCAGTTCTAACCAATGAGTCACACCGAGGGAATGATCGTTTTGTCATAAGGACGTAACGAAAGTAGTGCTACAGCCATAAGTAACTGAGGGTTTCATGAGTGTTTTTTCAGCAAACCCCGGTATGATCGGCCCCGCGCAGGATGATGACGTTAATCCCTTGCTGAGAATGCCTCGCGTTGAGCGAGCGCATTATTCGACGAAGGGTCGCTTTAAGACTTTTTGTTTCATCAACTTTTTTATCTGTCCTTGCATCTAAGCTCTTTTAACCCGAGCAGCGGGGATGGAACGGCACACCTTCGTGCCACGCGGGCGCTCTTTAAGAAAAGCGCCTGATTGAAAACCGGATCGGCAATGCGTTGCCGATTCACTAGCCAAAGGCTCTGGAAATACCATGTCCGACCGTTTTGAACTCTTCCTCACTTGCCCTAAAGGCCTTGAAGGCCTGCTCATCGAGGAAGCCGTCGGGCTTGGCCTTGAAGAAGCGCGCGAGCACACTTCCGCCGTGCGTGGCATGGCGACCATGGAAACTGCTTATCGCCTGTGCCTCTGGTCGCGTCTGGCCAACCGAGTGCTGCTGGTGCTCAAGCGTTTCCCGATGAAGGACGCCGAAGATCTCTACCACGGTGTGCTCGACATCGAATGGCAAGATCACATGCTCAACGACGGCACCCTTGCCGTTGAATTCAGCGGCCATGGCTCGGGCATCGACAACACCCACTTCGGCGCCCTGAAAGTCAAAGATGCCATCGTCGACAAACTGCGTACCCCGCAAGGCGATCGTCCGTCGATCGACAAACTCAATCCGGACCTGCGCATTCACCTGCGCCTTGATCGCGGCGAAGCGATTCTCTCCCTCGATCTCTCGGGCCACAGCTTGCACCAGCGCGGCTACCGCCTGCAGCAGGGTGCGGCGCCGCTGAAGGAAAACCTCGCAGCCGCCATCCTGATCCGTTCCGGCTGGCCACGTATTGCTGCCGACGGCGGCGCCCTGGCTGACCCGATGTGTGGTGTCGGTACGTTCCTCGTCGAAGCTGCGATGATCGCCGCCGACATGGCGCCGAACCTGCGTCGTGAGCAGTGGGGTTTCACCGCGTGGCTCGGTCACGTGCCGGCGCTGTGGAAAAAACTTCACGAAGAAGCCGTTGAACGTGCCGCTGCCGGCCTGGCAAAGCCACCGCTGTGGATTCGCGGTTACGAAGCCGATCCACGGCTGATTCAGCCTGGCCGCAACAACGTTGAGCGTGCGGGCCTGAGCGAGTGGATCAAGATCTATCAGGGCGAAGTCGCGACCTTCGAGCCGCGCCCGGATCAGAACCAGAAAGGCCTGGTCATCTGCAACCCGCCGTACGGCGAGCGTCTCGGCGATGAAGCCAGCTTGCTGTATCTCTATCAGAACCTTGGCGAGCGTCTGCGTCAGGCCTGTCTGAACTGGGAAGCGGCGGTATTCACTGGCGCGCCGGATCTGGGCAAGCGCATGGGCATTCGCAGCCACAAACAGTATTCGTTCTGGAACGGCGCGTTGCCGTGCAAGCTGCTGTTGATCAAAGTGCTGCCGGATCAGTTCGTCACCGGCGAACGTCGCACACCTGAGCAGCGTCAGGCCGAGCGCGAGCAGGCTGAAGTCCAGGTCGAAGGCAACGACGTCGCGCCAGGCAAGTACGAGAAGTTCAACAAGAACGGCAACCCGATCAAACCGACGCCAGCCCCGGCGCCAGTGATCGAGCAGCCACGCTTGAGCGAAGGCGGGCAGATGTTTGCCAACCGTCTGCAAAAGAACCTCAAGGCCATGGGCAAGTGGGTCAAGCGCGAAGGCATTGATTGCTACCGCGTCTACGATGCCGACATGCCTGAATACGCGATGGCGATCGATCTGTACCACGACTGGGTGCACGTTCAGGAATACGCCGCGCCGAAGTCCATCGACCCGGAAAAGGCCTCGGCGCGCATGTTCGATGCGCTGGCAGCCATTCCGCAGGCGCTGAACGTCGACAAGAGCCGCGTGGTGGTCAAGCGCCGCGAGCGTCAGAGCGGCACCAAGCAGTACGAGCGTCAGGCCGCGCAGGGCAAGTTCAACGAAGTCAGCGAGGGCGGCGTGAAGTTGCTGGTGAACCTCACCGACTACCTCGACACCGGCCTGTTCCTCGATCACCGTCCGATGCGCATGCGCATTCAGAAAGAGGCCGAGGGCAAGCGTTTCCTCAATCTGTATTGCTACACCGCGACCGCCAGCGTGCACGCGGCCAAGGGTGGCGCGCGCAGTACCACCAGCGTCGACCTGTCGAAAACCTACCTCGACTGGGCGCGCCGCAACCTGTCGCTGAACGGTTTTTCGGACAAGAACCGTCTGGAGCAGGGCGATGTGATGGTGTGGCTGGAAAGCTGCCGTGAAGAGTACGACCTGATCTTCATCGATCCGCCGACCTTCTCCAACTCCAAGCGCATGGAAGGCATCTTCGACGTGCAGCGTGATCAGGTGCAGTTGATCGACCTGGCCATGGCCCGCCTGGCACCGGGGGGCGTGTTGTACTTCTCCAACAACTTCCGCAAGTTCCAGCTCGAGCCCAACCTGAGCGAGCGCTACGCAGTCGAGGAGATCACCGCCAAGACCATCGACCCGGACTTCGCCCGTAACGGCAAGATCCACCGCGCCTGGAAAATCATGGCGCGTTAAGCGTCCAACATCCCCCGGCGTCCCTGGGTGTCTTCGAATATTCCAGGGTGTCCCGCATGTCTTGGGATGTCCAGGGATGTCCTGTGGGAGCAAGCTCTGCTCCTACAGACGGCGGGCTACACAGTCTCTTCTACAGTGCTGGTCAAATTAGTGGCTAATAGCTATAACTCAACCCAGGGCCAGTGGGTTTTCCCGGCACTTGGCGTAGTGAGTTGCCTTTATGTCGTTGCACCCCGTGCGCCCAAAGATCCTGGGTTTTATCAGCGAAGAAGTCTCGGCCTGGCTGGTCGCGCTGCTGGTATTGCTCGTGGGCGGGGTTTTTACCGGCTTGCTCGCCTGGTCGACACAAAACCTGTTCCACCATCAATTACGGCAACGTTTCCAGCTGCTGGCCAACGAACGCTACAGCCGCATCGAAGAGCGCTTTCAGGATCAGGAGCAGCGCCTCGACGGGCTGCGCCGGTTCTTTGCCAATTCCGGTTCGGTGTCCCGCGAGGAATTCGACGGGTATGCCAAACCACTTTTGCATCGCACCCAGGCTTACTCCTGGGCCCCACGCATATCCCGGTCTGAACGGGCGGCGCTTGAGCAAACTGCGCATGATCAGGGCCTGAGCGAATTCAGCGTGCGCGACATGGATGCCGCAGGCAATCTGCAGATTGCCCCTGAACGCGACGAGTACGCCCCGGTGCTGTACACACAGAGCCAAAGTCGTCTCCCCACGCCGCTGGGCTTCGACTTGCTCGCCCAGCCTCAGCGCCGGGCGACGCTGGAGCGGGCTGATGCCCTCGGCGGCCTGGCGGTGTCGCAACCCCTTTACTTGGTGGGCATCGAGCCCACCTATGCCCGCGGAATCCTGCTGGTCGCCCCCGTCAGCCGCCAGCCACAACCGGGGGCAGTGCCCGACGGCTACGTCATGGCCGTGATCAGCATGCGCCAGCTGCTAGCGGATGGATTACCCGAGGAGACCCACGATTTTCTCTCGGTACGCATCCTGGACCTGTCCACCGCTGACCAGCATGAGGTGCTCTACGAATCGAGCAACACTCCCGCCGAAAGCGAGCTGTCCTCGACCCAACTGATTCGCCTGGCTGACCACGAGTATCAGGTCGAAATGCGCCCCAGCGTCGCGTTCACCCAGGCCAACCATTCCTCCCTCAGCAGCCTGGCAGCGCTCGGCGGCATGCTCAGCCTGCTGCTCAGCGCCTTGCTGTACGTGCTGGTGAGCCAGCGGCAACGGGCGCTGAAAATGGTCGAGCAGCGGACCCAGGAGCTGCGCGCCCGCGAGCAGGAATTGCGCGGCACCCATGGCCAGTTGCGCGGCGTGCTGGACGCCGCGACGCAGGTGGCGATCATTGCCACGGACCTGCGCGGGGTCATCACCACTTTTAATGCGGGCGCCGAGCACATGCTTGGCTACACCAACGCCGAGGTGGTGGGCTGCATGACCCTGGAGAACCTGCACCTGCCCCGGGAGCTCCAGGCTCGCTCGGCGGAACTCAGTGCGCGCTATGGCAAGCCGATTCCAACCTGCCAGGCGATGCTGGTCGAGGGCGGCGAGGAGGGCGGCCACGAAGCGCGGGAATGGACGCTGGTGCGCAGCGACGGCAGTCACCTGGCAGTGAACATGCTCGCCACCCCGGTGCTCGACGAACAGGGTTTGTGGGTTGGGCATCTGGCGATCTGTATCGACATCACTGAACGCAAGCGCGTGCACGAAGTGCTGGCCGCGCGCGATGTGCTGCTGAAGAAACTCAGCGCGCACGTGCCGGGCGGCATCTATCAATTCAAGATGGAATTCAACGGTCGCTTCAGCGTGATCTACGCCAGCGATGGCATTCGCGAGATCTACGAGCTGGAGCCCGATGTACTGCTGCTCGACGCCGAAGCCATTTTCACCCGCATTCATCCGCAAGACATCACGCGCGTGCGCACCTCGATTCGCGCCTCGGCGGACAATCTCAGCGCATGGCGCGAAGAATACCGGGTGCTACTACCCCAGCGCGGTTTGCGCTGGGTGCGTGGCGCAGCGTCGCCGGAAGAGCTGCCGGGTGGCGGCGTGCTGTGGCACGGCTACATCTCGGATATTTCCGATCTGAAGCGTGTGGAGGAAGAATTGCGGGCGCTGTCGGTGACCGACTCTCTGACGGGAATTCACAACCGACGCTATTTTCAGGAGCGTCTGACCACCGAAATGGCCCGGGTCGAGCGCGGCGGTGGCGAGTTGTCGGTGATCATGCTCGACATCGACCATTTCAAACGGATCAACGATCAGCACGGCCATGCAGTGGGCGACCGGGTGCTGCAAGCGGTGTGCGAGCGCATTGGCCATCGTCTGCGGCGCACTGATGTGTTCTGCCGCTTGGGCGGTGAGGAATTCATGGTGCTGTGCCCGGACATCGATGGCGAGCACGCATACATGCTGGCGGTCGAACTCTGGCAGGGTTTGCGCAGTTCACCGGTGGATGTGGTGGGCGTGGTCACGGCAAGTTTTGGCATCGCCAGTTGGCGGCCGGGGGAGGGCGCGGATGCGCTGTTGTTGCGCGC
The DNA here is from genome assembly GCF_016651255.1 of Pseudomonas sp. TH10. GTDB lineage: Bacteria > Pseudomonadota > Gammaproteobacteria > Pseudomonadales > Pseudomonadaceae > Aquipseudomonas. The sequence goes on from NZ_JAEKEG010000125.1 coordinate 12,123, forward strand.
GGACTCGGGCGTCTACGCAGCGAAGCAGCACGGTCGTGATCGCGTCGAGCAGATGAGCTGATACTCGATACACCACAAACCTGTGGGAGCTGGAAAGCCAGCTCCCACAGGGTTTGGTGATGTTGCTTAGCTTGCGTTACAGCACCGAAGCGGTCTGCGGCAATCTCGGCTGTTTGTAGAGATCCAGCAGCACTTGATCCAGCACCGACGATGCACCAAACGGCGCCTTGTCGTTGAGGATCGCCACCACCGCCCAGGTATTGCCATTCACATCGCGGCTGAAGCCGGCAATCGCGCGTACGGTATTCAAAGTGCCGGTCTTGACGTGAGCCTCACCGCGCATTGCTGTGGTCTTCAGGCGTTTGCGCATGGTGCCGTCGGTGCCGGCAATCGGCAGCGAGCTGATGTATTCAGCGGCATACGGGCTGTGCCAGGCGGCCTGCAGCATGCCGGCCATTTCACGCGCGCTGACGCGTTCGGCACGGGACAAACCGGAACCGTTCTCCATCACCAGGTGCGGCGCGGTGATGCCTTTCTTCGCCAGCCATTGACGCACCACGCGCTGGGCGGCCTTGGCGTCATCGCCGTCGGCGTCGGTGCGATAACGTTGACCGAGGCTCAGGAACAGCTGCTGGGCCATGGTGTTGTTACTGTACTTGTTGATGTCGCGGATGATTTCCGCCAGGTCCGGCGAGTAGGCCCGGGCCAGCAACTTGGCGCCGCTTGGCGTCGCAGCCAACACGTCCTTGCCCTGGATGCTGCCGCCCAGTTCCTTCCAGATCGCCCGCACGGCGCCTGCGGTGTAGGTCGCGTGGTCAAGCAGCGACAGGTAGGTCTGCGAGCTGCAGCCTTCACCCAGCTGGCCGCCAACCGTCACGGTCACGCTGCCATCGGGCTGGGTCACCGGGTTGTAACGTACGCCACCGGTGCATTGTTTGGAATTGATGGCCTTGACCTGGTTTTCGATGCGAATCGACGCAATCGGCGGCTCCACCGAAATCAGCACCCGGCCATTATCGTTGCGGGCGACAAAGCGCAGGGCCTTGAGGTTGACCAGCAACGAGTCGGGTTTGACCAGGAACGGCTTGTTCTCGTCGTTGCCGTCATCGTTGAACTCCGGCAACTGCGGCTGCACGAAGAAGTTGCGGTCGAGGATCAGGTCGCCGGTGATCTGGGTGACGCCGTTGGCGCGCAGGTCGCGCATCAGCAGCCAGAGTTTTTCCATGTTCAGTTTCGGATCGCCGCCACCCTTGAGGTAGAGGTTGCCGTTGAGGATGCCGCCGCTCAGGGTGCCATCGGTGTAGAACTCGGTTTTCCACTGGTGATTCGGGCCGAGCATTTCCAGGGCTGCGTAGGTGGTGACCAGTTTCATGGTCGAGGCCGGGTTGACCGAGACGTCGGCGTTGAACACGGTTGGCGTGCCCGGGCCGTCCAGCGGGATCATCACCAGCGACAGGGCATTAGGCTGCAATTTGCTCGCCTTGAGGGCCTTTTCGACGTTGGGGGTCAGGGAAGTATTGATGGTGACAGCAGAAACAGGCATCGCCAGAGGCAGAAGAAGGCCGGCGAGAAACAGTGGACGCAACGATTTGATCATATGAAATAAAACCCTACAGCCGAGGGGGAAAAAGACGAGGACATGGATGAAAAAGCCCTCAGTGGTCACGAAAGTGTCGGCATTATGCCCCAAGGTGTAACCGATTGTGCCTTCCCCGGGGTGGCGATTCGCTGATTTTTTACAGGCGGTCGGGCTGTATGTCCAGAGAGTCGGGCAATCGATTGCTTAAACTGGTAAAGTGCCGGCCGTATTTACTTAAGAGGATTGTTCCAATGGCGACTAACCGTTCCCAGCGTCTGCGCAAAAAACTGTGCGTTGATGAATTTCAAGAGCTGGGTTTCGAGCTGAACCTGGACTTCAAAGAAGACTTGTCCGAAGAAGCCATTGACGCTTTCCTCGAAGCCTTCATCAAAGAAGCCATGGAAGCCAATGGTCTGG
>NZ_JAEKEG010000126.1 GCF_016651255.1 Pseudomonas sp. TH10
ACAGCCGCATTTCGATGCTGTACGAAGGCACCACCGGTATCCAGGCACTCGACTTGCTCGGCCGTAAAGTGCTGATGACTCAAGGCGAAGCCCTGAAAGGCTTCACCAAGATCGTCCACAAGTTCTGCCAGAACAACGAAGGCAACGAAGCCGTTGCCGAATTCGTTGCACCGCTGGCTGCAATCAACAAGGAATGGGGCGAGCTGACCATGAAGGTCGGTATGGCCGCCATGAAAGATCGCGAAGAAGTCGGCGCGGCCTCCGTGGACTACCTGATGTACTCCGGTTATGCCTGCCTGGCTTACTTCTGGGCTGACATGGCACGTCTGGCCGCCGAGAAGCTGGCAGAAGGCACTGGCGACGCGGCGTTCTACACCGCCAAGCTGCAAACCGCGCGCTTCTACTTCCAGCGCATCCTGCCGCGTACCCGCACTCACGTGGCCACCATGCTGTCGGGCGCCAACAACCTGATGGACATGAAAGAAGAAGACTTCGCACTGGGCTATTAAGCCTTAACGCGGTCTTGTGAAAAACCGCTGTCCTTCGGGGCAGCGGTTTTTTTATGCCTGTCATTTGCCGGGAGCAGCCAAGGGACGCATAAATATTTGCCCCGATCCATCAAGAAATACACCTTTGCGGCCGTTATAGAAGATGGCCATATGACATCCCTTTTGGCGCTGTGTTTTACTGCAATCATTCACGCGCACTGCCATCAACCTTAACAGGCTGGAACTTACCCTTGCCGCGTTCTTCCGCTGTACGTTTCAGTCATTTTTTACCTTCACTGCTGTTGTTACTCGCGGGGTTGGCGGCTGCGTACGTCAAAGACCTCAACGTGTTCTTCACTTCTCTGTTCAACGTATTGCCGACCTTGGTGCTGTTGTTGGGCGGTGCTTATTGCGCGGTTTACCGACGCCAGCGCGAACTGTTCCTGATGCTCACGGTGTACATCGCCTACTTCTTGCTCGACACCCAGACCGACTATTACCGCGACAACGGCAAAGTCCGTGAAGACGCCGCGGTGGTCTTCCATCTGGTTTGCTTGTTGTTGCCGTTGTTGTTCGGTCTGTTCGCTGCATGGCAGGAACGCACGCACCTGTTTCAGGACATGGTGGCGCGGTTCGCCGTATTGCTGGCGTTCGGCAGCGTGGCGTTAGGGTTGGAACAAAGTTATCCCCAGGCGTTGCTGATGTGGCTTTCCGAGATCCGCTGGCCGGCGCTGCACGGCGCCTGGATGAGCCTGATCCAGATGTCTTATCCGGTTTTCCTCTCGGCCTTCCTCTTGCTGGCCTGGCAATACTGGCGCAACCCGCGTCCGCTGCACGCGGCGCAACTGGTCGGGTTGCTCGGGGTGTTCTGGATGCTGCCGAAAACCTTCATCCTGCCGTTCACCCTGAACATCATGTGCAGCCAGGTGATGCTGATGATTGCCGCCGCCGTGGCGCACGAGGCTTATCAAATGGCCTTCCGCGACGAACTGACAGGCCTGCCGGGCCGTCGCGCGCTCAACGAACGCATGCAGCGCCTTGGCCGTAACTATGTGCTGGCGATGAGCGACGTCGATCACTTCAAGAAATTCAACGATACCCACGGCCACGACGTCGGAGACCAGGTATTGCGGCTGGTCGCCAGCAAATTGTCGAAAATCAGCGGTGGCGGTAGGGCGTATCGCTATGGCGGTGAGGAATTTGCCCTGGTGTTCGCAGGCAAAACCCTTGAGGAATGCATGCCGCATCTGGAAGTGATCCGCGAGTCGATTGCCTCCTACAACATCCAACTGCGCAATCAGGAGAACCGTCCGAACGACGATCAGCAAGGACGTCAGCGTCGCGCCGGCTCCGGTGCTTCGAGCGTGTCGGTGACGGTGAGTATCGGCGTCGCCGAACGCGTTGAGCAGCGCAACCCGGAGCAAGTCCTGAAATCCGCTGACGAGGCGCTCTACAGCGCCAAAGGCGCAGGGCGAAACTGCGTCGTCGCGTTTGGGCAGAACCGTCGTGGCGCGGTGCGCATGGACACGGCCGCAGGTTGAGTGATGACGGCGCATTCAGCGTCTGCACAATGATTGTCGGGCGTGGTGGCCAGCAGTAGGTTGAGGAAATCTGCTGACGGAGAAGCCACCATGCCTGAGTACAAAGCTCCCCTGCGCGACATGCGCTTTCTGATCGACCACGTCTTCGACTTCCACGCCAACTACGCCGCCCTTGGCGCCCACGACGCCAGCCCGGACATGATCAACGCGATCCTCGAAGAAGGCGCGAAGTTCTGTGAGAACGTTCTCGCACCGCTCAATCGCAGTGGTGACGAAGAGGGCTGCCATTTCGACAATGGCGTGGTGACAACGCCTGCAGGCTTCAAGCAAGCCTTCGCACAATATGTCGAGGGTGGCTGGCACGGACTGGCGGCGGATCCGGCTTACGGCGGTCAGGGGCTACCGAGTTCGCTGGGGCTGGTGATCAGTGAAATGGTCGGCTCCAGCAACACTTCCTGGGGCATGTACCCGGGGCTGACCCACGGCGCGATGTCGGCGATCCATGCCCACGGTACCGCCGAGCAGAAAGACACCTACCTGAACAAACTCACCGCCGGCCAATGGACCGGCACCATGTGCCTGACCGAAGCCCATTGCGGCACCGATCTGGGCATCATCAAGACCCGCGCCGCGCCTCAGGCTGACGGCAGCTACGCGGTCACCGGCAGCAAGATTTTCATCTCCGCCGGTGAGCACGACATGAGCGACAACATCATCCATCTGGTGTTGGCAAAGCTGCCGGACGCGCCGCCTGGAACCAAGGGGATTTCGCTGTTTATCGTGCCGAAATTTCTCCCGGATGCGGCAGGTGAAGCAGGGCAGCGCAACGGCGTTTCCTGCGGCTCGATCGAGCACAAAATGGGCATCAAGGCGTCGGCCACCTGCGTGCTGAATTTTGACGGCGCCACGGGCTACTTGATCGGCGAGCCGAACAAGGGCCTCAACTGCATGTTCACCATGATGAATCACGCGCGACTCGGCACCGGCATGCAGGGCTTGTGTCTGGGCGAGGCGAGCTTCCAGGGTGCGATCAAATACGCCAACGACCGCTTGCAGATGCGCTCACTGACCGGCGCCAAAGCCCCGGACAAAGCAGCAGACCCGATCATCGTCCACCCGGACGTGCGGCGCATGTTGCTGACCATGAAAGCCTTCAACGAAGGCAACCGCGCGCTGACGTACTTCACCGCGCAGATGCTCGACGTTGCGCACCTGAGCAGCGATGCCGAGGCGCGACAGGAAGCCGAAGACTTGCTGGCGTTCCTCACGCCGATCTGCAAGGCGTTCATGACCGACACCGGCCTGGAAGTGACCAACCACGGCATGCAGGTGTTTGGCGGCCACGGTTTCATTCGTGAGTGGGGTATGGAGCAGTTGGTCCGCGATTGCCGCATTGCGCCGATCTATGAGGGCACCAACGGCATTCAGGCGCTGGACCTGCTCGGGCGCAAAGTGCTGGGCAGTCAGGGCAAGTTGCTGCGCGGCTTTACCAAAATCGTCCACAAGTTCTGCGCGGCCAACCATGAGCATCCGCAATTGGGCAGTTTTGTTGCGCAACTCAATGAGTTGAACCAGCAATGGGGCGACCTGACCATGAAGGTCGGCATGGCGGCGATGAAGAACCCGGACGAAGTCGGCGCGGCGTCGGTGGATTACCTGATGTACAGCGGTTACATCATCCTCGGGTATCTGTGGTTGCGTATGGCGTTGGTGGCGCAGGTGCAGCTGGACGCGGGTGAGGGAGAGGCGGATTACCTGCGGGGCAAATTGGCGACTTGTGAGTTCTACTTCAAGCGCTTGTTACCGCGTACGGCTGCGCATCGGGCGGCGATTGAGGCGGGGAGTGATTGCTTGATGAAGTTGCCTGCCGAATTTTTTGCGCTATAAGTCGTAATGATCGCAGTCTTCGGCAGGTCCTGCGGGGGCAGGCGGTGTCTGCGATGTTGTTTTCAGTGACCAAAAATAACAAATCAGTCACCGGTTGACCCTATGTGTCGCAAAAGTTGTTGGGGTACACTCCGGCTCAACGAAAACACCATTCCACGAATCACCGTTTAGATCTTGCGAGGTTTGCCATGGCTGACTACAAAGCGCCGCTGCGCGATATGCGCTTCGTCCTCAATGAAGTATTCGAAGTCGCCAAGCTCTGGGCCGAATTGCCGGCCCTGGCCGAGACCGTCGATGCCGAAACTGTTGAAGCCATTCTCGAAGAGGCCGGCAAGGTCACCAGCAAAAGCATCGCACCGCTGAGCCGCGCCGCCGACGAAGAAGGTTGCCATTGGGCGGACGGTGCCGTCACCACGCCGGCCGGTTTCCCCAGGCTTATCAGACGTACGCCGAAGGCGGCTGGGTTGGCGTCGGTGGCGATCCGCAGTACGGCGGCATGGGCATGCCCAAAGCCGTGTCGGCCCAGGTCGAAGAGATGGTCAACTCCGCCAGCCTGTCCTTCGGTCTGTACCCGATGTTGACCGCCGGTGCCTGCCTGTCGATCAACGCCCACGCCAGCGAAGAGCTGAAAGCCGCCTACCTGCCGAACATGTACGCCGGCGTCTGGGCCGGTTCGATGTGCCTGACCGAGCCGCACGCCGGTACCGACCTGGGGATTATTCGCACCAAGGCTGAGCCTCAGGCCGACGGTTCCTACAAGGTCAGCGGCACCAAGATCTTCATCACCGGTGGCGAACACGACCTCACCGAAAACATCATTCACCTGGTGCTGGCGAAACTGCCGGACGCACCGGCGGGCCCGAAAGGCATCTCGTTGTTTCTGGTGCCGAAGTTCATGGTCAATGCCGACGGCAGCCTCGGCGCGCGCAACCCGGCCAACTGCGGTTCGATCGAGCACAAGATGGGTATTCAGGCGTCCGCAACCTGCGTGATGAACTTCGACGAAGCCGTGGGTTATCTGGTCGGCGAGCCGAACAAAGGCCTCAACGCGATGTTCACCATGATGAACTACGAGCGTCTGGGCGTCGGCATCCAAGGCCTGGCGACCGGCGAGCGTTCGTACCAGAACGCCGTTGAATACGCCCGCGACCGTTTGCAAAGCCGTTCGCCAACCGGCGCGCAAAACAAAGACAAAGTCGCTGACCCGATCATCGTCCACCCGGACGTGCGTCGCATGCTGCTGACCATGAAAGCCTCGAACGAAGGTGGCCGTGCGTTCTCCACCTACGTAGCGATGCAACTCGACACCGCCAAGTTCAGCGAAGACGCGACCACCCGCAAGCGCGCAGAAGACCTGGTGGCGCTGCTGACCCCGGTCGCCAAGGCGTTCCTGACCGACCTGGGGCTGGAGACTACCGTGCATGGCCAGCAGGTCTTTGGTGGCCATGGCTACATTCGCGAATGGGGCCAGGAGCAACTGGTGCGCGACGTGCGGATCACGCAGATCTACGAAGGCACTAACGGCATCCAGGCACTGGATCTGGTCGGCCGCAAGATCGTCGGCAGCGGCGGGGCGTTTTATAACCTGTTCGCTGACGAGATCCGTCACTTCACCGCGACGGCGAGCGCCGACCTTGCGGAGTTCACCAAACCGCTCAACGATGCCGTGACAACACTCGACGAGCTGACTGCCTGGCTGCTGGATCGTGCCAAAAGCAACCCTAATGAAATTGGCGCCGCCTCGGTCGAGTACCTGCAGGCCTTTGGTTATGTAGCCTACGCCTATATGTGGGCGCTGATGGCCAAGGCCGCGTTCGGCAAGGAAAATCAGGATGATTTCTACGCGAGCAAACTGGGCACTGCGCGTTTCTACTTCGCACGTCTGCTGCCGCGTATTCATTCGTTGAGCGCTTCGGTGAAGGCCGGCAGCGAGTCGCTGTTCCTGCTGGACGCGGCGCAATTCTGATGATGTAACGTGATGTAAGCATTTGCTTACATCACGTGCTGCTGTTCTCCCCTATGCGAGGATTGGATCCAGAGCTAATCTACATTTCATGGACGTCGCGCAGGAAGCGCAAAGCAACAACACGGACACGTAGGATTCTGCCAGGGTGGCGGAGTGAAATGGATGTCAGGGAAACAGTCTGCAAAGCCCCGCTTCGGCGGGGTTTTCTTTGTCCGCAAGAAAATGCCGGGCTGCGCGCCTAACGCTCGACCGGACCATTGATGACCTCTTCCAGCAGTGTACGCAACAAGGCCAGCGAGGCTTGTTGACGCTGTACATCGCGGCACACCAGCCCGACTTTCAACGGCACGCGGGGTTCGCTCAGCGGTTTCCACAGCAGTTCGTCGTTGCCCAGGGCCTTCTGTGAGCGTCCCGGAAGTACCGTGGCCAGGCGGGTGTGCGGCAGGCTGTCGAGAATCCCGACCATATTGTTCAGTTCTGCCTGCACCTGCGGGCGGCGTCCGAGGCTGGTCAATTGCGCCTGCCAGATCTGGCGGATCTGGAATTCTTCGCCCAACAGCAACATCGGCAACTCGGCGGCCTGGCGCATCGAGACCTTCTTGAATTCACGCAACGGATGATCCGCCGGGATGACCAGCGTCAGTTCATCTTCGTAGAGCATCACGCCATGCAGCCCCGGCTGGCGTGGCGGTAGATAACTGATGCCGATATCCAATGAGCCGTTGAGCAAGCGCCGTTCGATCTCCAGCCCGGTCAACTCATAGATTTGCACCACAAGGTGAGGCTGAGCCTTGCGCACCCGCTCCAGCATTTGCGGCACCAGACTGGTGTGAACCGTTTGCAACACGCCAATCGCCAAAGTGCGCAACGCCTGACCCTTGAAGTTACCTAACGCCTCACGCGCCCGTTGCAAGCCGTCAAGCAAGGGCAGGGCGTGGTTATACAACGTGTGCGCGGCGAGGGTTGGCAGCAGGCGTTTGCTGCTGCGTTCGAACAGCGTCACGTCGAGGTTCTGCTCGAGCTGGCGAATCTGCTGCGACAACGCCGGTTGCGAGATTGACAGGCGTTCAGCGGCCCGGCCGACATGGCCCTCTTCGTAGACCGCGACGAAATAACGCAGTTGTTTGAAATCCATAAGTAATGCTTATCGAAAATGCTGGTAAATCGAAATGGTCGAATGTCGCGCATCCGCCTAGTCTAACCGCAATCAGAAGGCTTACAGGGCCCGCGCGGACGATGAACACCGATTACGTCGAAGTCATTTACATAGGCAATGCAAAAAACCTCCACCGAGGTGAAATCTGATGAATCTGTTCAAAATGCGTCGTGGCCTCCCGGACCTTGACGACCTCGCCCTGGACGCGATTGCGCCATCTACAACGGTTAACCCCTCCCGCGAGTACCTGATGCCCAGCGTCGAGCGCCCTCAGCAAGTATTCGTGCGCGGCCAGGGCTCCTGGCTGTGGGACAGCGCCGACCGGGCGTATCTGGATTTCACTCAGGGGCGAGGTGCCAACAGCTTGGGGCATAGCCCTTCAGCGCTTGTAAGTGCGATTGCCGAGCAGGCGCAGGCGCTGATCAACCCCGGCTTTGCCTTGCACAACCGCGGCATGCTCAGCCTCGCCGCACGACTATGCCAGCTCACCGGTAGCGACCAGGCGTACTTGCTCAACACCGGCACCGAAGCCTGCGAAGCGGCAATCAAGCTGGCGCGTAAATGGGGGCAGCGGCACCGTGCCGGAGCCTCGCGCATCATCGTGGCCAGCAATGCTTGCCATGGCCGCAGTCTCGCGACTATTTCGGCGTCGGACAGCTCGACGCTGACCAATCGGTTCGAACCGCAACTGCCAGGCTTCAGTCACGTTCCGTTCAACGACCTCGCGGCCCTGCATGCGGCTGTCGACGCCAGAACGGTGGCGATTATGCTTGAGCCGATCCAGAGCGAAGCAGGCGTCATCCCGGCCACCGCGAATTACCTCAAGGGCGTCGAGCGTTTGTGCCGCGAGCTGGGTATTTTGCTGATCTTCGATGAAGTGCAGACCGGTCTCGGCCGATGCGGCCAGCTACTCGTGGAACAATCCTGTGATGTCCGTGCCGATATCGTCGTGCTGGGCAAAGGCTTGGGCGGGGAGTACCGCTGGCCGCTTTACTCGCCCGGGGCACTGCCTGTTGTTTCGACCTGGGTGAGCTGACGGGGACCCATCACGGTAATGCGCTGATGAGCGCTGCGGGCCTGGCAGTAATGGATGCGCTGCAGGACCGGGGATTTCTCGAGCATGTCGCCACGGTCGGTCAGCATCTGCGCGAAGGCCTGGCCCGATTGGCGCATCGCTATGGTCACGGCGAACTGCGTGGGCAAGGCCTGTTCTATGGACTGACTCTGTCAGACGATTCCGCCGACGCGGTGATCCATGCCGCCCTGCACGAAGGCCTGCTGCTCAACGCCCCGCAAGCCAATTGCCTGCGCTTCACCCCGGCACTCACCGTCAGCAAAACCAATATCGACGAAATGCTCCTGCGCCTGGCCCGCGCCTTCTCGCGTGTGCGCACAGCGCAGCTGCAATGCCGCAAAGGGATTGCCGTCTGAGCTGAAGTTTCCTACCCGATTTCAAGAACCGTCTCGCGGTATAACGCACGCCCTGCGCCTGATTCTTTTGGCGTGGGGCGTTTTTTTGCCTGTATGGATGCGCTAAACGTGGGAAGCACTGAACCCTGACGAACGGCGCGGGTCGATTAGCTTGTATGGCTCATGTGAGCCAACCCCCATTCAGGAGCTGACCCATGGACTTCATTCGCATCATCATCGCCATTCTGTTGCCACCACTGGGTGTGTTTCTGCAGGTCGGGTTTGGCGGGGCGTTCTGGTTGAACATTCTGCTGACGTTGTGCGGGTACATTCCGGGAATCGTGCATGCGGTGTATATCATCGCCAAGCGTTGAGATGTGTTGCGTCAGTTAGATTGCAATCGCCAGCCAGCCAGCTCCTGCAGGTGTAGGAGCTAGCTGGCGACGATGCTGGCACTGCGGTGTCAGCACTTGTCCAGCCCCAGCACCCGCCGATAGAACAACCACTCCTGCTCCAGCGCGTGCGCCTGGTTGCTCGCCTTGCGAAAACCGTGGCGCTCGTCCGCGTAGTAATGCGCTTCCACCGCAATGTCGTTGTCCTGCAACGCCTTGACCATGTCACGGGTCTGCTGCGGTACCACCACGGCATCCAGTTCACCCTGGAAAAAAATCATCGGCACACCAATGTTGCCCGCATGCAGCAAAGGGGTTCGTGCGGCGTAGCGTTCGGCATCCTGCACCGGGTCGCCGATCAGCCAATCGAGGTAGTCACCTTCGAACTTGTGAGTGGCGCGGCCAAGGGCCACGGGGTCGCTCACGCCGTAAAGACTGGCGCCTGCGCGGAAGACGTGGTGAAAAGCCAGCGCACACAGGGTAGTGTAGCCACCGGCGCTGCCGCCGCGGATGAATGCCTGGTCACCGTCAATCAACCCGCTGTCGGCCAGATGGGAAACGACGGCACAGGCGTCTTCGACATCCAATTCGCCCCAACTCAAGTGCAGCGCCTGACGATAGGCTCGGCCATAACCGCTGCTGCCACGATAATTCAGGTCGGCCACGGCGAAGCCGCGTTGCGTCCAGTACTGGATTCGCGGATCGAGCATCGGATAGCAGGCGGAAGTTGGGCCGCCGTGGATGAACACTACCAGCGGCGGCTTCGCCTCAGCGCTCATCGCCGGATAGAAGAAGCCATGGGCTTCACCCGATCCGCTGGGATAACGCAGGGTTCGCGCAGTGCTGATCTGATCGGCAGGCAGCGGCGCGATGCCTCCGGCCAGCACGTTGACCTCGCGGGTGGCGCGATCGATGGCAATCACGGCCGATGGGCTGACCGGCGAAGCCGCGATGCAATAGATGAACTGCTCATCAAGGGCGAGATGCCGAAAGCGACTGTAGCCGCCCGTGAAATCTTTATCTTGATTGCCTGCCAGGCCCAGTTTGCCAAAACCTTCTTCGGTCCAGCTTGCCAGGTAGCTGTCGTCGGCCAGGGGCAGCCAGGTACAGCCACCGAGCTGCCACGGCGCGGGGGCGTGGTCGGCAGCGGCTGCGGGAAGCGGGCGCAGCCCGTCTTCGGCCTCGATCCAGGGCTGCCAGTAGCCGGCGCGATCGGTCAGGCAGGAGAGGCGACCACGGGTATCGAAGCGCGGTTGCTGGAGTGATTCGTCATTGCGCTGACCGGCCACGCAGCGCGGGGTGTTGAAACCGCCATCACTGTCGCGCTCGGCGACCATCAATCGGGTAGCCGTCCAGGGTTGATGCGGTCGGCTCCATTCGATCCACGCCAGGCGCCGGGCGCCTTTGCTCAGGGTCGGCGCGGCGTAGAAGTCGGCACCTTCTGCCAGCAGGTGACGGCTGCCGTTGGCAATATCGATGGCGACCAGTCGATGGCGGTCCCGGTGCTCCTCGACGGCCAGGACCTGACCATCGGCGAACTGCAGGTCACCGTAACGGCATTCACCTGAAGTCAGCCCGACCGGGGTTTCACCGGCCAGCGACTGTCGATACAGTTGCTGGTCAGCCTCGTTGACGAAAACAATTCCGTCATCGGTCAGACAAAACGCGCCGCCGCCATATTCGTACACCCGACTGCGCACGCTGAACCCGGCAGGCGTCAGGCAGCGGGCCTGACTATTGCGCCAATGCCAGATGCGACACGCGCCATCCTCAGGACGGTACTCGTTCCAGAACAAACCCTGGGCGCCGAGCTGCAGCTCAGCAAAGTCGACACCGGCGGCGACGGCCCTGGCGGCGCTGAAAGGCTCAACTTTTGGCGATGAGGCGTGAGTTTCGTTCATTGCGAAAGGCCAGTTGTTCAACGGTCTGGGTCGCGTGCTCGGCTTCTTCGCGGGCCTTGAGAATCACGCCGTGGTGTTGCGACTTGCTGCAAACCGGGTCGGCATTGCTTGCATCACCGGTGAGCATGAACGCCTGACAGCGGCAGCCGCCGAAGTCCTTTTCTTTCTCGTCGCACGAGCGGCACGGTTCAGGCATCCAGTCGTAACCGCGAAAACGGTTGAAGCCGAACGAGTCGTACCAGATGTGCTGCATGCTGTGGTCGCGCACGTTGGGAAATTGTACCGGCATCTGCCGGGCGCCATGACAGGGCAGAGCGGTGCCGTCCGGTGTGACCGTCAGGAAGATGCTGCCCCAGCCGTTCATGCAGGCTTTCGGGCGTTCTTCGTAATAGTCCGGAGTGACGAAAATCAGCTTGCACGGATGCCCTTCGGCTTCCAGTTTGGCCCGGTATTCATTGGTGATGCGTTCAGCGCGTACCAGTTGCTCTTTGGTCGGCAACAGGCCGACACGATTGAGCTGCGCCCAACCATAAAACTGGCAGGTGGCAAGTTCCACGAAGTCGGCTTCCAGCGCGATACACAGCTCGATGATGCGGTCGATCTTGTCGATGTTGTGCCGATGGGTGACGAAGTTCAGCACCATCGGGTAGCCGTGAGCCTTGACCGCGCGGGCCATTTCCAGCTTCTGCGCGAAGGCCTTTTTTGAGCCGGCCAACAAGTTGTTCACTTGCTCGTCGCTGGCCTGAAAACTGATCTGGATGTGATCGAGCCCAGCCTTTTTGAAGTCGCTGATTTTCTGCTCGGTGAGGCCGATTCCAGAGGTGATCAGGTTGGTGTAGAAACCCAGCTTGCGCGCCTCGGCAATCAGCTCCGCAAGGTCCTGACGCACCAGCGGCTCGCCGCCGGAAAAGCCCAGTTGCGCGGCGCCCATTTCCCGCGCTTCACGAAACACCTTGATCCACTGCTCGGTGCTCAGCTCCTTGCCCTGCTCGGCGAAATCCAGCGGATTGGAGCAGTACGGGCATTGCAGCGGGCAGCGGTAGGTCAGCTCAGCGAGCAGCCACAGCGGCAGGCCGACTTCAGGCTTGGGCGGCAGATCAGGCAAGTTCGATCCAGTGCTGCGCACGGGCAACCTCCATGAATTGCTCGATGTCTTCACCGAGCTCTGGCACGCCGGGGAACTGCTCATCGAGTTGGGCGATGATCGCCGCGACATCACGTTCGCCGTCAATCAAACCGCCGATCAACGCAGCGGTTTGGTTGAGTTTGATCATGCCTTCCGGATACAGCAACACATGGCCTTTCTGCGCCGGTTCGTACTGGAAGCGGTAGCCGGCACGCCAGGTCGGGGTTTTGCTGCGGTCGAAACTCATAAGGTGATTCCTTTATGCCAGACGCGTTGTTCGGTGACGCTGTGATACGGCGGACGTTTCAGTTCGTAGGCCATGCTCATGGCATCGAGCATGCTCCAAAGAATGTCCAGTTTGAACTGGAGAATTTCCAGCATGCGCTCCTGTCCTGCGCGTGTCTTGTAGTGCTCCAGCGTGATCGCCAGACCGTGCTCGACATCCCGCCGCGCCTGACCGAGGCGGGTACGGAAATACTCGTAACCGGCCGGGTCGATCCACGGGTAATGCTGCGGCCAGCTGTCGAGGCGCGACTGATGGATCTGCGGCGCGAACAGCTCGGTCAGCGAGCTGCTGGCGGCTTCCTGCCAACTGGCGCGGCGGGCAAAGTTGACGTAGGCGTCGACGGCGAAACGCACGCCGGGCAGCACCAGTTCCTGGGAGCGCAGTTGATCCGGGTCGAGGCCGACGGCCTGGCCGAGCCGCAGCCACGCTTCGATGCCGCCGTCTTCACCGGGTGCGCCGTCGTGGTCGAGCAGGCGCTGAATCCATTCGCGACGGATTTCGCGATCCGGGCAATTGGCGAGGATCGCCGCGTCTTTCAGGGGGATGTTCACCTGATAGTAGAAACGGTTGGCGACCCAGCCCTGAATCTGCTCGCGTGTGGCGCGACCTTCGTACATCGCCACGTGATACGGGTGGTAGATGTGGTAGTAGGCGCCCTTGGCGCGCAGGGCGGCTTCGAATTCGGTGGGGGACATCGGGGTGTCGGGCATTTCGGTTCTCCGGGGCATCACCGTAGAGTTGTAGCGTCTGTACTGGCCTCTTCGCGAGCAGGTTCGCTCCCACAGGTTGAACGCTTTCGAATGTGGGAGCGAGCCTGCTCGCGAATGCCGCGCAACGGTCTCGATTTCTTACAGCACAATACTCATGCCGTCATAGGCCACTTCAACCTTGCGCCGAACCAGCTCCGCACGCTGCGGCGAATCTTCATCGAGAATCGGGTTGGTGTTGTTGATGTGGATAAGCACCTTGCGCTGCTCGGGAAGCTGTTCCAGCACTTCGAGCATGCCGCCAGGCCCGTTCTGTGCCAGATGGCCCATCTCGCGCCCGGTGCGGGTGCCGACGCCACGGCGCTGCATCTCATCGTCATCCCACATGGTGCCGTCGACCAACAGGCAATCGCTGCCCGCCATGATCTCCAGCAGCGGTGCGTCGACCTTGCCCAACCCCGGCGCGTAGAACAGTTTGCCGCCAGTCTTCAGGTCTTCGACGATCAAACCGATGTTGTCGCCAGGATGCGGATCAAAGCGGTGCGGCGAATACGGTGGCGCTGCACTGCGCAGTGGCAACGGGGTAAAGCGCAGGTTCGGGCACGCCGCAACCGTGAAGCTCTGATCGAGTTCGATGCGGTTCCAGTCCAGCCCACCGTTCCAGTGGGTAAGCATCTTGAACAGCGGGAAACCGGTGCTGAGGTCTTCGTGAACCATGTCCGTGCACCAGACCTGATGCGGGCAGCCTTCGCGCAGGCTGAGCAGGCCAGTGGTGTGGTCGATCTGGCTGTCCATCAGGATGATCGCGCTGATGCCGGTGTCACGCAGGGCGCGGCCTGGTTGCATCGGAGCAAAGCTTTGCAGCTGCGCGCGGATGTCCGGCGAGGCGTTGCACAGCACCCAGTTCACGCCGTCATCGGAAATCGCGATGGACGATTGGGTGCGGGCCTTGGCATTCAGGCTGCCGTCGCGAAAGCCTGCGCAGTTGACGCAGTTGCAGTTCCACTGCGGAAAACCGCCGCCGGCGGCCGAACCCAGAATCTGGACGAACATGAACGCTCCATCATTTCAACGCTGAAAATAAAACGCCCCGGCGAGCCGAGGCGTTGCACTGCAATTCTACGTAAGCAGAACTCAGCGGCTGGCGAAGTACATGGTGACTTCGAAGCCGATGCGCAGGTCGGTGTAAGCAGGTTTTGTCCAGGACATGGGAGTGCTCCTTCAGGTGGTTGGGACGGTTGAGATCTATACATATAGTCCACCTCCAGCTGGAGATGTTCAGATAGTTAGGTGGCTATGTTACTCAAAATTACAGAACTCTTGCCCGTGAAACTTTGAGAAAGCTCTTTGCAGCCTCGGTAATGATCATTTTGCCACTTGCCAGGGCAGGCCGGGAGACACAGCGCTGGCCAGGCAGCGCCACCCGCCGGTGGCCTCATCAAGACGGTGGGCTGCATCTAGCAGGACCTGTAAGTCTGTAGTTAAAAGTGCCCGTTGCAACTGCACCAGATAATCCGACGAGTGGCCGCCCAGTTTGCCCTGCCACAGTAGTTCGCTGGCTTGGGACTGCTCCAGTGCAGTGATGTCGAACTGAGCCGCCAAGGCCTGGCGCTGGGTGTCGATGGCTGCCTCGTCGATGCTTTCAAGCATCGCCGGCAGGTCGCTGATGAAGGTCTCGATGTGCTTGAGCAGCTCATGCGCAACGACGCTCGGCGATTGCACCCCGAAGACGATGCCCACCTGGCCATGCAGCTGCCGCAGCGCACTGAACACCGCATAACCCAGCTGCTGTTCCACGCGAAGCCGCTGGTAGAAGGGCGTCTGGCACAGGTGCCCGAGCAGGCGCCAGGCTGCCTCGTCAGCGATCTGCCGGTTAGCGACCGGACAGAACAGCAGCAGAGCGTGTTCACTGGAGGCTGTATCGATCGTTGTCCACAGGTGCTGGGTATTGATCGAAGCGGGTGCGGTCAATTGGGTGTCCGCCACGCCTGGCACGCGACTCAAGGGCAGGCCCATTGCCGCCTGGGTCTGGCTGGAAAGACCGGTGGCCAGCCCGTCCCAGCGCGCTCCCGCCCAGAGGTGCTGCAAATCTGCAGATTCCTCGACTGGCTCCAGGCATTGCTCGGGCAACGCCTCGAGCAACTGTCGAATAGGCATCAGCGCCAGGCGCTTGGGCAGTTCCCGTGGAACATCGGTCTCGGCCTTTGTCAGTTCTTTCAGCGCATGCTCGAGGATGATCGGCATGGGGTCCTGCAGGCCGGTCATTTTCAGTAGCCATTGATTGCCGCAGGCACTGAAGGAGCAATCCACACCCGCCTGGCGCGCGTCTTCACGCAAGGTCAGAAGACGCTGTTCCAGGTTTGCCTGAAGCTCAGGCCGAGGGCTGGCTGGCAGCCGCCAGCGCAGATGGATCGCGCCTTCATCCGTATTGTCCGGCAACGCCTGGCTGAACTGCATGGGCGATTGTTCGCGGCGACTGCGCAAGCGATCCTGGGCAAAGGTACGCAGGCCGCGATGCTTGCTGGTCTGCCCACGAATCAGTCCGGCGCTGGGCGCTGCAGTTTCTGTGTGCAGGAACGGGTTGGGAGGTGGCAGTTGCCATGGGCCGCTGAACTTATCCACAGCGCCGATTTGAGCGAGGATTTGCTCAAGCGCGAGCGCTTCGTGGTCGCTTGTCCCAGCCTGTTCGCTGTCCAGTTGCGCCAGGCGCAGGGCGCTGCTGATTCGCTGCTGGCGTTGCAGCAGGGCGCTGAATTCGTCGCGCCATTGCGGCTGATGCTGCTGGGCGGCAAAAAGCCCAGCCAGTCCTGCAGTTGCTCGCGAAGCACGAGCACCTGGTGCGGTTGAGTGGTCGTGAAGCCCAGGTGCAGCAACGCTTGTCCGGCGAATTGATACAGCGGCCTGGCGGTCAATTGTTCCCCCAGCCCAGCCTTGCGCAACTCTGCGAGGAACCCTGCGGGTTTGACCGCGTTTAACCAGTGACACAGGAACGCCAGCGCTTCGCGGGACGAACCAGGCAGTGCCTCGAACGCGAACAGCAGATCTGCACGCCCGTCACCGGCCAGTTGATAACTGTTGCTTGCCGATTGCATCAGGGCGGCAGGAGCTGTTTGCGGGACTTTTTCACCTTTGGCAACAGGTTGGGCGAACACCTCGGCCAACGCCTTCAAATCCTCGAGACTTTGCGGCCCCGCCACGCTCAATGTCATTTGCCCGGCTTGGTAGAAATGCTGATGGAAGTCCTGCAGGGCGCGCTGAAACTCGGGCCGCTCGACCGCCAGGCTGTCGCGATTGCCCGCATGGAATCCCCGCAACGGGTGAGTGGCCGACAGTCCTTCGAACAGCGCATGTTGTTGTTGCGCCGTCGCGTCCTGGGACCAGGCGACATATTCCGCGTGCAGCACTTCGCGTTCGCGCAACTGTTCGTCCAGGTTCATACGCGGGTGAGCGAGCATGTCCGACAGGCGCTCCAGCCCACCGCTGAAAAGTGCTGGTGGCAGTTCGACGAAAAAATCGGTGGTACGTTCGTTGGTGCGCGCATTGACCTGGCCGCCATGCCCTTGCACGTAGGCCATCAAGCCCTGGCCTGCGGGAAAACGCTCGGTGCCCAGAAAAAGCAGGTGTTCGAGAAAATGCGCGAGCCCAGGCCACGCCAGTGGCACGTCGTGACTGCCCGCATTCACCCGCAGCACTGCGGCGCAGCGCTTGAGATGCGGCGCGTGGCGCAGCGTCACCCGCAGGCCGTTGGCAAGGGTTTCAGTGTGGGGGCGGGAGGGATTCGACGCAGGCATGAGCACTTCCAGTACAGAGAAGCGCTAATGCTAGCGGATAACGGTGGATCAGCGCTTGTTCAGGTCGCCATAAAGCTCGGGACGACGATCGATC
>NZ_JAEKEG010000127.1 GCF_016651255.1 Pseudomonas sp. TH10
GAGCGCCAGGAACGGCGTGATCTCGCGCATCAGTGCCCGCAGGCCGCCGGCGAAGTGGTAGTCCTCCATCAGTGCATTGCCGGACGGGAACAGATTCAGCAGCACGGGGATTTTGGCCGCCGTCTCGGCCAGTTGCTCCAGCGTCAGGTCGATGCCGGCACGACGGGCGATGGCAATCAGGTGAATGGCCGCATTGGTCGAGCCACCCATGGCCATGTAAACCGCCACGCCATTGGCGAAGTGCGCAGGGGTCAGCCAGGTGGATGGCCGGCGGTCGCGCCAGATCAAATCGACAATGGTCTCGCCACACTGCGAAGCCATGCGCGGATGCCCCGCATCAGCCGCCGGAATGCTCGACGCGCCCGGCAGGGTGAAGCCGATGGCATCGGCGATGCTGGTCATGGTCGACGCGGTGCCCACGGTGTTGCAGGTGCCGATCGAGCGGGTCATGGCGCCTTCCAGTTCTTCCCAGGCCACCGTATCGATCAACCCCAGGCGGCGCTCGTCCCAGAACTTCTTCGTATGGGTACCCGCGCCGGTCTTCACCCCACGCCATTGGCCATTTGACATTGGCCCGGCAGGGCAATAGAGAATCGGCAGGTCCATGCTCAGGGCCCCCATCAACAAGCCGGGCGTGGACTTGTCACAGCCGCCGAGCAGCACCGCACCATCGATGGGCAGGGAGCGCAGCAGCTCTTCGGTTTCCATGGCCAACAGGTTGCGATACAACATGGTGGTCGGCTTGACCATCACCTCGCCCACCGACTGCACCGGCAGCTCCACCGGAAATCCGCCTGCTGCCCAAACTCCGCGCTTGACCGCTTCGGCACGTTCGCGCAGGTGCGAATGACAGGGTGACAACTCGCTCCAGGTGTTGAGGATGGCGACCACCGGCTTGCCCATGAACTCCTCGCGTCGCAACCCGATCTGCTGCATGCGCTGGCGATGGGCAAAGGCGCGGATGGTGTCCGGAGCGAACCAGCGCTGGCTGCGTAGCTCTTCCAGTTTTTTGTGTTTATCTGACATGAAATGGCTTCCGCTTGACTCTAAAAGGCCGTCTCCCAGATGGGTCTCGACGGTGTCGGTGATTGTTTAAAAGTGGATGGACAGCAACGGCCGCATGACCAGGCTCACCCCTGCCAGCAGCAACAGGACGAAGACGCCGATGCGCAACGTTCGTGCCTTGATCGCGGGTGGCCGGCGACGCATGTACCAGCTCAGGGCGAACACCACGGGCGCCGCTTCCAGAGCCAGGTAACCCGCACTCACGTCAAGACGCCCGGCGTAAGACTGCAGGCCCAATCGCAACAAGGCGTTCAGCGCAAACAGCACGATCAGGGTGTCGCGCACCACCTGCGCCGCCAGTGGCTGGCGATACAGCTGATAGACCAGGGGCGGACCGGCGCTGGAGAACAACCCGCCCATGACCCCGGACAACCCGGCAAACCCGCTGAAACTGAGCCATCCGGAAAGTCGCTCGAGGTGGCGCGACCGAACCACCAGCAGGAAGCTGCACAGCACGATGGTCAACCCCAGCACCAACTGCAGCAGATCCCGCTCATGCGCCCCCAACAGGCCCGCAGCAATTCAACCCCTGCAAACACGCCGAGCAGGCTGCACCCGAGGATTAGCGCCAGCAGCTTCGGCGCCAGGGCCGGGCGACGGCGCAGCAAAACAAAGGCGTTGATCAACGTCAGGATCGAGCTGACATTGGCGACGGTTTCCACCGGCGCCAGCTGCAACAATCCGGTGAGCCCCAACAGCAACAGGCCGAAGGCAAAACCCGTGGTGTTCTGCGCAAACGTGGCCAGTGCCACACAGAGCAGAAACCCCACATGTGACCAGACGCTCATCATTTACAGGCTGTCTCGAACAGGCCAGGGGCCCGACAGGTCGGGGAATTTGCAACTGCCATGAGTACTCCTGAGGGCCAGACTGCGGGTGATTTTCACCGGTTCCTGAAGCCGCCCGGCTTGAGGTCAATCAATACGGCGTGGTGACCGCAACGGGCGCCTGATGAGCCTTCAGGACCGTGAGGAACTCGTTGGCCTTCTTCATCATCATCGCCAGGTCGGACGCCACTGCGGCGAAGGCATACCCCTGCTCCAGATAACTTTGAACCAGTTCAGGCGTGCCGCCGACTATCCCCATCGGCATGCCGACGCGCCTGGCGCGCACGATCGCATCGCTGATCATCGCCTGAACCTCTGGATGCCCCGGATTACCGATGTGACCGCACGCTGCGGACAGATCGCCCGGACCAAGGAACAGCGCATCGACCCCGGCAATCGCGGCAATTTCTTCAAGGTTCGCCAGCGCGGTTGGCGTTTCGATCTGCAGGATGCAAGTCACTGCGTCGTTGGCTTCCTTGCCGTAGTTGGCCCAGGTGCCATAGCGGCTGGCACGGTGCACAGCGGCAAAACCGCGGGTGCCCAACGGTGGATACTTCACCGCGTTGACGGCCGCCTGCGCCTGCTCGGCGTTCTCCACGAACGGCACCATGACGTTGAACGAACCCAGGTCCAGTGCTCGCTTGAGCAACACCGGGTCATTGGCGGCAACCCGCACAATCGGCTGGGCGCCCCCGCAGTGAATGGCCTGGAGGATTTGCCACAGATCGCGAAATTCGATGGGCACGTGTTCCATGTCGACCAATAGCCAGTCAAAACCGGCGTAACCCAGGGCTTCGGCGGTGCTTGCAGACCCGGACATCAGCCAGGTGCCAATGGGAGCGCTGGGGTCGTTCAAGCGGCTGGCAAAGGTCTGGGTTGAGCGTGCGTCGGACATGGCGTGCCTCCGGTTTCAGATGGGGTGGCGGCGCTACTCGCGGTGCTTGAAAGCAAAATCGCAGCGCTGCAAATTAGGACTGAAAGCATATTCCAGAAATAATCGCAGCGCTACGATTTTTACTTGTGGTTGTTGATTGAGTGTTTCGGGAGTGGATTGAGGGATAAAAAAATGGAATTGTCTGGTTGGCCATTCGGTCAAGAATTACGTAACGCAGTAATTTCTGACCAGGAGCCAGCGATGACTATCGAAGCAGAGACACTCGTACAACTGACCGCCGCGCTGCAGCAGCGCGGGATCGTTCTGGTATCGGATGTGAGGTTTACCCGGGCGCCTTACCGGATGAATCATTTGTGGACGTGTACTGTTGAATAAAGCGTTCTACCAGGGATATCGCAAGCCTTGGTGTGAGGCATCCGCCCGGTGCTTTTTCACTGCTGCAGTAAAAGAGATCGGCAGAGTGACTGATCAATTATCAATTAGAGATCTGATCTCACCATCGCTTGGAGCAATAAGTCATGACGCATCCAAGGGCTGTGGCTACGCCACCCTTGAATAACGCGTAGCCGGAGCCTTGACATGCAACGTACTGATATATCGCGCAGATCAGGAATAGCAGCGCGATTGAAAGTATGGAGATGGATATCCCCCATTGTATCTGGAGTCGACGTTTGTTGGTTCCTATCCACATGGTCAAACCATCCCTAGCCATCCCGGCCTGTGCGGGAGTTGGTCTAGACCATAAGGGCTGAAGTGCCGGTCATCAAGTAGCTCGGACACTCGTCTTTAGATATCAGATGCCCCAGCAGTGTTTTGCGCGGCGCAAAAGAGTGTGAAATGCGTTCATCAAACGCTTTTTGCAGGAGTGAGCTTGCTTGCGAAAGACTCTAAATACCGCGGTTATCCGGGCTCCACGCGTGATCGTTGACGTTTTTCGCGAGCAAGCTCGACGCTCCAACAGCATTACGACACTGGGTCGTACGTTTTGGGCGGACTATCCATCACGGGCTTGGTTGATCGGTGGATACCGAATTCGCGGCATCCACGTCGGTCATTTCTTCGTCGACAGGCGCCTCATCGTCAATTGGAAGGGGGGCCTCGGTTCCACTTCTTTTAGGATCATGGCCTGTCTCGTTGTCAGTGCCGCCCGACACGCCCTTCTGGGAAATATTGCCTGGGGCATTCTCGTCAATTTCCATGTTGGCTCTCCGTTCGCAATGCGCGGGAATTCCGCGCTTGTACATGAGAGAGAGCACATCGTTGCAAGTGCCCGGTTGTGGACGAACGGGGCGCGCAGCCTTTTCGAAGTAACCCGCTGTAAGAGCGGAACCGATAGAAGCCGTGACCTTAGAAATGAATATGTACACCTGAAGCCACCATCGCGAGCAAGCTTTGCTCCCACCGGTGATACAAGCCTGCTCCCGCAACCTCGCAAAATGCGGCTATCAACTTGCCGTTATCGGCTTTTTGCCCCCATCTGCATCCCTACAGTAAGTACGACTTCAACGGCGACCCACCCTCGCCCCGTTCAGGAATCGTGCATGTCCAGCCTGCCTTTGCGTATCGAACGGATCGACCCGCTCACGCCCCATATCCGGCGCCTGATCCTGGTCGCCGATGCCAACCAACCTCTGCCCGAATTCACCCCCGGCGCGCATATCGAAGTGCAGATACCGGGCAGCAAGGCCATGTGGCGCGCTTATTCGCTGGTCAGCTTGCCGGGTAACCCGCACTACGAAATCGCTGTGCAGCTGGAAGACCAAAGCAGCGGCGGCTCGCGCTGGATGCACGGGGTGCAGGTCGGGCAGCAGTTGCAAGTACGGGCGCCAAACAATCATTTTCCGTTGGCCACCGACGCCAGTGATTACCTGCTGATCGCGGGTGGCATCGGCATCACGCCGATGCTCGGCATGGCCCGCGCACTCGCTGCCAATCAGCAGCCTTTCATCTTGCACTATGCCGGCCGGGACGCCTGCCGCATGGCGTACCTGCAGGAAGTCCAGGCACTCGAGTCCGCCCATTGCTGGATCAGCGGCGGTGACCCGGCACGACGCCTGCCCCTGCCCCACCTCCTGAAATCCCACGCCCCTGGGCGCCACCTGTACGTCTGTGGTCCCAAGTCGCTGATCACCGCCGTGCTGCAAACGGCTCGCGAGCTGGGTTGGGACGAGCGTCAACTGCACAGCGAATTGTTCATCGGCAGCCTCGACACCCAGAGCCCAGGCGCTTTTGAAGTGGAGCTGCGCAGCAGTGGTGTGACGCTGCAAGTCCCCGCAGGACAAAGCGTGCTGGAGGCCATGATCGCCGCCGACCTGGACCCGATGTTCGATTGCCGTCGCGGTGACTGCGGAGTGTGCGTGGCCCAGGTTATCGACGGCGTCGCCGACCATCGCGACATCTGCCTGTCAGAGCGGGAACGGGCCGGGGGCAGCTTCTGTACCTGTGTATCGCGAGCGTCCAGCGCTCGATTGGTTCTCGATTTGTAAGAGCGTTGCGCCAAGGCGCCCACCCCTTCATGACGGCTAGAAAGGAGACACCATGATTCCCTCCAATGAACAAATCGCGGCCCTGGTACGCGACGACAGCGTGCACAAGAGCGTCTACACCGACCCTCAGCTGTTTGACCTGGAGATGCAGCGCATTTACGGCCAGGCGTGGATCTACGTTGGCCATGAGAGCCAGGTGAAAAACGTCGGCGACTATCACACCACCCGGGTGGGCGATCAGGACGTGATCCTGGTACGCGGCGCCGACAAAACCGTCAACGTGCTGTACAACCGCTGCCCGCACAAAGGCGCCAAACTGGTCGCCGAGGGCGACGGTAACGTAGGCAAGTTCTTCCGCTGCCCTTATCACGCCTGGACCTTCAAACTCGACGGGCAACACCTGTCGGCACCGCTGAAAAATGCCTTCGAAGGTACCTGTTTCAATCCGCAGCACGCGGATTTTTCCATGGTCAGCCTGGCGCGGGTCGACAGTTATCGCGGTTTCGTTTTTGCCAGCCAGATCGATCATGGCCCGGACTTGAAGGGTTTCCTCGGTGGCGTGATTACCTCCATCGACAACCTGTGCGACCGCTCCCCAGTGGGTGAAGTCGAAGTGGCCGGCGGTATTTTTCGGGTCATGCAGCGTTCCAACTGGAAGGTGTTCTACGAAAATCTGCACGACACCATGCACGCTCGCGTCACCCATGAATCTTCCGTGGATGCGGCCCGCAGCGAAGCCGAAACCCTGGGCGAAATGCCTTTCGAACTGCTGATCATGGACGGCAACGGCGAACCTTACGATTTCTGGGAAAAACTTGAGCTGCGCGCCTATCACAATGGCCACGGCTACATGGAAGCGATCTTCGATCCGGCCGCAGCCGAGCGCGACGAGGTGTCCAAGGCCCACTTCGAGTGCCTGAGCGCGGCTTACGGTGAGGAGCGCGCCCGGGGCATTCTGGGGATGAACCGGCACAACACCGTGATCTACGGCAGCGGCTCGCCCCACACGGTGTTCATGCAGTTTCGGGTGATCCGGCCGATGGCCGTCGATCGCACGCTGGTGGAGATCCAGACGTTCCGCTGCAAAGGCGCACCGGACGCGGTATTTGACCGGGCATTGACCTACGCCAATGTCATCAACTCGCCCTCCTCCAACGTCATGCCCGACGACGTGGAGGTCTATGCGCGCTGCCAGGAAGGCAACATGACCCGCGGCGGAGAGTGGATCAGCATGCATCGCTATGTCGGCACCGATCGGTTACTGCCCGACGGCGCGGTCTCGACCAATGGCACCAGCGAATTGCCCATGCGTAACCAATTTGCGGCCTGGAAGCACTACATGACCGCCACCCTGATTGCCAAGGAGAGCACCCATGCTGCTTGATCGCACTTTCGATGTCTCGACTCACAGCCTGATTCCGGCGCAGGTACCCAGCGAAACCCTGCGCGACATCGAGCAATTTCTGTACCGCGAAGCACGCCTGCTGGATGAGCGCCGTTTCTGGGAATGGGACCAGTTGTTCACCGATTCGGGCATGTATTGGGTGCCGCAAAAAAACGGGCAGGTCGATCCCTTCGAGCACATTTCGCTGTTCTGGGAAAACCGCATGCTCCGCGAGGTACGCATCCGCCGTGTGGAGAACGTGCGTAACTGGTCGCAGCAGCCGCCGACCCGCACCGCGCACCTGGTGGGCAACGTGATGATCGATGGGCTCGACAGTCAGGGCCTGCTGGTGGTGGGCGCGACATTCCAGGTCAGCGAGTGGCGCCTCGACCAGCGCCAGTTGGCAGGACGCTATACCTACAAACTCGCGAGCCAGGACAACGGCGACTGGAAGATCCAGCTCAAGCGCGTTGACCTGATCAACTGCAACGACGTGTTCGCCAACCTGGAGGTGTTTGTCTGATGGCGCGCCCAACCGTCATTGCCCTGCACTACCAGAACGACGTCCTGCACCCCGACGGACTTATCCGCGTGGGGCTTGCGGCGCACGATCCGGCACGCGATGCGCTGCTGGATGCCGCCATCAGGCTGCAGCATGGCGCTCGTGCACGCGGCTGGCCGATCATCCACGTACGCGTGGCATATCGCCCCGACTATGCCGACCTGGTGCAGAACGCGCCGATCCTGCGCGCGGTGGCGGCCAGTGGTGCCGTGCAGGACGGCAGCTGGGGCGCGCAGTTCCATGACGCCTTGCAACCACTGCCAGGCCCGGACGAATTTATCGTCACCCATACCCGCATCAACGCGTTTTATGGCACGCCGCTGGATACGCTGCTGCGCCAGCTCGACGCGCGGCAGTTGCTGATCGCGGGCGTCGCCACCCACTCGGTGGTCGAGAGCACGGTGCGGCACGCGGTCGATTGTGGTTTCGAGGTCACGGTTTTATCCGACGCCTGCGCCGCCGCGCACCCCGCTACCCATCTGGCAGCACTGGACAGCATGCGCCTGATAGCCACCGTCACCGACGTCGCAAGCACCCTGGAGTCAATGCCATGAAAACCGCTCCTGCCGCCAACCTGCAAGGTCAGGTGGCGATTGTCACCGGCAGTACCCAGGGCCTGGGCACCGACATTGCCCGGCAACTTTTGCAGGCCGGCGCCAGCGTCATGCTGGTCGGGCGCAACCACGAAGTGGGCACGGCACTCGCCAGCGAACTGGGTGCGCGCTGTCGTTTCGTCGCGTGCAATGTCGAGCTGGATGAGGACATCGATGCCTGTCTCGACCAGACCCTGGCCGCTTTCGGACGCCTCGACATCCTCGTCAACAACGCCTGCGTCTACGACGACCAGGGCTTGTTGTCTGATCGAGCGCAATGGCTGCACACCCTCAACATCAACCTGGTGTCCGCAGCGATCTTTGTGCAGAAAGCCGCGCCGCACATGGCGGAAGGCGGCACCGTCATCAACATCGGCAGCACCGGCGGCAAGTTCGGCGTGGCCGGGCGAGCGCTGTACCCGGCGTCCAAGGCGGGGCTGCTGCAACTGACCCGCAACCTGGCCGTGAGTCTGGCGCCGGCGTCGATTCGGGTGATCAGCGTCTCCCCGGCATGGACCTGGTCGCCGTCGGTGGCAAACATGAGTGGTGGCGACCTCGCGGTGGCCGACCGGGTCGGCGCCCACTTTCACCCGCTGGGCCGCGTGGGGCGCGGCGAGGAGATCGGCCAGGTGGTGGCGTTTTTGTGCAGCCAGGGAGCGTCGTGGATTACCGGCGCAGACATTCCGGTCGATGGCGGCTTCTCCATTCTCGGTCCTGACCAGGGTCTCTCGCCGCGCGCGTGGTTTGAGCGCTTGCGTGATCCCGCCTGAACAGCATCCATAAAAAACCTGATGATGAGCGAGGCAACAAAATGGGCAAGATGATCAGTGTGAACGCCGGCGACGGCAGCGGCAGTTTCGCCGCTTACCTGGCACTACCTTCCAGTGGCAAAGGCCCTGGGGTAGTGATCGGCCAGGAGATTTTCGGTATCAACGCCAACATGCGCGAAGTCGCCGATTTTTACGCCGAGGAAGGTTACGTCGCCTTGGTCCCGGACCTGTTCTGGCGCCTGGAACCGGGCGTTGAACTGGGCTACACCGAAGCCGATTTCGCCCGGGCGATCGAGCTATTCCAGGGTCTGGATGTAGACAAGGCCGTGGCCGACATCGACGCCACCTTCAACGCCTTGCGCGCCATGCCCGAAGTCGAGGCCAGCGGTTTGGGCTACGTAGGGTTCTGCATGGGCGGCAAACTGGCGTATCTGACCGCGACGCGCACCGCTGCCGCTTGCTGCGTGGGTTACTACGGCATGGGCATTGAGCAGATGCTCGACGAAGCCGACAACATCAAAGGTCGCCTGGTGCTGCACTTCGCCGAACAGGACAGCTACTGCGACGCCGATGCCCGCACGCTGATCAGCCAGCGCCTGGGCGGCCACAACAACGTCGAGATCTACACCTACCCCGACGTCGACCATGCCTTCGCCCGCAACGGTGGCATGCACTACAACAAGCCAGCGGCGCTGATGGCCCATCAACGCAGCATCGCCGCACTCAAGCAAGCCATCGGTCCGAATTACAATTTGTCGCAGCTATGGGACAAACACATCGAGTTCGAATTTGCGGTCCGCGATGTTCCGGCGACCATGGCAACCATGGTGGCCGAGCCCTACGTCAATCACATTCCGACCATGACCGGTGGCGTGGGTTATCGCGAACTGAGCCGGTTCTACCAAAACCATTTTGTGCATGCCAACCCGCCAGATATGAAGCTGATACCGATCTCGCGCACGGTAGGCGCTTCGCAGATTGTCGACGAGTTTGTGATGTGTTTTACCCACACCAGTGAAATCGACTGGATGCTCCCCAATGTCGCGCCGACAGGTAAATACGTTGAGATTCCCATGCTGGGGGTCATCAAGTTCCGCGGCGACAAGCTGTGTCACGAGCATATTTACTGGGACCAGGCCAGTGTACTGGTGCAGATCGGGCTGCTTGACCCAGCAGGTTTGCCGGTGGCGGGGGTTGAGACGGCGAGGAAATTGCTGGATGAGCAGTTGCCGTCCAATACGCTGATGGGCAAATGGGCAGGTTGAGCTCCCTGTAGGAGCAAAGCCTGCCGGGCGACGTTTCGACGATGGACGACAACGATAACGCGTTCATCCTGGATAAACGCGGCGGCTTCAAATCCATCGCGAGCAAGCTCGCTCCTGCAGGGATCGGCGAAAAGGTCACGAGATTTGTGTTCGCTGCGGATGATTATTTGCCGCAGCCAGTCTGATGCGGCAGCTCACCAAAGCGCTCCCGGTAATACCGGGCAAAGCGCCCCAGATGTGCAAAACCATGCTCCAGGGCAACAGCCGTAATGCTCAGATCGCGACCACCCAGCAGACGCTCGCGCACCGATTCAAGGCGTAAATTACGCAACCGCTCCATCGGCGTCTGTCCATAACAGCGCTGGCACAGGGTATTGAGGCTGCGCACGCTCATGCCCGCTGCCGCCGCCAGTTCGCCCAGAGACAGCGCTTCACCTAGATGACTGCGCATCAAGCCTTCGATCTTGTGCAGCTGGCGCAGTGCCTGACGCTGCGCCGGCGACTCGACCACCGCCGGCTGCAAGGCGTCGACTTGCGGAGGGTGGGTCAGCAGGAACAGCGGCAGGCTTTCTTCCAGGTGGCGCAACCAGTGCGCATGCACCGGCGCGCCCTCGCTTGCCCCTAACTGTTCCAGCAGGTCATCGACCAGGCGCAACCACCCGCGAGCCTGGCCAGTGTCGAGTCGATAAGCTGCAGGCAAGACAAAATCAGGCGCCAGCCCGCCTTCGTCCACCAGCCGCTCCTGCATCAATCGCAGCAACGAACGCGGCACCTTGAGCAGCAGCTGCTCACAGCCGGTGTGCCAGACCAGACGCGCCTGGTGATTGGGCGAGAGGACTGCCACCTGGCCGGCCTCCAGGTCCAGCGCCAACCCGTCGCACTCAATACTGGCGCGCCCGCGCAACGGCATCTGCATCAATACAAAATCGGTAAAGGGCCGTGGTCGCACCTCAACCTCGGCGCCATAACGCAGGACAAACAATTGGCAACGCCCTACTTCAGCGCGAAAAAAGCCGTGTCGACATTCCCGGTGCGCCAGCTCAAGTCGTGTTCGACCAGCTCACGAGCGAGCAGCCGATGACTTTCGTGGCGCGAGCGACTGGTAAACACCGGCGTGCGACACAACTTCGACAGATCGAGCCCGGCGCCAGGACTTGAAAGCGCAGCCATGCTCACAGCGACCGGCTACGGCGAGCTTCGTTACGTTGCAAGGTGGTGCTCGGCGTCTCATCGAACAGCTTGCGGTACTCGGTGGAGAACCGCCCGAGGTGGGTAAACCCCCAACCCATGGCGATGACCGAGATGTTGCGCGACGAATTATCCTCGAGGATTTCCTGGCGCACGGCACCCAGCCGATGCTTCTTCAGATACGCCATGGGTGACATGCCGAAGTACTTCCTGAACCCTTCGAACAGCTTGAACCTCGACACCCCGGAAATCGCCTCGATGTCCTCCAGGTGCAGCGCTTCGCGGGCGTTCTCGTGGATGTACTGCTTGGCCCGAATCAGGTAGTGCGGCAGCTTCACACCCAGCACATCGCGCAATTCTTCGGAGTAGTTGTTCGGTTGGGCGAGGATCAGGCCCTTTATCAGCGAACTCTCGATGTCGCGAGTGAAAAACGTCTGGTCGTACAGCTCGCGACTGCGCTCCAGTTCGCCGATAAAATAGCGCGCCATGCGCCACCATGAGGCGGAGGAGCCGTTGACGGCGTCCATCACCGGCTCGAAACGCAAAGGGGTTTCCAGAGGCCGCTGCAACATGTCCTCAAGGGATTTGCGCATGGCCGCGCGGGTGATCACCACCTGAATCTTGCGGCAATCGCCGTTGATCGCCAACTCCTGGTTTTCGTGGGGCGAAACGATGATTGCGCAGTCGCGATCGGAGGTCATCTCACAGCCGTTCTTGAGTAGATGCTGTTCGCCGACCAGGGGCAGGCTGAGGCTGTAGCTGTTGAGGTGCTCGGCGTCTTCGATGCCCACCGTCACGTCGGTGCCGTACTCGATCACGCCCAGGGTGGTCGACATCGACTTGAGCACATTGCCGCTGTGATGAAACTGAATGCGGTTGGGATGGCTGGTCTTGAGCAGGTGTGGCCCGCAGATTCCGGCCATCCACTGCCGCGCGCCATTGAGGTCATAGCGCTCGATACGAATGTCACGAACATGTACATCAGGACTTGTACTCATCACGGGGCACCCACGGCTGTTTTTTGAACGCGCTCTAGCGGCACGCCTCTGCGGGAAGGAGCAATCTTCATGCCGCCAGACCGCCTGCGTGGCCGGCCCGAAATATGCGGATAACATTCGCCGAATAATCGGATAGGGACCGCTCAAGACCGCAAACATCCATCCGGCTGTCCACCCTTCCCGCCCCGTAAACACTGGAAAGACGCAGCAAAAAGCGCACTTGGCCACCGACTGCACGATAGTCAGGCACCAAGGGCAGGCGTGATTGGGTATTACCTGCCCAGATGAGCAGGCAGGTGTTACCCCCTGTAGGCGCGATCGCTTACCAGAATTTCCAGGTGTAGGTGGTGATCAGGCGGTTTTCGTCGAAGTCATTGGCGTGGCGGAACTTGACGTTGATATTGCGCAGCTCCACGCCCAGATTCTTCAACGGTCCGTCCTGAATCACATAGGACAGGTAAATATTGCGTTCCGATTCGCTGCTGTCACTCAGGGCACCACGATCAATGTCGGTGCCGCGCATATAACGCGTCATCAACTTCAAACCGGGCACACCCATGCCAGCGAAATCGAAGTCGTAGCGCGCCTGCCAGGATTTTTCGTTGGGTTTTATGAAAGCAATGGCCGACCAGTTCACCAGATACGGCTGGGGTGCATAACCATTGAGGGTCGGGAACGGGCTGTCGCCGAGCATGCGCTGGTAACCCAGGCCGAACGCGTGGGCACCTTTGCGCAAGGTGGTCATGGCCCCGTAGGAGCGATTGTCGATGCGCCCGTACAGCGCGTCACCATCTTGCTTGTTGTTGAAGTAGCGCACATCGGTTTTCAGCCCGTAACCACTGCCCAGGTCGGCCAGATAGGTTCCGCCCAGGTAGTGCTGGCGGTAGATATCTTCCAGCTGCCCGTAGAAGTAGGTCCCGGTCAGCGCGGGAGTGAACGCATAGCTGGCACCGCCGAAGTTCAAGCCGTCGCTGCGGCGCTGGATGTCCGGGCCGTTGAACAGGTACATTTTCTCGCTGTTGGAGGATTCCCGGCCGCTGATTTCGGTGAAGCGGCCACCGGTCAGTGTCAGTTTATCCACCTCCCTGGACTCGATCAGGGTGCCGTGGTAAGTGGTGACCAGTTGCCGCGAATCGTCCATGTAGGCCACCGGCAGCGTTGGCCGATGCTCGCCGAATTTCAACTCGGTTTTCGAGTAACGCACCTTGGCCGTGTAGCCGCCGCGCCCGTATTCGGTAGCCTGCTCCTGCTTGCTGACACTGTACGGAATAATGCTGTCAGGCCCCCTGCCGCCACCGCCGTCGAGTCGGTAGGCGTACTGCATGGAGGCGTCCAGGCCAAACTGCACCGGGCCCTCGGTGTAGCCCGAAATGAAGCGCAAATCGAAGCCCTGGGTCCAACTGCCAATGCGCGAGTTCTTCGGGTTTTCGCCCTTGTAGTCACGGTCGATATAAAAGTTTCGCAGGCCCAGGCCCAAGTGGCTGTCTTCGACAAAGTCCGCCATGGCCATCATCGGCGTCATCATTCCGGCCAGGCTGGCGGTCTGCACGCAACGGGTAAACCAACTCGCTTGAAACATAACTTCTCCCCTCTCTTTTAATGTGCGAACACATCAAGTAGCGGCGCGACCAAAGTGATCACCCCAATCGTCGGCAGTCGTTTCTTTATTAAAATAGTCAGCATGAGTCGAATTATTAAAGATGCTCACCCGGCGCAAGCCCTGACACGCATCGGCCATGATTAGGCCGTATTAACGATCGACTCTCTATCCTGTTAATCCACGAGTCATATCCGTT
>NZ_JAEKEG010000128.1 GCF_016651255.1 Pseudomonas sp. TH10
CGTTGACGAAGATAGTCGGGATGCCGGCATTGATCATGGTCGCCTTGAAGGTCCCCACGCCCGGCACTTCCAGGTCATCGACGAGGTTGCCGGTGGGGAACATCGAACCACCGCCCCCTCTTCTTCCGCAGCCGGGTCGAGAAATTCGACCTGGACTTCGGCCGCGGGAAAAGGTCACGCCATCGAGTTCAAAATCGCCGGTTTCCTGCACCTCGCCGTGGGTGATCGGCACGCGGGCGATGATGGTCTTGCCGATGTTGGCCTGCCACACGCGAACCACGGCCACGCCGTTGTGCGGGACACGGCTGGCGTCCACCAGGCCATTGCTGATGGCAAACGAACCGACCGCCGCCGACAGGTTGCCGCAGTTGCCGCTCCAGTCGACAAAGGCTTGTCGATAGACACCTGGCCGAACAGGTAATCGACGTCGTGATCAGCCTTGAGGCTTTTCGACAGGATCACGGTTTTGCTCGTGCTTGAAGTGGCGCCGCCCATGCCGTCGATCTGCTTGTCGTACGGGTCGGGACTGCCGATTACTCGCAGCAACAAGGCGTCGCGGATCGGGCCGGGAACCTGAGCTGCTTCGGGCAGATCCTTGAGGCTGAAAAACACGCCTTTGCTGGTGCCGCCACGCATATAGGTGGCGGGGATTTTGATCTGCGGTGCGAAATGAGTTGCGTGAGCCATGGTGCTCCTTAACGAAGGCATGGGACTTCAAGTCCCATGCCCACATCAGTTGATTTAAACGGCAACCGCCGACTCTTCAAGGAAGTCCTGAGCGAAGCGCTGCAACACGCCACCGGCCTCGTAGATCGATACTTCTTCAGCGGTATCGAGACGGCAAGTCACCGGCACGTCAACGCGCTCGCCATTCTTGCGATGGATCACCAGCGTCAGTTCGGCACGCGGCGTACGCTCGCCAATCACGTCGTAGGTTTCGCTGCCGTCGATGGCCAGGGTGTGGCGGTCGGTGCCCGCTTTGAACTCCAGCGGCAACACGCCCATGCCCACCAGGTTGGTGCGGTGAATACGCTCGAAACCTTCGGCGGCGATCGCTTCGACACCCGCCAATCGCACGCCTTTGGCCGCCCAGTCACGGGACGAACCCTGACCGTAATCGGCGCCGGCAATGATGATCAGCGGCTGCTTGCGTTCCATGTAGGTTTCGATGGCCTCCCACATGCGCATGACCTTGCCTTCCGGCTCGACCCGCGCCAGCGAACCCTGCTTGACCTTGCCGTTTTCCACGACCATTTCGTTGAACAGTTTCGGGTTGGCGAAGGTTGCGCGCTGCGCGGTCAAGTGGTCGCCACGGTGGGTGGCGTACGAGTTGAAGTCCTCTTCCGGCAGGCCCATTTTCGCCAGGTATTCGCCGGCGGCGCTGTCGAGCATGATCGCGTT
This sequence comes from Pseudomonas sp. TH10, assembly GCF_016651255.1. Lineage (GTDB taxonomy): Bacteria > Pseudomonadota > Gammaproteobacteria > Pseudomonadales > Pseudomonadaceae > Aquipseudomonas. Next base: position 1,402 of record NZ_JAEKEG010000128.1, read on the forward strand.
GGAAGGCGACAGGTGATCGGTGGTGATGTTGTCCGGCAGCACTGCCAGCGGGCGCATGCCCTTCAGCGGACGCGCGCCGGCCAGTGCGCCTTCCCAGTACGGCGGACGGCGAATGTAGGTGCTCATCTCGCGCCAGTCGTACAGCGGCGTGACTTTCGGGCCGGTGTCTTCGTGGACGGCGAACATCGGAATGTAGACCTGACGGAACTGCTCAGGCTTGACCGAAGATTTCACCACAGCGTCGATTTCTTCGTCGCTCGGCCAGATGTCTTTCAGGCGAATTTCCTTGCCGTCGACCACGCCCAAGACATCCTTCTCGATGTCGAAACGGATGGTCCCGGCGATGGCGTAAGCGACTACCAGCGGCGGCGAAGCAAGGAACGCTTGCTTGGCGTATGGGTGAATGCGCCCGTCGAAGTTGCGGTTGCCCGAGAGCACCGCGGTGGCGTACAGATCGCGGTCGATGATCTCTTGCTGGATCAGCGGATCGAGCGCGCCGGACATGCCGTTACAGGTCGTGCAGGCGAAGGCGACGACGCCAAAACCGAGCTGCTCCAGCTCAGTGGTCAGCCCCGCTTCGTCGAGGTACAGCGCGACGGTTTTCGAACCCGGCGCCAGCGACGATTTGACCCACGGTTTGCGGGTCAGACCGAGCTTGTTGGCGTTGCGCGCGATCAGGCCGGCGGCGATCACGTTGCGCGGGTTGCTGGTGTTGGTGCAACTGGTGATGGCGGCGATGATCACTGCGCCGTCCGGCATTTGCCCAGGGACTTCTTCCCACTGACCGGAGATGCCTTTGGCCGCCAGATCCGAAGTCGCGACGCGAGCGTGCGGGTTGCTCGGGCCAGCCATGTTGCGCACCACCGAGGACAGGTCGAAGCTCAGACCGCGCTCGTATTGCGCACCTTTCAGGCTGTCCGCCCACAGGCCGGTCAGCTTGGCGTACTGCTCCACGAGCTGCACTTGCTGGTCTTCACGGCCGGTCAGTTTCAGGTAATCGATAGTCTGTTGATCGATGTAGAACATCGCTGCGGTGGCGCCGTATTCCGGGGCCATGTTGGAGATCGTCGCGCGGTCGCCGAGGGTCAGCGCCGCCGCGCCTTCGCCGAAGAACTCCAGCCACGCGCCAACGACTTTCTGTTTGCGCAGGTATTCGGTCAGCGCCAGCACCATGTCGGTGGCGGTGATGCCCGGTTGCAGCTTGCCCGTCAGTTCGACGCCGACGCTTTCCGGCAGACGCATCCACGACGCACGGCCGAGCATCACGCTTTCAGCTTCCAGACCACCGACGCCGATGGCAATCACGCCCAGCGCATCGACGTGCGGGGTGTGGCTGTCGGTGCCGACGCAAGTGTCGGGAAACGCCACGCCGTCGCGCACCTGGATCACCGGAGACATTTTCTCCAGGTTGATCTGGTGCATGATGCCGTTGCCTGGCGGGATCACATCAACGTTCTTGAAGGCCTTTTTGGTCCAGTTGATGAAGTGGAAACGGTCTTCGTTGCGCCGGTCTTCGATGGCGCGATTTTTCTCGAACGCTTGCGCATCGAAACCGCCCGCCTCGACGGCCAGCGAGTGGTCGACGATCAGCTGCGTCGGCACCACCGGGTTGACTTGCGCCGGGTCACCGCCCTGCAACGCAATGGCGTCGCGCAGGCCAGCGAGGTCGACCAGCGCGGTCTGGCCAAGGATGTCGTGGCAGACCACACGCGCCGGGAACCATGGGAAGTCGAGGTCGCGTTTGCGCTCGATCAATTGCTTGAGGGAAGCGGTGAGCGTGGCCGGATCGCAGCGACGCACGAGGTTTTCCGCCAGCACGCGAGAGGTGTACGGCAGGGTGGCGTAGCTGCCGGGCTGGATCGCCTCGACAGCCGCATGGGCGTCGAAATAATCCAGAGGACTGCCGGGCAGGGTTTTGCGGAATTCTGTGTTCATCGGGTCAGGACTCGGGTCACGGTAATTTCAAAGGGTGATGCCTGGCACTGACTTCGAAATTCACACTTAACCCTGTGGGAGCTGGCTTGCCAGCGATAGCGGTGGGTCAGTCAGCATCATTGTTGGATGTGACGCCGTCATCGCTGGCAAGCCAGCTCCCACAGGGGGTTTCGGTGAATTTCGTGATCAGTGTCCGGCACTCACCATTTCAGCGACGTTCGATTGGCACGAACTTGCGCTGTTCGACGCCGATGTACTCGGCGCTTGGGCGGATGATGCGGTTGTTGGCACGTTGTTCGAACACGTGCGCGGCCCAGCCGGTCAGGCGCGAGCAGACGAAGATCGGCGTGAACAGCTTGGTCGGGATGCCCATGAAGTGGTACGCCGAGGCATGGTAGAAGTCGGCGTTGGGGAACAGCTTCTTCTGCTCCCACATGGTCTTGTCGATGGCTTCGGAAACCGCGAACAACACCTTGTCGCCGACTTCATCAGCAAGCTTCTTCGCCCAGCCCTTGATCACCTCGTTGCGCGGATCGCTGTCCTTATAGATCGCGTGGCCGAAGCCCATGATCTTGTCCTTGCGCTCGAGCATGCCGAGGGTGCCTTTGATCGCCTCTTCCGGCGACGAGAAGCGTTCGATCATTTCCATCGCCGCTTCGTTGGCGCCGCCGTGCAATGGGCCGCGCAGTGAACCGATGGCTGCGGTGACGCAGGAATACAGATCGGACAGGGTCGAGGCGCAAACGCGGGCGGTGAACGTCGAGGCGTTGAATTCGTGCTCGGCGTACAGAATCAGCGAAACGTTCATCACTTTGACGTGCAGTTCGCTCGGCTTCTTGTCGTGCAGCAGGTGCAGGAAGTGGCCGCCGATGGTCGGCTCATCGCTCACGCAGTCGATGCGTTTGCCGTCGTGGCTGAAGCGGTACCAGTAGCACATGATCGCCGGGAAAGCGGCCAACAGGCGATCGGTCTTGTCATGCTGCTCGGAGAAGTCTTTCTCCGGCTCGAGGTTGCCAAGGAACGAGCAACCGGTGCGCATCACGTCCATCGGGTGGGCGTCGGCAGGGATGCGTTCCAGCACTTCTTTCAGCGCTTGCGGCAGGTCGCGCAACTTGCTCAGTTTGCCTTGGTAAGCGGCGAGTTGTGCCTGGGTCGGCAGCTCGCCGTACAGCAGCAGGTACGCCACTTCTTCAAATTGTGCGTCGGCTGCCAGTTCGCGAACGTCGTAGCCGCGATAGGTCAGCCCGGCACCGGCCTGGCCCACGGTGGACAGTGCGGTTTGCCCGGCAACCTGGCCACGGAGCCCGGCGCCACTGAGTACTTTTGCTTCGGCCATTGTGTTCTCCATTTTTCTTGAATTTGTAGGGGAATCTGCAATTTCTGGTGATGCTGAAAAGATCGCAGCCTCCGGCAGCTCCTACAGGACCGCGTTCGACGCCCCGGTAGGAGCTGTCGAGTGAAACGAGGCTGCGATCTTCATCGGTCATTTCTTGGCGGCAAACAACGCATCGAGCTTCTGCTCGAACGTGTGGTAATCGATGCGATCGTAAAGCTCCATGCGAGTCTGCATGGTGTCGATGACGTTCTGTTGCGTGCCGTCGCGGCGGATCGCGGTGTAAACGTTTTCGGCAGCCTTGTTCATCGCGCGAAACGCCGACAGAGGGTAGAGCACCAGCGACACGTCGGCGCCGGCCAGTTGCTCGGTGGTGTACAGCGGCGTCGAGCCGAACTCGGTGATGTTGGCCAGGATCGGCGCTTTCACGCGGTTGGCGAACAGCTTGTACATTTCCAGCTCGGTAATGGCTTCCGGGAAGATCATGTCGGCGCCAGCCTCGATGCACGCCGCCGCGCGATCCAGTGCCGATTCCAGACCTTCCACCGCCAGCGCATCGGTACGCGCCATGATCACGAAACTGTCATCGGTGCGCGCATCGACCGCAGCCTTGATGCGGTCGACCATTTCCTGCTGGCTGACGATTTCTTTATTAGGACGGTGGCCGCAGCGCTTGGCGCCCACCTGATCTTCAATGTGAATCGCCGCCGCGCCGAACTTGATCATCGACTTGACCGTGCGCGCCACATTGAACGCCGACGAACCGAACCCGGTATCCACGTCCACCAGCAGCGGCAGGTCGCAAACGTCAGTGATGCGCCGTACGTCGGTCAGCACGTCATCCAGACCGGTGATGCCCAGATCCGGCACGCCGAGCGAACCGGCGGCCACACCGCCACCGGACAGGTAAATCGCCTTGAAACCGGCGCGCTTGGCCAGCAGCGCGTGGTTGGCGTTGATCGCGCCAACTACCTGCAATGGATGCTCGCTGGCGACCGCATCGCGGAAACGCTGGCCTGGAGTGCTGTGCTTGGAACTCATGACTCACCTCGTTCAGTGGCTGTCTTATTGTGGGCGCCGTCCTGGTAATGACGGGCGATGTTGCGTTTCGAGGCGCCGATGTGACGGCGCATCAACAATTCCGCGAGCTCGCCGTCACGGTCAGCAATGGCATCGAGAATCCGGTGGTGTTCGGCAAAGGCCTGGCGCGGGCGGTTTGGCGTGGTGGAAAACTGGATGCGGTACATGCGCACCAGTTGGTACAACTCGCCGCAGAGCATCTGGGTCAGGGTGCGGTTGCCGCTGCCCTGGATGATCCGGTAATGGAAATCGAAGTCGCCTTCCTGCTGGTAATAACCGATGCCGGCCTGGAACGCCTCATCGCGCTCATGGGTTTCGAGCACCCGGCGCAGTTCGTCGATTTCTTCCAGGGTCATGCGCTCGGCCGCCAGGCGGCAGGCCATGCCCTCGAGGGACTCGCGAATTTCGTAGAGTTCCAGCAGTTCGGCGTGATTGAGCGATACCACACGCGCCCCGACATGCGGTACGCGCACCAACAGGCGCTGGCCTTCCAGGCGATGGATGGCCTCGCGCAGCGGCCCGCGGCTAATACCATAGGTGCGCGCCAGCTCCGGCTCGGAGATCTTGCTGCCCGGAGCGATCTCGCCTTTGACAATGGCCGCCTGAATGCGTCGGAAGACGTTTTCCGAGAGCGTCTCGGAATCGTCGCCGTTGATGACCGGGGGATCGAGTTGATCCAGCATGATTGTCGACACCTTGAAAGCTGATACCGGGAAAACTAGCGAAAACGGTACGTACAGTCAAAGGAAATATGGATATTGTCGACAATCGTCTAATAAGCCTATGAAACCTACCGGCTCGGCATTAGAGGGTATAGCCCCCTGCCAGCGCTGGCGCCATAAACCCACCGTGCTAGAATGCCGCCCGCATTTGCTGGCCATTTGTACGGCTTGTCATAAAAAGCTGATAGGCACACGAAGGGCCTTGCGCAAGTTTTGCCAGGGACCTGAACCGACAACGGAACGCTGCGCACCAGGATTTATGAGACTCAAGCCTTTTCCCACATTCTTTGCTCTGTTTTGCCTGCCCGGCCTTGCCGCCGCGGGGGAAAAAACTGTGTACGGCCTCAACGAGTACGCCTCGCTTGACGGCATCAATCTCGAAGTTGCGGCCAAACTCGACACCGGCGCGAAAACCGCCTCGCTGAGTGCCCGCGACATCAAACGCTTTAAACGCAACGGCGAGTCCTGGGTACGTTTCTACCTGGCGATCGATGCTGCGCATTCGCACCCGATCGAACGGCCGTTGGCGCGGGTCAGCAAGATCAAGCGCCGCGCCGGCGACTACGACCCGGAAGAAGGCAAGAAGTACACCGCTCGTCCGGTGATCGAGCTGGATATCTGCATGGGTTCGGCTTTACGCAGCATCGAAGTGAACCTAACCGACCGCAGCGCTTTCCAATTCCCGCTCCTGATCGGCTCCGAAGCACTCAAACGCTTCGACGCGCTGGTCGATCCAAGTCTTAAATACGCTGCTGGCAAACCCGCCTGCGCCACCGACGCACATACCGCAGAGTAATTCCAATGCGCGCTCTTACACTCCATCTGAGAATCCTGATCACCATTCTGGTGCTGCTGGGCGTTTCGGTTACGGCCTATCAGATTTTCGTGCTCGGCATCCCGGTGACCGAAGACGCCACCGACGACTTGTGGAACATCGACGCCAAGGTCGAGTTCGTCGCCAGCACCAAGGATCCGGTAAAGATCCAGATGTTCGTGCCGCCATTGAGCCGCGATTACGTCAGCCTCAACGAAAGCTTCATCTCTAACAACTACGGCGTGGCGGTCAACCGTGTCGACGGCAACCGCAAGGTCACCTGGTCTGCGCGACGGGCCAAGGGCAACCAGACGCTGTACTACCGCCTGGTGCTGACCAAGCGCTACACCGGCGAGAAGGCCAAGATCAAGGGCCCCACCTTCCGCGACAGCATCGTGGTCGAAGGTCCGGAGAAAATCGCCGCCGAAGCCCTGCTCGCGCCCATCCGCCAGCATTCGGCCGACGTCGAGACCTTTATTGGCGAGGCCATCAAGCGGGTCAACAACCTCAACGACGACAACGTGAAGCTGCTGCTGGGCGGTGATCCGTCCACCGTGCACAAGGCGCGGATCGTCGAGCTGCTGCTGTCGATCGCCCACGTGCCGATCGAGAAAGTCCACACCATCCGCCTGGTGGCCGACCAGCCGCAAGTGCCCGAACTGTGGCTGCGCAGCTTCAACGGCACCGACTGGCTGTACTTCAACCCGGAAACCGGCGAGCAGGGCCTGCCGACCGACCGCCTGCTGTGGTGGACCGGCGATGAAAACCTGATCACCGTCGATGGTGGCAAGAAAGCCAATGTGACCTTCAGCCTGAACAACAGCGAAATGAACGCCATTCGCCTGGCCAAGCTGACGGATGAAAACACCGACGCCAACTTCCTCGAATATTCGCTGTATGGCCTGCCCCTGCAGACCCAGCAGACCTTCATGATCATGGTGATGATCCCGATCGGCGTGCTGGTGATCCTGATCCTGCGCAACCTGATCGGCCTCCAGACCCTCGGGACCTTTACCCCGGTACTGATCGCCCTCGCCTTCCGTGAAACACAACTTGGCTTCGGTATTCTGCTGTTTACCGTGATCACGGCGCTGGGTCTGTCATTACGCTCCTATCTGGAACACTTGAAGCTGCAAATGCTGCCGCGACTGTCGGTGGTGCTGACCTTCGTTGTGGTGCTGATCGCAGCGATCAGCCTGTTCAGCCATAAACTCGGCCTGGAACGTGGCTTGTCGGTCGCGCTGTTCCCGATGGTGATTCTGACCATGACCATCGAACGCCTGTCGATCACCTGGGAAGAACGCGGCGCCAGCCATGCGATGAAAGTCGCGATCGGCACGCTGTTCGCCGCCTCGCTGGCGCACTTGATCATGACCGTGCCTGAGCTGGTCTACTTCGTGTTCACCTTCCCGGCGATCCTGCTGATCCTGGTCGGCTTCATGCTGGCAATGGGTCGCTATCGCGGTTATCGCCTGACTGAACTGGTGCGTTTCAAGGCTTTCCTGAAGAAGGCTGACGCCTGATGTTCGGTTTCTGGAAGACCTGGAAGGCTCTGGAGGCGCGGGGCATCATGGGTATCAATCGGCGTAACGCCGACTATGTGCTCAAGTACAACAAGCGCAGCCTGTACCCGATTGTCGATGACAAGATCATCACCAAGGAGCGCGCCATCGAGGCCGGCATTCATGTGCCGGAGCTGTATGGCGTGATCTCCACCGAGAAGGAAATCGACAAGCTCGGCGAGATCATCGGCGGGCGCAGCGACTTCGTGATCAAACCGGCCCAGGGCGCCGGCGGTGACGGCATCATCGTCGTCGCCGACCGTTTCGAAGGCCGCTATCGCACGGTGTCGGGCAAGATCATTGACCACGAAGAGCTTGAGCATCACATCTCGAGCATCCTCACCGGCCTGTATTCCCTGGGCGGTCATCGCGACCGCGCGCTGATCGAATACCGAGTGATCCCGGACCATATCTTCAAAAGCATCAGCTACGAAGGCGTGCCGGACATCCGCATCATCGTGCTGATGGGCTACCCGGTGATGGCCATGCTGCGCCTGCCCACTCGCCAGTCCGGCGGCAAGGCCAACCTGCACCAGGGCGCCATCGGCGTAGGTGTCGACCTTGCCACCGGCCTGACGCTGCGCGGCACCTGGCTGAACAACATCATCACCAAGCACCCGGACACCACCAACGCGGTGGACGGCGTGCAACTGCCCTACTGGGACGGTTTCATGAAACTCGCCGCCGGTTGCTATGAGCTGTGCGGGCTGGGCTACATTGGCGTGGACATGGTGCTCGACCAGGAAAAAGGCCCGTTGATTCTCGAGCTCAATGCCCGGCCCGGCCTGAACATCCAGATTGCCAACGATTGCGGGCTGACACTGCGCACCCATGCCGTCGAGGCGCGACTGGAAGATTTGAAGGCCCGCGGTGTGACCGAGACGGTTGAGGAACGCGTGGCGTTCGTGCAGGAAATGTTCGGGCATATTCCACCGGTTGAAGGCTGACCGTCCATGCTGACCTGCTCGGTACACCCGCTGCCCTATCGCGCCAATCCTGCCGACTATTTCGCGATCATTCGCCATGCCCCGGGCGCCGTGCTGCTCGACAGCGGCCGTCCGACCGCCGACCGAGGTCGCCATGACCTGCTCAGCGCCTGGCCGCTGGAGCAATTGGCGGTGCGGCCTGACGAAAGTGGCAGCGATTTCCTGCAACGCCTGCGGGACAACCTGACGCGCCTGGGTGAAGCCTCGCTACCGCTCGACCTGCCTTTCGCCGGCGGGCTGATCGGCTACCTGAGCTATGACTTCGGCCGCCACCTTGAGCACCTGCCGAGCGTGGCCAGGGACGATCTGCACCTGCCGGACGCTCGCTTCGGGCTGTATGCCTGGGCCCTGATCAGCGACCACCAACTGGCCACCAGCCAACTGGTATTTCACCCGACGCTGGCCGATAGCGAACGCCAGCGCCTGATCGAACTGTTCAGTGGAACGACCAGCGATGAAATCGAGCCGTTCCGGCTGACTGCGCCGATGAGACCCGACCTGAGCGCCGACGAGTATCGCCAGGCGCTGGAGCGTATCCAGCAGTACATCCAGGCCGGCGATTGCTACCAGGTCAACTTCGCCCAGCGTTTCCGCGCCGAGTGCCAGGGCGATCCCTGGGCGGCCTATTGCGCCCTGCGAGCGGCCTGCCCGACGCCTTTTTCCGGTTTCCAGAGCCTGCCTGATGGCGGTGCGGTGCTGAGCCTTTCACCCGAGCGTTTCGTCAAAGTCAGCCAAGGCCTGGTCGAAACCCGCCCGATCAAAGGCACGCGGCCCCGTGGCCAGACCGCAGCTGAAGACGCAGCCAACGCCGCTGAACTGCTGGCCAGCCCCAAGGATCGCGCCGAGAACCTGATGATCGTCGACCTGCTGCGCAACGACCTCGGCCGCACCTGCCGCATCGGTTCGGTGCGGGTGCCGGAGCTGTTCAGCCTGGAAAGCTACCCCAACGTGCACCATCTGGTGAGCAGCGTCACCGGTGAACTGGCCGCCGACCGCGACGCCCTGGACCTGATTGCCGGCAGCTTCCCCGGAGGCTCGATTACCGGCGCACCGAAAATCCGCGCGATGCAGATCATTGACGAACTGGAACCGACGCGACGGGGCCTGTATTGCGGCTCGCTGTTGTATCTGGACGTGCGCGGCGAGATGGACAGCTCCATCGCCATTCGCAGTTTGCTGGTCAAGGACGGGCAGGTGTGTTGCTGGGGCGGCGGCGGGATCGTCGCGGACTCGCAGTGGCAGGCCGAGTATGCGGAGTCGATCACCAAGGTGAAGGTGCTGCTCGATACCCTGCAGAACCTCTAGAAGCATCGCGGGCAAGCCCGCTTGTGTCTAGCTTTGGGGATAAGCTCTAGGGTGAGGAGGGGTGGACGGCAAGCTGTGAGTCCGCGGTGCTAAAAGCACGTGTGGGAGCCAAGCTGCCATCCACCTTTCCACTCTGGCCCACAAGCCCGAACAGTTGGACGAGCAGCCACTCGAAGTCACAAGCGTGGGCAAAGCCAGAGCACTCTCACTCCTGAGTGTAAGAGGGTTTTGCCATGATTTCCTGGATCGGCATCGATATCTCCAAATCAAACCTGGTTGTATGGGTTCAACCTCAGGGTGAAGGTTTTGACCTTCCCAATACGTCAGAAGGCTTTGTTGAGCTAATTGAGCGCTTGAGCCGGTACGAGGTTGGTCGGGTCCTGCTAGAGGCTACCGGTGGTTATGAGAGCAAGGTCATGGCAGCGCTGCAAGGCGCGAACTTCAAAGTGCTCAGAATCAATCCCCGCCGGGCCAGAGCCTTCGCCGTGGCCATGGGCAAGAATGCCAAGACCGACCCCATCGACGCGGCCGTGCTGGCGGACTTCGCTGAAGTGCTGCATGCATCCTGCGACAAGATCATTTCGCCTGAGCGTGAAGCGCTGCGCGAGCTAATCCAGTTGCGCGAGCAGTTTGTTCAGCATCGAGACGACAACAAGCGCCGGCTTCAGCAAGTTCAGCTACCCGCTGTTACCGAGGCGATCAGAGGTCTTGTTCACTACCTGCAAGTGCAGATCAAGCAGCTCGATAAAACCATCCATCAGAGCATGCATGAGCTGGACGCCGAAAAAGCCGAGCGACTCATTTCCGTTAAAGGCATCGGTACGGTTGCCACAGCCAGCTTGCTGGTTTATCTGCCCGAATTGGGCGAGCTTGATCGTCGTGAAGTTGCGGCCTTGGCGGGAATTGCGCCGTACAACGACGACAGCGGCAATCACAGCGGAAAACGTCAAATCTATGGAGGCAGAGCCCGCGTCAGACGTGCGCTTTACATGTCTTGCTGGGTCGTGATCCGTCATCAGCCAGACTTCAAGGCACGCTATGACGCACTGCGGGAGCGAGGCAAGAGCGCGAAAGTCGCGCTCATCGCCTGCATGCGGATCCTACTGATCAGGCTGAATGCCATGTTGCGAGATGGCACTGAATGGCGGTGACGAATGGCAGGGGAAGACAGTTGCTCCCACAGGTACGCTGCAATTCCTGTGGGAGCGGGCTTGCCCGCGATGGCGTCAATCAGATCGACGCAGTCTCTTTGTACGCTTTCAAGGCCTTGAGCCGTTCACGCTTCAACGCTTCGCCCAGCTCAGGCCCCTTGAATCCTTTCTCCAGCAACGGCTGCACCGCGACTTCCCGCGCAGCCTTCGCCGCACCGCGCAAATAATCCGCTTGTGGGTAACTCCTTTGCTCCAGTCCTTTGCGGCCCCGGGCATCCATCTCGCACGCAACGATAAACTCTTCAAACCGTTGCGGCCGGCGATACACATCAAAGCTCTGTAACAACTCCAGTAGCGTCGAAGCCTTCAGCTCCAGCGCCCGGTGCCCGTGGGTGTGGTATTTGCCAACCAGCAACGCCAATTCCTGGCAATCCTTCGGCGCCTTGAAGCGTTCATTGACCGCTTTGATCAGTTTCAGCCCTGTGTGCTCGTGAGCGATGTGCCGTGGCCATTCCTCGGTTGGGGTGAGGCCTTTGCCTAGATCGTGCAGCAGGCAGGCCCAGCGTACGGTGAGCGGTTGTTTGTGCAGAGCCGATTGCTCCAGCACGCTCAAGGTGTGAATCCCGGTGTCGATTTCCGGATGATGGACTTCCGGTTGCGGCACGCCGAAAAGCGCATCGACTTCTGGCATCAGTACTTTCAGTGCGCCACAGTCGCGAAGCACCTGAATGAACACCTGTGGCTGATCTTCCATCAGTGCTCGGGAGATTTCCTTCCAGCTACGCTCGGCCGTCAGCGCTTGCAGTTCGCCGGATTCGCTGAGCTGGCGCATCAGTTCCAGGGTCTGCGGCGCAACGGTGAAACCGAGATCGGCATAGCGGGCAGCAAAGCGGGCAACACGCAGTACACGGAGCGGATCTTCGGCGAACGCCGGAGAAACGTGACGCAGGATTCGATCTTCAAGATCGCGCTGACCGTGGTAGGGATCAGTCAAATTCTGCTGATCGTCCTCGGCCATGGCGTTGATCGTCAGGTCGCGACGGATCAAGTCTTCTTCAAGCGTCACTTCGGGGCTGGCGTGAAAAGTGAAGCCGCCATAACCGCGACCACTTTTGCGCTCGGTACGGGCAAGGGCATATTCCTCACCACTTTTTGGATGAAGAAAAACCGGAAAATCCGCGCCCACCGGACGATAGCCCAGGGCGAGCATGTCTTCCGTGGTAGCACCAACGACTACCCAATCGATATCGGTGACCGGTTTGCCCAGCAAGCGATCACGCACCGCACCGCCAACCTTGTAAATCTGCATAAAAAACCTCCGTTAGCCCGACAGGATAACCCTTGCGTCGGACTTTCGGAGGCCAGAACCGGATCAAAGATGAATGACGGCCAGGTCGAGCCGACCGTAATCCCCTTCGCTGTGTTCGCTGCGTGGCGGAACGTGATGGGTTTTCATGATCTGGTCGCCCTGCAGGGTTTCCAGATGGATGTCGAAGCCCCACAAGCGATGCAGGTGTTTGAGCACTTCGTCGGTAGAGTCACCCAGCGGTTTGCGATCGTGTTGCTGGTGGCGCAGGGTCAGCGAACGGTCACCACGACGATCGATGCTGTAAATCTGCACGTTCGGCTCACGATTGCCGAGGTTGTACTGCGCGGCGAGGGTTTCGCGGATGATTCGGTAGCCGGTTTCGTCATGGATCGCCGGTACCAGCAAATCGTCCTTCTGATCGTCATCAAGGATGCTGAACAGCTTCAGATCGCGGATGACCTTGGGTGACAGGTATTGCAGGATAAAGCTCTCGTCCTTGAAGCTGCTCATGGCGAACTTGATGGTCGACAGCCAGTCGGTACCGGCGATATCCGGGAACCAGTGGCGATCTTCCTCTGTAGGCTCCTCGCACATGCGTCGAATGTCACGGTACATGGCAAAGCCCAGGGCGTAAGGATTGATGCCACTGTAGTACGGGCTGTCGAAGCCCGGCTGGAACACCACGCTGGTGTGCGACGTGAGGAATTCCATCATGAAGCCGTCGGTGACCAGGCCTTCGTCGTACAGGTCGTTCATCAGCGTGTAGTGCCAGAACGTCGCCCAACCTTCGTTCATCACCTGAGTCTGGCGTTGTGGATAAAAGTACTGGGCGATCTTGCGTACGATCCGCACGATTTCGCGCTGCCACGGTTCCAGCAACGGCGCGTGTTTCTCGATGAAGTAGAGGATGTTTTCCTGCGGCTCGGCCGGGAAACGTGCGTTGTCCTTGTCGCTGTATTTGTCTGCGCCTTTGGGGATGGTGCGCCACAGATCGTTGATCTGCTTCTGCAGGTGTTCTTCACGATCTTTCTGCCGCCGCCGTTCCTCCTCGGCGGAAATCGGATACGGGCGTTTATAGCGGTCGACACCGTAATTCATCAGCGCATGGCAGGAGTCGAGCAGGTCTTCCACCGCATCGATGCCGTGGCGCTCTTCGCACTGCATGATGTACTGCTTGGCGAACACCAGGTAGTCGATGATCGAGCTGGCGTCAGTCCAGGTGCGAAACAGGTAATTACCCTTGAAGAAGCTGTTGTGGCCATAGCACGCGTGCGCGACTACCAGCGCCTGCATGCAGATGGTGTTTTCTTCCATGAGGTAAGCGATGCACGGATCGGAGTTGATCACGATCTCGTACGCCAGGCCCATTTGCCCGCGGCTGTAGGATTTTTCGGTGCTGAGGAAGTGTTTGCCGTAAGACCAATGGTGGTAACCCAGCGGCATGCCCACCGAGGCATAGGCGTCCATCATTTGTTCAGCGGTGATCACTTCGATCTGATTGGGGTAGGTGTCCAGTGCATAGCCGGCCGCGATGCGGGCGATTTCGCGGTCGTAAGTCTGGATCAGCTCGAACGTCCATTCGGAGCCGGTTGAAATGGGTTGGCGCTTCTGCTCTTTGGCGGTCATGTCACTAACCTGCGCTGGAAGAGTTCACGGAAGACCGGATAGATATCCCCGGCCGAGACCAGTTGCTGCTGGGCAAATGTGTCAGAGAAGGCATCGGCAATGCGTTCGTATTCGTACCACAAGGCCTGATGTTCACGCGGGGTGATCTCCACGTAAGTGTAGTACTGCACAAACGGCATGATCTGATTGATCAGGATATCGCGGCAGATCGGCGAATCATCGTTCCAGTTGTCACCGTCGGAAGCCTGCGCCGCGTAGATGTTCCACTCGTTGCTCGGATAACGCTCGGCCATGATCTCCTGCATCAGTTTCAATGCACTGGAAACAATCGTGCCGCCGGTTTCCCGTGAATAGAAAAACTCCTCCTCGTCAACTTCCCGGGCGCTGGTGTGGTGGCGGATGAACACCACGTCGATCTTGTCGTAGTTTCGCTTGAGGAACAGATACAGCAGGATGAAAAAGCGTTTGGCGATGTCCTTGGTCGCCTGTGTCATCGAGCCAGAAACGTCCATCAGGCAGAACATGACGGCTTTCGAGCTAGGGTTCGGCTGTTTGATAAGCAGGTTGTATTTCAAGTCGAAGGTGTCGAGGAACGGAACGCGGTGAATGCGCGCGCTGAGTTTTTCGATTTCAGCCTCGAGTTCCTGAATATCGCCGAAGTTGTCCGGCTCTTCGCGTTTCAGGCGCTCAAGTTCTTCCTTGGCCTCGCGCAGTTTCGCCCGGCTGCTGCCAGACAACGCAATGCGCCGCGCGTGCGCTGAACGCAAGGTGCGGATGATGTTGATTCGTGACGGGTTGCCCTCGTTGCTGATCCCCGCGCGCACGGTTTTGAAGGTGTCGGTGCCGCTCAGGTTGCGTTTGACCAGGTTCGGCAGTTCGAGGTCTTCGAACATGAATTCGAGGAATTCTTCCTGAGTGATCTGGAAGACAAACTCGTCCATGCCTTCGCCAGAGTTGCCGGCCTTGCCCGGACCTCGGCCGCCGCCACCGCCCGGTGGACGAGCGATGTGTTCACCGGCGGTGAACTCCTTGTTGCCGGGATGCACGACGGTCTGTTTACCACCACGACCGTGGTGAAGCACTGGTTCGTCGATGTCGCGACCGGGGATGCTGATCTGCTCGCCGTGCTCCATATCGGTAATGGAGCGCCGGCTGACCGCCTCTTCGACGGCCTTTTTGATGTGGTCACGGTAACGCCGCAGGAAGCGCTGACGGTTCACCGTGCTCTTGTTCTTGCCATTCAGACGTCGGTCGATCACATAGCTCATAGACCCCTCCGGGGAGCTTCAAGTCATAAGCTTCAAGCTGCAAGACAGAAGCTTCAGAAACAAGCGGCGCGCGACATATGGCCACAAATACGCAAACACCGCGTATCTGTGGAGGGTTCGTCGTTTGCCGCCTGCAGCTCCCTTACTGGGACTTTCTCACCCGTAGGTACCATTCGGAAAGTAGCCGTACCTGTTTGTCGGTGTAGCCGCGTTCGACCATTCGAGTGACGAAGTCGTTGTGTTTCTGTTGATCCTCCTTGCTGGCCTTGGCGTTGAAGCTGATAACCGGCAGCAGATCCTCGGTGTTCGAGAACATTTTCTTCTCGATGACCACGCGCAGTTTTTCGTAGCTGAGCCAGGTCGGGTTCTTGCCATTGTTGTTGGCCCGGGCGCGTAGCACGAAGTTGACGATTTCGTTGCGGAAATCCTTCGGATTGCTGATGCCGGCCGGTTTTTCGATTTTCTCCAGTTCTTCGTTCAAAGCAACGCGGTTGAGGATCTCGCCGGTTTCCGGGTCGCGATATTCCTGATCCTGAATCCAGAAGTCGGCGTAGAGAACGTAGCGGTCGAAAATGTTCTGGCCGTACTCGCTGTAGGACTCGAGATAAGCGGTCTGGATCTCCTTGCCGATAAACTCGATATAACGCGGTGCCAGGTACTCTTTCAGGTAGCGCAGGTAGCGTTCGCGGGTTTCGGCCTGGAATTGTTCCTGTTCGATCTGCTGTTCCAGCACATAGAGCAGGTGCACCGGGTTGGCGGCGATTTCATGCGGATCGAAGTTGAAGACCTTGGACAGAATCTTGAAGGCGAAGCGGGTCGACAGGCCGTTCATGCCCTCGTCGACGCCTGCCGAGTCGCGGTATTCCTGAATCGACTTGGCCTTCGGATCGGTGTCCTTGAGGTTTTCGCCGTCGTAGACGCGCATCTTCGAATAGATGTTCGAGTTTTCCGGCTCTTTGAGACGCGACAGTACGGTGAACTGCGCCAGCATCTTCAGGGTGTCCGGCGCGCAATGCGCCTTGGCCAGCGAACTGTTGAACAGCAGTTTGTCGTAGATCTTCACTTCGTCGCTGACGCGCAGGCAATACGGCACTTTGACGATGTAGATCCGGTCGATGAACGCTTCATTGTTCTTGTTGTTGCGGAAGGTGTGCCATTCCGATTCGTTGGAGTGGGCAAGCAGGATCCCGGTAAACGGAATCGCGCCGAGACCTTCGGTGCTGTTGTAGTTGCCTTCCTGGGTCGCAGTCAGCAATGGGTGCAGCACCTTGATCGGTGCCTTGAACATTTCGACGAATTCCATCAGGCCCTGGTTGGCCCGGCACAACGCACCGGAGTAGCTATAAGCGTCGGCGTCGTTCTGTGGGTATTCCTCGAGTTTGCGGATGTCGACCTTACCGACCAACGCAGAGATGTCCTGATTGTTCTCGTCACCCGGTTCGGTTTTAGCCACGGCGATCTGATTGAGGATCGACGGGTACAGTTTGACCACGCGGAACTGACTGATGTCGCCGCCGAATTCGGCCAGGCGTTTGGTCGCCCATGGCGACATGATGGTGTTCAGGTAGCGCCGTGGAATGCCGAAGTCTTCCTCGAGGATCGCGCCATCTTCGGTGGCGTTGAACAGACCCAAAGGCGATTCGAATACCGGCGAACCCTTGATTGCGTAAAAGGGCACTTTCTCGATCAGCTGTTTCAGCTTTTCGGCCAGGGACGATTTACCGCCGCCGACGGGGCCGAGCAGATAAAGGATTTGTTTCTTCTCTTCCAGGCCTTGGGCGGCGTGGCGGAAATACGAAACGATCTGGTCGATGCATTCTTCCATCCCGTGGAAGTCTTCAAAGGCCGGATAGCGGCGGATTACCTTGTTGGAGAAGATGCGCGACAGTCTCGAGTTGGTCGAGGTGTCGAGCAGTTCGGGCTCACCGATGGCCAGCAATAGACGCTCGGCGGCGGAAACGTAAGCGCTCCGGTCTTTCTTGCACAGCTCCAGGTACTCTTGCAGCGAGAGTTCTTCCTGGCGTGTGGACTCGAAGCGTTGTTGGAAGTGGCTAAAGATACTCATGACGTCACCTCGCTCGATACGTGGAGCCGACGCCGGATCACTCAGTCGATGCTGGCAGCAACCGAACAGGCGGTCGCTGTTTACCCCCAGAACTCTTTCAGAGCTGACGACTCCGAAAGCTACTCCCGATGACCCGCGCGCCGGTGTACCGGCTCTCCCCTGTTTTGGATGGCCTGGGCTTAAGGATAGTTGGGAATTCAGGAGGTAAAGGCGAGATACGTAATTAGTTGTGGCAGACCGTTCGTCTGCCCAGCGCAGGCCCGCGGCAGCCGGGGCCTGCACGTGACAAAAAAATTATTCGGCGGTGCCTTGGGCGGTTTCCGCAGGATAAGTCGTACGCCACAACTCGAAGCCGCCGTCCATGCTGTAGACGTCGGAAAAGCCCTGGCTGATCAGGTAGGCCGCTGCGCCCTGGCTGGAATTGCCGTGGTAACACACAACGACCGTCGGTGCATCGAGGTCGGCGCCCTGGATGAAAGCGTGCAGGGAGTGATTATCCAGGTGCCTGGAACCTGCGATGTGCAGCGCGGCAAAAGTAGCGGGGTCGCGGACGTCGACCACTACAGCGCCTTGTTCGCGCAGGGCTTGTGCCTGCTCTGGGGGATACGTTTGAATTCGCTCATGGCGGGCTCCTGTGGCTCGGCTGAAAGCGCAGCCTAGCGCTGAATGCTGACTGACGATGATGCGGTGAGTGTGGGAGTGATGGGCGCAGCGGCGACATGGCCGTGCGCGTCGCATTTGCACGACAGGCGTTCACCGCTGTCGACGTTCATCAGGGTCAGGCTGCCGCCCCAGACACAACCGGTGTCCAGCGCCGAGATGCCTGGCTCCAGAACTTTGCCCTCCAGCGCTGCCCAGTGGCCGAAGATGATCTTCAAACCTTTGGTCTTGCGTTCTTTGTGCTGGAACCAGGGCTTGTAACCCGGTGGCGCGGTATCGAGGCCTTCCTTGCTTTTGAGATCGAGCTTGCCTTCGGCGGTGCAGAAACGCATGCGCGTGAAATAGTTGGTGATGACCCGCAGGCGCGTCACGCCTTTGAGGTCGTTGTCCCACTTCGCCGGCTCGTTGCCGTACATGCCGTCGAGAAAGGCCGGAAACAGATTGTCGTCACGCAGGGCGGTCTCGACTTCGTCAGCGCACTTCAAGGCACGACGCAGCGACCATTGCGGTGGAATGCCGGCGTGAACCATGGCGACATCGCGCTGTTCGTCGTAGTGCATGAGTTTTTGCTGGCGTACCCACTCAAGCAGTTCGGCGCAATCCGGCGCTTCGAGAATTTCGCGCAAGGTGTCGGATTTCTTCAGGCGTTCGATGTTTTTTGCCGCAGCCAGCAGATGCAGGTCATGGTTGCCCAGTACGCAGACCAGCGATTGGCGCATGCCATATAGAAAGCGCAGGGTTTCCAGCGACTGCGGCCCACGGTTGACCAGATCGCCGACCAGCCACAGCCGATCCAGCGTCGGGTCAAACGCGACTTGCTTGAGCAGGCATTTGAGCGGCTCAAGACAGCCTTGCAGGTCGCCGACGGCGTACGTTGCCATCAGTGCAAGGCCCCGGGCACCGCCAGGCGGAAAGGTTTGATGATGGCGTCGAAATGTTTGCCGTCAGTGGCGACCATTTCATAGGTGCCCTGCATGGTGCCGACCTTGGTGGTCATCACCGTGCCGCTGCTGTAAGTGTGGCTCTGGCCGGCATCGATCAACGGCTGCTGGCCAACCACGCCTGCGCCACGAACCTCCTCGACATGGCCATCGCCATCGGTGATCACCCAATGCCGCGACATCAGCCGAGCGGGCTGCTCGCCGTTGTTCTGCACGGTAATGGTGTAGGCGAAGGCAAAGCGGTCGTGCTCGGGTTGCGATTGGTCTGCCAGATAGTGGGTAACGACGCTGACATCGACCTGGTAACGGGAATCGGACATGCAAGAGGCCTTAAAAACAAAGCGGGACGCGGGGCGTAGCTGAGGGAGTCAGTCTAGGCCAAGTACCGGGTAGTAAACCAGACTGGCGTCCTACCCGATAGCGCTCATCGCTGGTCAGTCGGCAGCAGGCGCCTGGGGTACCTGCTCGCTGAGCTTGTCGGCCAGGCGCACGAAGGCGGCCAGGTCGAGTTGCTCCGGACGCAGGCTGCCATCCACGCCGGCGGCTTCGATTTCGTCATTGCTCAGCAGCAGCTTGAGGGTGTTGCGCAGGGTTTTACGCCGCTGGTTGAAGGCTTCGCGGACGACGCGCTCCAGCAACTTGTGATCCTTGGCCGGATGCGGCAGCACGGCGTGCGGCACCAGACGAACGATCGCCGAGTCGACTTTCGGCGGCGGGTTGAACGCGCCCGGACCGACGTTGAACAGGTGCTCTACGCGGCAATGGTACTGAACCATGATCGACAGACGGCCCCAGTCTCCGCCCCCGGGCCTGCCGCCATGCGCTCGACCACTTCTTTCTGCAGCATGAAGTGCATGTCGCGAATGATGCCGGCGTTGTTCAGCAGATGAAAAATCAGCGGCGTGGAGATGTTGTACGGCAGGTTACCGACCACACGCAGGCTGTTCGGCGCGGCATTGAGCGTGTTGAAGTCGAACTTCAGCGCATCGCCCTGGTGCAGGTTGAAGTTGCTCTTGCCGGCAAACTGCTGGTTGAGGATCGGAATCAAGTCCTTGTCCAGCTCAACCACATCGAGCTGAGCGCCGGAGTTGAGCAGGCCTGCAGTCAGCGCACCCTGGCCCGGACCGATTTCCAGCAGGCGGTCTTCGGCTTTGGCATGGATGGAACGCAGGATGCGGTCGATAACGCCGGCATCGTGCAGGAAGTTCTGGCCAAAGCGTTTGCGCGCCTTGTGTTGGTATTGCTCGGTCATAAACGGGTCTCGGCCATCTGGTAGGCGGTTTCCAGGGCGACTTGCAGGCTGCCGGTGTCGATCTTGCCACTGCCGGCCAGATCCAGGGCAGTGCCATGGTCGACCGATGTGCGGATGATCGGCAGGCCAAGTGTCACGTTGACGGCAGCGCCGAAGCCTTTGTACTTGAGCACAGGCAAGCCCTGGTCGTGGTACATCGCCAGCACTGCGTCGCAGTGCTCCAGATATTTTGGGGTAAACAGAGTGTCAGCAGGCAGCGGGCCACGAAGGTCCATGCCCTCGCCGCGCAGGCGCTCTAATGTTGGTTCAATGATGTCGATTTCTTCATGGCCCAGGTGTCCGCCTTCACCGGCGTGCGGGTTGAGCCCGCAGACCAGGATACGTGGCTGGGCGATGCCGAATTTGTTTTGCAGTTCGCTGTGCAGAATCCGCGTGACTCGTTCCAGGCGCTCCGGCGTGATCGCATCGGCGATGTCACGCAGGGGCAGGTGGGTGGTGACCAGCGCCACGCGCAAACCGCGAGTGGCAAGCATCATCACCACTTGCGCAGTATGGGTAAGGTCCGCCAGAAACTCCGTGTGCCCGGAAAACGCGATGCCTGACTCGTTGATCACGCCCTTATGGACGGGGGCTGTGATCATCCCGGCGAAGTCGCCGTTCAAGCAGCCGTTACCGGCGCGGGTCAGGGTTTCGAGGACGAACGCCGCATTGGCCTTGTCCAGTTGCCCGGCAACCACGGGGGCACTGAGCGGAGTGTCCCAGACATACAGGCTGCCTGCGGGTGCCGGAGCGTCTGGCCAGTGATCCGGGCCGACGTCCAGCAAGTTGACGGCCAGCCCCAGCTGCGCGGCCCGCTCAAGGAGCAGGTCGCGGCTGGTGATGGCAATCAGGGGATGTGGCTGGGCTTGCGAGGCGAGCAGCAGGCACAGGTCGGGACCGATGCCGGCTGGTTCGCCGGGTGTCAGCGCGAAACGCTTGGGTTTCACTGCGCTGCCTGGTCTGCACCAGGGAGTTTGATCTCTACGTACGCTTCGTCACGGATCTGACGCAGCCAGGTTTGCAGCTCTTCGTCGTATTTGCGGTTACGCAGTACGGTCATGGCTTGCTGCTCGCGGGCTTGTTCGGTGCTGTCGGTGGCGCGACGGCCAAGGACTTCCAGAACGTGCCAGCCGTATTGAGTCTGGAATGGCTTGGACAGCTGACCTTGTGGGGTCTTGGCCATCACTTCGCGGAATTCCGGAACCAGTGCGTTCGGGTCGATCCAGTTCAGGTCGCCACCGTTAAGCGCAGAGCCAGGGTCTTCGGAGTAGCTTTTCGCCAGAGTGGCGAAATCTTCACCCGCCAAAATGCGCTCGTACAGCGATTGAACCAAGGCTTTGGTCTTGGCTTCGTCGCGGATCGGGCTTGGCTTGACCAGAATGTGGCGTACATGCACTTCGTCGCGTGTCTGGCTCTCGCCGCCGCGTTTGGCCAGCAGCTTCAGGATGATGAAACCGCCAGGTGTGCGCGCAGGCTGAGTCACGTCGCCGACGGCCATGCTGCTCAACTCGCGGTCAAACGGAGGTGGCAGTTGCGCAGCTTTACGCCAGCCCATGTCGCCGCCTTCCAGTGCTGTTTCGCTGGCGGATTTGGCGATGGCCAATTGACCAAAGTCAGCGCCTTGCTTGAGCTGCTGGTAGACCGAGTCTGCCTGCTTGGCAGCATTCTGAATCGCTTCAGAGTTAGCACTTTCCGGGGTTGGAATGAGGATGTTGGCCAGGTGCAGCTCCTCGGACAGTTGCATTTTGCCCAGGTCGGACGCGAGGAAATTTTTCACTTCCTGCTCGGACACCTGGATGCGTTCCGCCACGCGGCGCTGACGTACACGACTGATGACCATTTCGCGACGGATCTGGTCACGGGCGTCGTCGTAGGACAGACCGTCGTGAGCCAGAGCGGCGCGGAATTGATCCACGGTCATGTTATTGCGCTGGGCAATGGTACCGACAGCCTGGTTCAGTTCTTCATCGGTGATGCGGATGCCGGAGCGTTCGCCGATCTGCAGTTGCAGGTTTTCGACGATCAGGCGCTCAAGCACCTGTTGATCCAGCACGCCCGGAGGCGGCAAGCCGCCGCCACGCTTGGCGATGGTCTGCTGAACTTCGTGGACACGCTGGTCCAGTTGGCTCTGCATGACCACGTCGTTGTCGACGATCGCTACCACTTTATCGATGGACTGTACGGCGGCGTTGGCCGCAGTACCCAGGAACAGCGCGCCCAGCATCAGCGGGCGCAGACAATCAGAAAGCTTGGTCTTCACGTTGACGATAACCTTGGATGCCTTTGTCGAGGAAGCTCTCTACCTTGGCGCCAGTGAGGCCGCCGAGTCCCTTCAGAACAATTTGGAGGAAGACGCCGTGGTCGCCTTTTTCGTTTTCCGGGGCGTTCTGACTGAATTCGTCATAGCTGACCCAGTAACGGTTGATCAGGCGCAGTTTCCAGCAGCAGTTGTCGTATTCGAAACCACCGAAGGCTTCCAGGGTACGGTTGCGGTTGTAGTCATACTGCCAGCGACTGATAGCGTTCCATTGCGGCACGATCGGCCAGATAACCGAGAAGTCGTGCTGCTGGATCTTGTAGTAGTCCTTCACGTAGCCAGGCTGCCCCGGGGTGCCGTAGTCACCGCCACCCACAGCCCACTTGCCAGTGGTCTGGTCGTAGCGAATCTGGTCATTGCGATAGCGATAACCTACGTTGACCACCTTGTTCGGGTTGTCTTCAGGCTGGTAGTGGAACATCGCGCTACCCGAGCGAGGGCTGCGGCTGTCCGGGTCCCAGTTGTAATCGGCAGTGGTGCGCCAGTCACGGTTCCAGCGGTATTCATATTCCAGAGCGTAAGGCGAAACATTGGATTTCGCGTCATCACGGGTCTTGGCATCGATACCCGGCAACTGGACTTCACGGTCCTTGAAGTAGAGCGCCTGGCCAACGCTGATGCGTTGACGCTCAAAGCCGTTCTCTTCGATCCAGCGACTGGTGATGCCCAGGGACAGTTTGTTCTCGTCGCCGACCCGGTCGGAACCGGAGAAGCGGTTGTCACGGAACAGGGACGAGTAATTGAAGGTGTACTCGCTGGTGTCGAACACTGGAATATCAGCCTGATCCTTTTCCGGAACATACAGATAGAACAGGCGCGGCTCGAGCGTCTGGTTGTAGTTTTTACCGAACCAGCTGGTTTTCCGGTCGAAGTACAGACCGCTGTCGATACTGGCGATTGGCACACCACGATTCTGGTTGCTGCTGAACGTGCCGTTAAGCCGGTCACCCTCGGCGCCCTGAGCGGCAATGTCGGATTTACCCTTGCCATCAAGATCCAGGTCGTACTGGGTGTATTGATACTTCAGCGACGGCTTGACGAAGCCATAGCTGGCCTCCATCGGCAGGCTGACGACCGGCGCCAGGTTCAGACGGGTACCGTTCGCACGCGCGAGGCCAAATACGTTCTGATCCAGGCGAGGGCCTGTATCGATTCCGTCTTCGTCAAAGAAGTTGCCGTTCTTGAGGTCTCGATCAAACCGAACGACTTCGGTGTTGTACGAGAAATCCAGCCCGGACGGGTGATAGGGCAGTGTTCCGTCGAAAGTCACCTGAGGCAGGCGGTCGTACGGCGTGATGTTGGACACGGTTGCCAACTGATACGACTGAGCGTTCACACGGGCGGTGTAGCTGTCGCCACGATAGCTGACAGACCCCTGCTGATTCACATAATCAGAACTTTTCACACCAATCTGATCGGTTTGCAGATCCTGGAAGTAATACGGATCGCTAATCTTGGTGTAATCAACCTGGGTGAACACACGGGAGTCGAGACCGCCCTTGTGCTGCCAGTTGTACATGTAGCGATTTTTTTCGTAGTCGGTCTGCTTGCTGCGATCGGTATCTTCGTCGTTCAGATACGCCGCGCCGAACTGACCTTCGCTCGACTTGGTCAGATAACGGAACTCGCCTTCCACCAACATGCCGCGCTTGCTCATGTAACGCGGGTACAACGTGGCGTCGTAGTTAGGCGCCAGGTTGAAGTAGTACGGCGTGACCAGCATGAAGCCGGTATCGCTGCCGGTGCCGATGGTCGGCGGCAGGAAACCGGATTGACGACGGTCGTCGATCGGGAAGTAGATGTACGGCGTGTACAGGATCGGAATGTCCTTGACCCGCAGTGTCACGTTGGTCGCGGTACCGAAACCGGTGGCCGGGTTCAAGGTGATGTTGTTGCCCTTGAGCTGCCAGGCGTTGCTGTTCGGTTCGCACGTGGTGTACGTGCCGTCCTTCAAGCGGATGATCGCGTTCTCGGCACGCTTGGCGTACAGCGCGTTACCGCGGATACGCGATTTGTGCATCACGTATTCGGCGTTGTCGACCTTGGCTTCACCAGTGTCGAGTTGCACATCGGCGTGGTCGCCGACGATCAGCGCGCCGTTGTCACGGATACGCACATCGCCATTGAGTTCGGCGCGGCTCTCGGCCTGATACAAGCTCGCCTCGTCGGACTCGACCTGCATGCTGCCCTGACGCAGGACAACATCACCGGCCAGGGTGCCAACTTGATCATCGGTGTTATAGCGCGAGGCTTTTGCGCCGATAAAGGTCGGAGCATCGCTTTTATTCGTCTTGTCATTCATGCCAGGACGAATCGGTTCGATATAGGCACCAGAGCAGTACGGACCCGTTTCAGCCAGTTGGGCGGCGGTGAGCTTCTCGCGCGGAACCCAGTCGAGGTGACTGAAGTCTTCGCTGCGGGATTTCAGGCCGCGGCCCTTGGCTTCGGTGACCAGTGCCGTTTTGGCGCCGGTGTCGTCGCTCGTACCGCTGTCGGCAGGCGTCTCGCCGCTTGCACTCACCGCGCTGCCGTCATGGACGGGGCGAGGTGGCAAAGCTGCAGCGGATGACTTGGGCGCACAGGCCCAACCACCCGAAGCCGAGACGGAGCAGTCATACTGCTCGGCGGCGACAACGAATTGACTGGCCAGAGGTTGCATAGCCAGCAGACTGCCGGTTACCAACAACGGAAATTTTTTACGAAACGCGGGGGATTTCAATGCCATCTTATTAGTCCGGGCTTCCTGCGTGCCATCTGCCCGCGGTGTGGGCCGCACGCCTCTCGATGGTCTGAAAAAGATGCTGGATAATAAAGCATGACCCGCTTGACGGCTAGCGCCGTCGGAGACCCTTGCAATGCCTGACCAAGATGTACGCTTGCAACACCTGAAAGTTTGGCTCGATGAGCAGTTGGCAAACCTGTTTGCAGATCAGGGCTGGGGCGCCGTGCCCCCGGCCACGTTGACCGCGGCCAGCAGCGACGCGAGTTTCCGCCGTTACTTCCGTTGGGAAGGCGAGGGGCGCAGCTTCGTCGTGATGGATGCGCCACCCCCCCAGGAAAACTGCAAACCGTTCGTGGATATCGCCTTTTTGCTGGCGAAATCCGGAATAAATGTGCCAAAAATTTATGCCGAAGACCTCGAACGCGGATTTCTTTTGCTCAATGACCTGGGCAACAAGACCTACCTGGACGTGATCGACAGCGAAAATGCCGACGATTTGTTCAAGGATGCCTTGCAAGCCTTGCTGGCCTTTCAGCAACTGCCAATGGTGGCGCCGCTGCCAAGTTATGACGCGGCCTTGCTGCGCCGTGAGCTGGAATTGTTCCCCGAGTGGTACGTGAAGCGCGAGTTGGGCGTTGGTTTCGATTCGACTCAACAGCACTGTGGCAGCAGGCCAGCGACCTGTTGATCGAAAGTGCGCTGGCGCAGCCAAAAGTCCTGGTGCATCGCGACTATATGCCGCGCAACCTGATGCTCAGCGAGCCTAACCCTGGCGTGCTGGATTTTCAGGATGCGGTCTACGGCCCGGTGACCTACGACGTGACGTGCCTGTTCAAGGACGCGTTCCTCAGTTGGCCTGAAGATCGCGTGCGCGGCTGGCTGGAAAATTACTGGCAGCAGGCCGGTGCCCTGGGCATTGCGGTGCAGGCGGATTTCGAAGACTTCCTGCGCGCCAGCGACCTGATGGGCGTGCAACGTCACTTGAAAGTCATCGGTATCTTCGCGCGTATCTGCCATCGCGACGGCAAGCCGCGTTATCTGGCCGACGTGCCGCGCTTCTTCGCTTATATAGATGCTGTGGTCGCTCGCCGGCCGGAACTGGCGGATCTGGGTGCATTGCTTGATAGCTTGCGTGCCGGAGTTCAAGCATGAAGGCGATGATTCTCGCGGCAGGCAAGGGCGAACGGATGCGCCCGCTGACGCTGACCACTCCCAAACCGCTGGTGCGTGCCGGCGGCATACCGTTGATCGAATATCATCTCAAGGCGCTGGCGATTGCCGGTTTTACCGAGATTGTGATCAACCATGCCTGGCTCGGCCAGCAGATCGAGAATTACCTGGGTGACGGATCGCAATACGGCGTGCGGATTCACTACTCGCCCGAAGGCGAACCGCTGGAAACCGGCGGTGGCATTTTCCGTGCACTGCCGTTGCTCGGTGACGATGCGTTTCTGGTGGTCAACGGCGATATCTGGACCGATTACGACTTCAGCGTGTTGAATCGCCCCATCGAAGGCCTGGCGCACCTGGTACTGGCGGACAACCCCGCGCATCACCCGGCCGGGGATTTCAGCCTGCGCGACGGGCTGGTGCGCGATGGGCAAGCAGATGATGCGACTCTGACCTACAGCGGGATTGCGGTGCTGCACCCGCAGTTGTTCAAAAATTGCTCAGCGGGTGCGTTCAAGCTGGCGCCGTTGCTGCGCGCGGCCATGACGCAGGGGCAGGTGACTGGTGAACGCCTCAATGGACTCTGGGTGGATGTCGGCACCCACGAGCGCCTGGCAGAAGTGGAAACCCTGATAGAAGCGAGTCGCTGAGATGCTGTGGCCAGGGACTCTGATTGGAGCCGGGGCGGGCTTTGCCATCGCCAGCATTCCGGGGGCCATGCTCGGCGCGCTATTGGGGCAGGCGCTGGACCGGCGTCTACAGCTGCAGAGCTGGGGACACTTGCGGGAAAAGCTCGGCGGCCGGCCAGTCCTGCGCAACGATGAACTGCTGTTCATCCTGCTCGGGCGGTTGGCCAAATGCGATGGACAGGTGGTGGCAGGTCACATTCAGCAGGCCCGAGAGGAGATGCGATCGCTGGAAATGACCGAGTCCGCGCAACGCCGGGCGATTGTCGCATTCAATCGCGGCAAATCAGGACATGACCGGCTGCGCGGATACCTGCAACGCCTGAGCGCCCAACCTTTCGCTGCCGAAGGCGTGTTGCGCGCCTGTTGGCGCATGATCTGGGCGGATGGGCGTGCCGGTCGCAGTGAGCTGGAGCTGATTGCCCAGTGGGGTCGTTGGCTGGGCTGGACACCACAGCAGGTGCAGGCCCTGGCGAGCGAATATGAACCGCAGAAACGACCTGCGATCAGCAGCGCGCTGACCTATCAGGACGCGATGCGGCTGCTGGGGGTGTCGGCTACCAGTGAGCCGGCGCAGATCAAGCGCGCCTACCGTCGCCTGCTGAGTCGGCATCATCCGGACAAGATCGCCGGCAGTGGGGCCACCACGTCGCAGGTGCGCGAGGCGACGGACAAAACCCGTGAGTTGCATAACGCCTACACGGTGATCCGTCAGCGTCGGGATTTTCGCTAGCGATCTCAATCCGCCGGCTGAGGGCTCAACCAACCCCGCACCCGGCGGACCAGCTGCTCTTGTTGATCCTTGGCATTTCCTGGCAAGGCTTTCAACGAAACCTGGCTGAACGCTGCCGTCTTCAGCCGCTTGCTCGCGTGCAATCGCTTGAGCGCTTCATCGCGGTCGAGCGGCTTGTCCATGTAGAAAATGTCTGCGGTGGGCAGTTTGAGCGTCGAGGTCAGCTCGACCAGCTCGGGCTTGGTGGATGCCGGCGTCTTGACCGCGACCATGACCAGCTTCTCGACCTGCGGCGGCTGCTTCTCGCTCAGGTATCGGGCTGCCCAGTAGCCGCCGGTACCATGTCCCAGCACGACGATGCTGCGAGCGCTTTGCCCTTCGGCGTAGGCCACTGCCGCGTCTATTCGCGCGAAAATCCGTTCGGCATCGACCCTTCGCTGTTCGTCGACGCTTTCGACCACAGCCTTGTCTGCCACATCGGCCTCGCCGCCGGCGGCCTGTTCGATGGGCGTGGAAGTGGTCGAATCCTTGGTCCCTGTGTCAGGGGCCTTGATCGCCGGGGGCACTTCGAGGACGCGAGGGGCAATGGCGTCGCTTTGCAGGTCCGGCAAGGTGATACTCAGGCTGCTCCAGCCGGCATCCGGTAATTTACGACGCAATGGGCCGATCGCTTGCGGTGAGTCAGCTGTCTCGCCGACGCCCGGGACGATAATCACCGCACCTTTGGGCTCTGCAGTATTCGCCGGCTTCCACAGCGCCAGGAAGGTCTCGCTGCCCGCTTGCAGCTGTTGCTGTTCCTGCGCGGGCAAGGTGCGTTCGAGTGCGGCCGCGTCTTCCTGACTACGCTCAAGCAGCGGTTGGCGTTGTGTTGGCGCAGATGCAGCAGGGGAATCAGCAGCAGGGGCCGGGTCGGCCGCCTTGACGGAAAACGCGCAAGGCAGGATCAGCGACAGGCACAATGCTGGCAGTGCCAGGCGGTAGACAATGGGCATCGGATATTCCAGGCCAGAAGTGATTCCGGCAGCCTAATGGGTTAGTCAGTATTTGTCAGTGTGTGGGGCTTTAATGATGGTTGTGCGCTGCCTGTTAATGATTGCCTGTCTGTGCTTTTCCCTGGCGGGTTGGGCGGCCTCCGCGCCCCCCGAGCATCTTGCGCAACTGTCGCCGGCGCAGCGCCAGTGGTTGGCCAGTCATGGCGAATTGCGCGTCGGGGTGGTGCTGCAAACGCCTTATGCCCAATACGATCGGCGCTTGCAGCGGCTGTCCGGGGTCAATGTCGAGCTGATGAAGTGGGTGGCCAAATCCCTCAAGGTCGAATTGAGCTGGCGCAATTTCCCCGACCTGGCGCAACTGGAGGCAGCGGCCCGAGAAGACGAAATCGACATTGCCCCTGGACTGACGCAAACGCCGGGAGGTCTGCGGCTATGGCAGTTTTCCGACCCTTATATGCGGGTGCCCCAGCTGGTGGTCAGTGATCAGAAGAGCGCTGGCGTGGTAGAGCTGGAAAAACTCGATAGCCAGACCCGGGTGGCGGTGCGCATGCCTGGTGCGACCGCTGACTACCTGCGCGGCAATTACCCGCATCTGAATTTGCAGGGCGTGCCGATCGAGCGCCAGGCCTTGCAACTGCTGCTCAGCCAGCAGGCCAGCTACGCAGTAGTCGATGAGGCGCAGCTCGGTCGATTGTCCGCCGAACCGGAGTTTGCCGGATTGGTGGTGGTGGGTGACATTGGCTTGCCGCAGTTGCTGCGGGTTGCGACTCGCCGTGACTGGCCTGAGCTGGCAGGCATCGTCGAGGCGGCGTTGCGGGCGATTCCGGCCAAGGACCTCGAGCAGTTGCACAACCAGTGGCTGCAGCCCAAATACCCTCGGCTGGCCGAGTCGCCAGGCTTCTGGCAAAACCTGTGTCTGTTGTTTGCGGTGCTGATGTTCAGCAGCATGGCCATCGTCTTCTGGCAACGGCGCCAACAGCACAGCCTGGAGCAGCGGCTGGTCGCGGCACGTGAAGACATTGCCTTGCGTGCAGCCAGCGAAGAAGCGCTGCGGCTCACGCAGTTTTCCATCGATCAAAGTACGGTCGGCATCCTGTGGGTGAATTGGGACAGCCATGTGCGCTATGCCAACCGCGCAGCCGAGACCATGCTGGGTTATGCCGCCGGCGGAATCATTGACCGGCCATTGATCGATTTCGAACCCGGCCTGCACATGGATCGCTGGCTGAACCTGTGGAAGCGAGCCCGTGCCAGCGAGGAGGGGCCGCAAAGTTTCGAAACCAACTGCGTGCGTGCGGACGGCAGTATCTTGCCAACGGACGTGTCGTTGAGCTTCCTGCGATTTCGCGAAGGCGAGTACCTGGTGGTTTACCTCAACGACGTCACTGAACGTCGCCGTGCCCTGGCCGCACTGCAGGAAAGTGAAGCGCGGCTGCAGGGGATTGCCGCCAACGTCCCGGGATTGGTGTTCCGTCTGGAGCGGGCGCCGGTCAGCGGGCAGATCGACTTTGCCTACATCAGCGAGGGCAGCGAAAGTCTGGTCGGTTATGCCCCCGCGGCTATCGCTCATCGCGACATGGGTCTGCGCAGTCTGGTGCACCCGGACGACAAGGCGAGTTATCACCGCACCCAGGATCAGGCGCTGGACACCGACAGCGACTGGTCGTGGCAGGGGCGAATTCTCACCCGGCAGGGCGAACAGCGTTGGGCCGAGATCAAGGCAATCACCCGGCAACTGGACGATGGCGCTTATGTGTGGGACGGCATCGTCTGGGACATCTCCGAGAGCAAGCGCATCGAGCTGGAACTGGCCGCCTCCCGTGAACAACTGCGCGAATTGTCGGCGCACCTTGAAAGTGTCCGCGAAGAAGAGAAGGCACGGATTGCCCGCGAGGTTCACGATGAATTGGGTCAGATGCTCACAGTGTTGAAACTGGAGACATCGATGTGCGAGCTGGCCTACGCGCAACTCGATCCTGGTTTGAACGAACGGTTGAACAGCATGAAGCGGCTGATCGCCCAGTTGTTTCAGCTGGTGCGTGATGTCGCGACGGCGCTGCGTCCGCCGATTCTCGATGCCGGGATTGCTTCGGCGATTGAATGGCAGGCACGGCGGTTCGAGGCGCGTACGCAGATCCCGTGTCTGGTGCAGGTGCCGGATAATCTGCCGCCGTTGAGCGATGCCAAGGCCATCGGGCTGTTCCGGATTCTGCAGGAGGCGCTGACCAACGTCATGCGTCATGCCCAGGCGCATACTGTCGAACTGACGCTGGTGCGCGAGGGCAACGCGTTGCTCATGACAGTCAGCGATGATGGCGCAGGATTTGTCGCCTCAACCGGTCGGCCTACTTCCTTTGGCGTGGTGGGCATGCGCGAACGAGTGTTGATCATGGGCGGCGAGTTGTCGCTTGAGAGCGAGCCGGGTGAGGGTACGACGCTGATGGTGCGAGTGCCGCTGGATGGGGCCTGAAGGTTTGGGTTGTCAGCGATGAGGCCTTCGCGAGCAAGTCCGCTACCACGGTAGTCGCAGTGTAATGGGGGGCTGTGTCCCGACCGGTCTCCCTGTGGGAGCGGGCTTGCCCGCGAATGATCCTGGATCTGAAACAAGAAGAATGGAGAAGAACGTGATCCGTGTACTGGTAGCCGAAGACCACACCATTGTCCGCGAGGGCATCAAGCAACTGATCGGCCTGGCCAAGGATCTACAAGTGGTGGGCGAGGCGAGCAATGGTGAACAACTGCTCGAAACCCTGCGCCACGTGCCGTGCGAAGTGGTCCTGCTGGACATCTCCATGCCCGGCGTCAACGGTCTGGAAGCCATCCCGCGCATCCGTGCGCTGAACAATCCGCCGGCGATTCTGGTGTTGTCGATGCACGATGAGGCGCAGATGGCCGCTCGCGCGTTGAAGGTCGGCGCCGCCGGGTATGCGACCAAGGACAGCGATCCGGCGTTGTTACTCACGGCCATTCGCAAAGTCGCGGCGGGCGGGCGCTACATCGATCCGGATCTGGCTGATCGCATGGTTTTCGAAGTCGGCCTGACCGATGCGCGGCCGCTGCACTCGCTGTTGTCCGAGCGCGAGTTCTCGGTCTTCGAGCGCCTGGCGCAGGGCGCCAACGTCAACGACATCGCCCAGCAACTGGCCCTGAGCAGCAAAACCATCAGTACCCACAAAGCGCGACTGATGCAAAAGCTCAACATCACCTCCCTGGCCGAGCTGGTCAAATACGCGATGGAACACAAACTTCTCTAGTTGCGCTGAGACCCGTACGGGGATATGTGGCGACATATCTATCTGCGACATTCCTTCAAGCCGCTTTTACCTGTGCTTCAAGCCTGTAGCTGGCAAGGTGCCGGTGCATTTGCCCAAACGCGTCATCCTTGTAGGGCAATCCCTACACCCAGCCTTCCATCCGGCTGAGGCGATTCTCTCCTGCGCCCCGATTTGCGCGCCTGTCGCCAGCCACTAGGCTTAACCCACAAGCAGTCATCAACAACAAAGGTGTGGGTATGAGCCAGGTCGAATCAAACGCAGGGGCCAGTGATGTGCTGGTCAGCTTTCGTGGAGTGCAGAAGAGCTACGACGGCGAGAACCTGATCGTCAAAGACCTCAACCTGGACATTCGCAAAGGCGAATTCCTCACCCTGCTCGGGCCGTCCGGTTCCGGCAAGACGACCAGCCTGATGATGCTCGCCGGTTTCGAAACGCCAACGGCTGGTGAAATCCTCCTCGCCGGGCGCTCGATCAACAACGTGCCACCGCACAAGCGTGACATTGGCATGGTGTTCCAGAACTACGCGCTGTTCCCGCACATGACCGTGGCGGAAAACCTCGCGTTCCCGCTAAGCGTACGTGGCCTGAACAAAAGCGACGTCAGCGACAAAGTGAAAAAAGTCCTCAGCATGGTGCAGCTCGACGCCTTCGCCTCGCGCTATCCGGCGCAATTGTCCGGCGGCCAGCAGCAACGTGTCGCGCTGGCCCGGGCGCTGGTGTTCGAACCGCAACTGGTGCTGATGGACGAGCCGCTCGGCGCCCTCGACAAACAGCTGCGTGAACACATGCAGATGGAAATCAAACATCTGCACCAGCGTCTCGGCGTGACCGTGGTCTACGTGACCCACGACCAGGGCGAAGCACTGACCATGTCCGACCGCGTTGCTGTATTCCATCAGGGCGAGATCCAGCAAATCGCGCCACCGCGCTCGCTCTACGAAGAGCCGAAAAACACCTTCGTTGCCAACTTCATTGGCGAGAACAACCGCCTCAACGGTCGCCTGCTCAGCCAGAGCGGCGAGCGCTGCGTGGTCGAATTGGGCCGTGGCGAGAAGGTCGAGGCGCTGGCGGTCAACGTTGGCCAGACTGGCGAACCGGTGACGCTGTCGATCCGTCCGGAACGCGTCAGCCTCAACGGTTCGAGCGATCAATGCGTCAACCGCTTCTCAGGGAGGGTGGCGGAATTCATCTATCTGGGCGACCACGTCCGGGTGCGCCTGGAAGTCTGCGGCAAGACCGACTTCTTCGTGAAACAACCGATTGCCGAGCTCGATCCAGCGCTCGCCGTCGGTGACGTGGTACCGCTTGGCTGGCAGGTCGAGCACGTTCGTGCGCTCGATCCACTTCTAGAGGCGCATTAATCGCCCCGGCAATACCAACACCAACCCTGCACGTGGAGAGAACAATAAATGTTGAGATCCCTGAAGTTCACCGCCCTGACCCTGGGCCTGATGGGTGCGGCCAGCGCAATGGCCGCTGGCCCGGATTTGACCGTGGTGTCGTTTGGCGGGGCGAACAAGGCGGCGCAAGTCAAAGCCTTCTATGCACCGTGGGAAGCGGCAGGCAACGGCAAGATCGTCGCCGGCGAATACAACGGCGAAATGGCCAAGGTCAAAGCCATGGTCGACACCAAGAGCGTGTCGTGGGATCTGGTCGAAGTTGAATCGCCAGAGCTGTCCCGTGGCTGCGACGAAGACATGTTCGAGCAACTCGATCCAGCGTTGTTCGGCAAGACTGAAGACTACGTCAAAGGCGCGATTCAGCCTTGCGGCGTTGGTTTCTTCGTTTGGTCGACCGTACTGGCTTACAACGCCGACAAGCTGAAAACCGCGCCGACCAGTTGGGCAGATTTCTGGGACACCAAGAAATTCCCGGGCAAGCGTGGCCTGCGCAAAGGCGCCAAGTACACCCTCGAATTCGCCTTGATGGCCGACGGCGTTGCGCCGAAAGACGTCTACAAAGTGTTGGCCGGCAAGGACGGTCAGGACCGCGCGTTCAAGAAACTCGACGAGCTGAAACCAAGCATTCAGTGGTGGGAAGCGGGCGCACAACCGCCGCAGTACCTCGCCTCGGGTGACGTGGTGATGAGCTCCGCCTACAACGGTCGCATCGCCGCCGTGCAGAAAGAATCCAACCTGAAAGTGGTGTGGAACGGTGGCATCTACGACTTCGACGCGTGGGCAATCCCGAAAGGTCTGGACGCCAAGCGTGCCGAAGCGGCGAAGAAGTTCATCGCCTACTCGGTGCAGCCGCAACAGCAGAAGACCTACTCGGAAAACATCGCCTACGGCCCGGCCAACACCCAGGCCGTACCGTTGCTGGCCAAGGATGTCCTGAAGGACATGCCGACCACCCCGGAAAACATCGCCAACCAGGTGCAGATCGACGTCAGCTTCTGGGCTGACAACGGTGAGCAACTGGAGCAGCGTTTCAATTCCTGGGCGGCCAAGTAGGAGCTGCCGAAGGCTGCGATCTTTTGATCTTGATCTCCAGCGATCTCAAGGCCGCCAAAAGATCGCAGGCTGCGCCAGCTCCTACAGGGGGCGGCGTGTTTCATGAATGTTGATGTAATGCGGCATTACTTCGGTGATGCCGCCCATCCAAAGATTTGCGGAGTACGTCATGGCCATCGCCGTTCCCCTGAACGAGGGCGCCAGCCCCACTTTGAAGCAGAAGCTCAAGCGCGCCGAGCGGGTCAACCGCTGGAAGGCGCAGGCGTTGATTGCGCCGCTGGTGCTGTTTCTGTTGCTGGTGTTCCTGGTGCCGATTGTGGCGCTGCTCTACAAAAGCGTCGGCAACCCCGAAGTGGTCGGCGGCATGCCGCGCACCGTGGCGGCCATCGCCAGCTGGGACGGCCGCGGCCTGCCCGCTGAACCCGTCTATAAGGCTGCCGGCGAAGACCTCGCCGAAGCGCGCAAAAACCAGACCTTGGGCGATTTGTCCAAACGCCTGAACATGGAATTGGCGGGCTACCGCAGCCTGTTGACCAAGACTGCGCGTGCCTTGCCGTTCGCCACGGAACCAGCCTCTTATAAAGAAGCGCTGGAAAGCCTCGACGAGCGTTGGGGCGACCCGGCCTATTGGCAAGCCGTGCGCCGCAATACCAGCAACATCACGCCTTATTACCTGCTGGCGGCCGTCGATCACCGCATCGACGACCTCGGCGAAGTCGCCCCGGCCACTCCCGACCAGGCGATCTACCTCGACATCTTCGCCCGTACTTTCTGGATGGGTCTGGTCATCACGGCGATCTGCCTGGTGCTGGCGTATCCACTGGCTTACCTGCTGGCCAACCTGCCTTCACGGCAAAGCAACCTGTTGATGATTCTGGTGCTGTTGCCTTTCTGGACCTCGATTCTGGTGCGAGTCGCAGCATGGATCGTGTTGCTGCAATCGGGCGGCCTGATCAATAGCGGGCTGATGGCCATGGGCATCATCGACAAGCCGCTGGAACTGGTATTCAACCGAACCGGCGTCTACATCTCGATGGTGCACATCCTGCTGCCGTTCATGATCCTGCCGATCTACAGCGTGATGAAAGGCATCTCGCCTACCTATATGCGTGCGGCGATTTCCCTGGGCTGCCATCCGTTCGCCAGTTTCTGGCGGGTGTACTTCCCGCAGACCTATGCCGGTGTAGGTGCCGGTTGCCTGTTGGTGTTCATCCTCGCCATCGGTTACTACATCACGCCCGCGTTGTTGGGTAGCCCGAACGACCAGATGGTCAGCTACTTCGTCGCCTTCTACACCAATACCAGTATCAACTGGGGCATGGCGACCGCACTGGGTGGGCTGCTGCTGTTGGCGACCGTCGTGCTTTATCTGATTTACAGCTGGCTGGTGGGCGCCAGTCGCCTGCGCCTGAGCTAAGGGGAATTTGAGATGCTGAGTCCTTACATGTCGCCCATCGAACGGGTGTGGTTCTACAGCTTGCGGATCCTCTGCGGCTTGATTCTGTTGTTCCTGATTCTGCCGGTGCTGGTGATCGTGCCTCTGTCGTTCAACTCGGGCAGTTTCCTGGTCTACCCGCTGCAAGGTTTTTCGCTGCAGTGGTACCACGACTTCTTCGCTTCGGCGGAGTGGATGAGGGCGCTGAAGAACAGCATCATCGTCGCCCCGGCCGCTACCGTGCTGGCGATGGTCTTCGGCACGCTGGCAGCGATTGGTCTGACCCGCGGCGACTTCCCCGGAAAGTCGCTGGTGATGGCGCTGGTGATCTCGCCGATGGTGGTGCCGGTGGTGATCATTGGTGTGGCGAGTTATCTGTTCTTCGCCCCGTTGGGGTTGGGCAACAGTTTCTTCTCGTTGATCGTCGTGCATGCGGTGTTGGGCGTGCCGTTTGTGATCATCACGGTGTCGGCGACGTTGCAGGGGTTCAACCACAATCTGGTGCGTGCTGCGGCGAGTCTCGGAGCATCGCCGTTGACAGCGTTCCGCCGGGTGACCTTGCCGCTGATTGCGCCGGGGGTGATTTCCGGGGCGCTGTTTGCGTTTGCGACGTCGTTCGATGAAGTGGTAGTGACGCTGTTTCTCGCCGGCCCCGAACAGGCGACCTTGCCACGGCAGATGTTCAGCGGGATTCGCGAAAACCTCAGCCCGACGATTGCCGCAGCTGCGACGCTGTTGATCGCCTTCTCGGTGATCCTGCTGCTGACCCTGGAATGGCTGCGCGGGCGCAGCGAAAAACTGCGGACCGCACAGGTCTGACACGATCCGTCCTGTAGGAGCTGCCGAAGGCTGCGATCTTTTGATCTTAAAAAGCAAGATCAAGAGATCGCAGCCTTCGGCAGCTCCTACAGAGGGTTTGTGCGGGATTGAGTGTTCCAGGTCATTCACACCCTGAATACAAGACAACCTCCAATCCCCAGCTACTATTGTTGCCCAGCTCCTACCTATAAGAGGCTGCGCACATGAGTCTTTCCTCTTTCAAAATCGCCCACAAACTGATCACCGGTGCAGGTGCCATCGAGCAGCTGGCCGCTGAGCTCACCCGGCTGGACATCGACCACCCCCTGATCGTCACCGACGCTGCGCTGGTTAAATCCGGCACAGTCGAGCTCGCGCTGGCGCAATTGGGCGGTCGCACTTATGAGATCTTTGACCGGGTGTTGCCGGATCCGGAAATCGCCATCGTTGAAGATTGCATGCAGGTCTATCGCGAAGGCGGGCACGACGGGCTCATCGGCCTGGGTGGTGGCAGTGCGATCGACATCGCCAAGAGTGTCGCAGCCTATGCCGGTTATCACGGTGCGCTTGAGGATTTGTTCGGTGTCGACCAGGTGCCCCGCAAAGGCCCGCCGTTGATCGCCATCCCCACGACTGCCGGTACCGGCTCGGAAGTGACCAATGTGGCGATCCTGTCCGACAAGGTCGCACAGCTCAAAAAAGGAATTGTCAGCGACTATCTATTGCCGGATGTCGCGCTGGTCAGCCCGCAGATGACCCTGACTTGCCCACGCAGTGTCACCGCCGCCAGTGGCGTTGACGCGCTGGTGCACGCCATCGAATCCTATTTGTCGGTGAACGCCTCGCCGATCACCGATTCCCTGGCCATCGGCGCGATCAAATTGATTGCCAAGGCGTTGCCCAAGGCCTATGCCAACGGCGCCAACCTGCAAGCGCGCGAAGACATGGCCACCGCGAGCCTGATGGCCGGCATGGCGTTCGGTAACGCCGGGGTCGGTGCGGTGCATGCGCTGGCGTATCCGCTGGGCGGGCGTTTCAATATTGCCCATGGCGTCAGCAACGCCTTGCTGCTGCCGTATGTCATGACCTGGAACAAAATGGCCTGCGTCGAACGCATGCAGGATATTGCCGAAGCCATGGGCGTGATGACCGCTCATCTGAGCGCTGCCGAGGCAGCAGACAAAGCCGTGCAGGCGATGACTGACCTGTGTGCGGCAGTGGAAATTCCCGTCGGGCTGCGCAGTTTCGGTGTACCGGAAGAAGCGATCCCGGCCATGGCTGTGGAAGCGGCGGGCATCGAGCGTTTGATGCGCAACAACCCACGCAAACTCAGCGCTGTGGACATCGAGAAGATCTATCGCGCGGCTTACTGAGTCGCCGCCAGTCATCGGTCATGGCCCAACCCAATCATCGCAGTCACGGTGCGCGCGCGGAAACTTGAGGTATACAATGCGCGCCATCGTGATTTAGCTCAGAAAAGGTGCGTCATGCAGCCCTTCGTAATTGCTCCGTCGATTCTCTCCGCCGACTTCGCCCGCCTCGGCGAAGAAGTAGACAATGTCCTCGCCGCAGGCGCCGACTTCGTTCACTTCGACGTCATGGACAACCACTACGTGCCCAACCTGACCATCGGCCCGATGGTGTGCGCGGCGTTGCGCAAGTACGGCGTCACCGCGCCAATCGACGCACACCTGATGGTCAGCCCGGTGGATCGCATTGTCGGCGACTTCATCGAGGCCGGCGCCACCTATATCACCTTCCACCCGGAAGCCACGCTGCACGTCGATCGCTCGCTGCAACTGATCCGCGAGGGCGGTTGCAAGTCCGGTCTGGTGTTCAACCCGGCGACCCCGCTGGACGTGCTCAAGTACGTAATCGACAAGGTCGACATGGTCCTGCTGATGAGCGTCAACCCGGGCTTCGGCGGGCAAAAGTTCATTCCCGGCACTCTCGATAAACTGCGCGAAGCGCGGGCGATCATCGATGCCTCGGGCCGCGACATCCGTCTGGAAATCGACGGCGGCGTCAACGTCAACAACATCCGTGAAATCGCTGCGGCTGGCGCCGACACCTTTGTCGCCGGCTCGGCGATCTTTAACGCACCGAACTATCAGGAAGTCATCGACAAGATGCGTGCCGAACTGGCTCTGGCCCGTCCATGAGCGGTTTTGAGCAGCTGTTCCCGGGCAAACTGCCAAGGTTGGTGATGTTCGATCTGGATGGCACGCTGATCGACTCGGTTCCTGACCTGGCAGCGGCGGTGGACAACATGCTGCTCTCCCTCGGCCGCAAGCCAGCGGGCATCGAGTCGGTGCGCGAGTGGGTTGGCAATGGCGCCCCCGTATTGGTGCGCCGGGCATTGGCCGGTGGTATCGATCATTCGGCGGTGGATGACGTCGAGGCCGAACATGCGCTCGAAGTGTTTATGGAAGCCTACGGCGCCAGCCATGCGTTGACCGTGGTCTATCCCGGCGTGCGCGACACCCTCAAGTGGCTGCAAAAGCAAGGCGTGGCCATGGCGCTGATCACCAACAAGCCGGAGCGCTTTGTCGCGCCACTGCTGGATCAGATGAAAATCGGCCGTTACTTCAAGTGGATCATCGGCGGCGATACTTTGCCGCAGAAGAAGCCTGACCCGGCCGCGCTGTTCTTCGTGATGAAAATGGCCAACATTCCGGCCTCGCAATCGTTGTTCGTCGGTGACTCGCGCAGCGATGTGCTGGCGGCGAAAGCGGCGGGGGTCAAATGTGTCGCGCTCAGCTATGGCTACAACCATGGCCGGCCGATTGCCGAGGAGTCGCCGGCGCTGGTGATCGACGATCTGCGCAAGCTAATTCCCGGTTGCCTCGGTACGGCCGCTGAGATAACGTTGCCCGACGCTTCTCAATCTCCTTCTGGAAACGCCATC
Organism: Pseudomonas sp. TH10; assembly: GCF_016651255.1. Lineage (GTDB taxonomy): Bacteria > Pseudomonadota > Gammaproteobacteria > Pseudomonadales > Pseudomonadaceae > Aquipseudomonas. The sequence continues at coordinate 40,939 of NZ_JAEKEG010000128.1, forward strand.
GTGGTGGTCACTCGCAAACTCTGGATGAAAGTCATCAAGGCCCTGGCCCGCTGGCGTTGGCGCGCCTGACTTGTTCCTGGCCGGCCTGCCGGCGCGTTTGCATACCTGACTGATTACACCTCACACCACGAGGCACCTCATGATCCGCGAAGAATTCCTGCGCTTGGCCGCCGACGGCTACAACCGCATTCCGATGGCCTGCGAAACCCTGGCCGACTTCGACACGCCGCTGTCGATCTATCTGAAACTGGCCGACCAGCCGAACTCCTACTTGCTCGAATCGGTGCAGGGCGGGGAAAAGTGGGGCCGTTATTCGATCATCGGCCTGCCGTGCCGCACTGTGTTGCGGGTGCATGATCACCACGTCAGCGTGACCCACGACGGAGTCGAAATCGAAACCCACGAGACGCAAGACCCGCTGGCCTTCGTCGAAGAATTCAAGGCGCGCTACAACGTGCCTACCATTGCTGGTTTGCCACGCTTCAATGGCGGCCTGGTGGGTTACTTCGGTTATGACTGCGTGCGTTATGTCGAGAAACGCCTGGGCAAGTGTCCGAACCCGGACCCGCTGGGCGTGCCGGATATCCTGCTGATGGTCTCGGATGCGGTGGTGGTTTTCGACAACCTGGCCGGCAAGATGCACGCCATTGTCCTGGCTGATCCAGCGCAGGAAGGTGCATTCGAGCAGGGACAGGCACGCCTGCAGGAGTTGCTGGAGCAACTGCGCCAGCCAATCACTCCGCGCCGTGGCCTGGACTTCAGCAAGCAGCAAGCGGCGGACCCGGTGTTCCGCTCCAGCTTCACCCAGGACGATTACGAAAAAGCCGTCGACACCATCAAGGAATACATCCTCGCTGGTGATTGCATGCAGGTCGTACCTTCCCAGCGCATGTCGATCGACTTCAAGGCGGCACCGATTGATCTGTACCGGGCGCTGCGCTGCTTCAACCCGACGCCCTACATGTACTTCTTCAACTTCGGCGATTTCCATGTCGTCGGCAGTTCGCCGGAAGTGCTGGTGCGAGTCGAGGACAACCTGATCACCGTGCGCCCGATTGCCGGCACACGCCCACGTGGCGCGACTGAAGAGGCGGATCTGGCGCTGGAAGAAGACCTGCTGTCGGACGACAAAGAGATCGCCGAGCACTTGATGCTGATCGATCTGGGCCGTAACGATACTGGCCGCGTTTCGGAAATCGGCTCGGTGAAACTCACCGAGAAAATGGTCATCGAGCGTTATTCGAACGTGATGCATATCGTTTCCAACGTCACCGGGCAATTGAAAGCCGGGCTGACCGCGATGGACGCGCTGCGGGCAATTCTGCCGGCGGGCACCTTGTCCGGCGCGCCGAAGATTCGTGCGATGGAAATCATCGACGAGCTGGAACCGGTCAAACGCGGAGTCTACGGTGGAGCGGTGGGTTATTTTGCCTGGAACGGTAATATGGACACCGCCATCGCGATCCGCACGGCGGTGATCAAGGATGGCGAGCTGCACGTGCAGGCCGGTGGCGGGATCGTTGCCGACTCGGTGCCGGCACTGGAATGGGAAGAAACGTTGAACAAGCGACGCGCCATGTTCCGCGCGGTGGCGCTGGCCGAGCAAACCCCGGACGCATGAGTTGACACAAAGGGGGCACCCCCAAAAAAGCGGCGCCTGAAAGGGCGCCGCTTTTTTGCCTGTCGACCGGCGGATCAGAAATCCAGCGCCACACCCAGGTTTACGCCTTGTTGGGTAAAGTCGTCATCCTTGCGAATGATGTAGCTCGCGCGCAGTGCGAGGTCTCTGGTGAGGTTGTGACTTACCCCCAGATTCACCCGGTTCAAATGACTCTGCGGGGTATAGCCTTGCAGGGTGAAATCATTGGCCGGCAAGCTGTTGAGGGCGATGTTGATTTTCTGCACATCGTCCTCGTACTCGCGCTCGTAGGCATACTCACCAAACACCCGGGTTTGCGAGGTGATCTGGTACTTGCCCTGCAGGCCAACGCCCAGGCGTTTCGAGTTACGGGTCTGGTCATCAAAACTCAACGCGGTTGCGCGATTGCTATTCTCCGAGTAACCGTCGACTTCCACCTTGGCGTAATCGGCACTGACAAACGGTGACAGGTGCCACTCGCTGCCTGGTTGGGCAATGTCGTAGCCAATGCGCGTGCTGAATGCCCACATATGCCCGTCAGTATCGCCTTTCTCGGCACCTTCGCCGGCGCCCAGGTCGAACTTGCGCTTGAGGTTGTCGTAGTCCAGCTTTGCGCCTGTCAGCGCAGCATCCGCCCACCAGCGGTTCTGCTGGAACTGCGCGAACGCCGTACCCATGTAGGAATTGAGTTTGTAGTCCGAGTCGGCGTCGCCGGCTTCAAGTTTCTGGTGATAGAGACCGGCCGCTACGCCGACGCGCCACGCTTCATTGAGGCGATAGCTGCCGCCGATGTTCAGGTTGTAACCATTGCCGTCGGCGCTTGCCGCACTGTGCTGGTCGTCGAAGTCCTGATGCTGGCCACCGCCGGCGACAATCGCCCGCCATTGGCCGACGCCTTGCCAGTTCTCCCAGTCAGCCAGCCATTGGTTACGCAGTTCGTCCTGATGCGCACGCAAAGTGCCCTGGGCCATTTCCGGCAACAGGGTCAATTCCCATGGGGCGGCGAGCAGTGAGTAGGCGTAGTCGGCAATCAGGCGCTGGCCGGCTTCGGTCGGGTGCACCGCATCGTTGTAGATCAGCTTGGTCGGATCTGGCGTTGCGCTGTTGATGCCGTACCTGGCGTTCTCGGTGCAACTGTTGCCGCTGAAGCAAGTGGCCGTCAGGTTCTGATCGGTAGCAAGACCGAAACGTCCCGGATCCGCAAAGCTCTCCTGCAGCAGCAGGGGGATGTTCAGCGGGATGATTTCGGCGTTGATGCCCTGCAGGCGCTGCACCAGCTGCAGGTTGAACTGATTGCTGAGCTGGGTGGCGGCCGTTTGCAGGCCGGTGCCATTGATGGCCGGCGTCAGGCCGATGTCCGGCAGCAACCAGACCATCACGTATTTCGCGCCGGCGGTCTGCAGCACTTGCACACTGTCGGCCAGGCGGTCTGCGGCGGCGTTCGCCTGGGCGGGGTTGAGGATGCGCCCCTGAAGGAAGTCGTTACCACCTCCCGAGAGGTAGTACAGCGCATTTGGGTCAGCCTGGAAATTGTTCGACGGCAGATAACCGACCCGGGTGCGCTCCCCTGTAGCGGACTGGGTGGTGATCGAGTCAAGGATCTGGTCGGTGCGGTAGCCGCCGACCGCCCAGTTGTTACCATCCGCCAAACCCTGGTTGGCCCGCACGGCCGACGTCGACGCTGCGGTTTCGTCGGCAGAGAACCCGAGTCGGCCACCCAGCAATTGGGTAGAGTTGAGCGAGCGCGACTCGCCGCTGCCATCCTGATAAACCGGCCCCGTCCGGTTGGTGTAGCGCTGGGTCGCACCTGCCGGCCCGCCTGAATCGGTAAAGGTCCCGGCATCGTTGAGGCTGTCGCCGAACACGACAAAATTGGAGTATGGGTTGGGAGCGGCGATCGCTTGGGTGCAGGCCAGTGCGAGCAAGCAGCCGGCCAGCGGTACAAACAACGTCTGTTTGATCATGAGCAAGTCCGTTTATTTATTGTTGTAGGTGAACGAAACGACAGTACCAAAAACTTGCGGCCTAGTGCCATCGGTCGCGAACCCTCCTGTAGATTTCTCCCCCGCAGGCCCCGCCATATTGCACGCCTCGCCCAGCTAAGTTACTGTGCCGGAACGTATGAACGAGACCTTCCCCGTGTTGATCACCAGCAAACTTCTGGATCAAGTCATCAAGGCACACGCCCGCTGGCGTTGGCGCGCCTGAATCTTTTCTGCCGGCCCCGCCGGATCTGTATCGCTTTGCCTTCCTTGCCCGTTTGAAATGCCGCTGTGCCGGCGCTGTTCCTGCGTCCGACATCGTGCAGCGCCCTGCGGGCAAGTCACCTGAAGGCTGTCTTCAAGTCAGAATTCAAGAGGTTCGAAACGCCATGTTGCTGATGATCGACAACTACGACTCTTTTACTTACAACGTTGTGCAATACCTCGGCGAGCTGGGTGCCGAAGTCAAAGTCGTGCGCAACGACGAATTGACCGTCGCCGAGATCGAAGCGCTCAAGCCTGAGCGTATCGTGGTGTCCCCAGGCCCTTGCACACCGACCGAAGCCGGCATCTCCATCGAAGCCATCAAACACTTCGCCGGCAAACTGCCGATCCTCGGCGTCTGCCTCGGCCACCAGTCCATCGGCCAGGCTTTTGGTGGTGATGTCGTGCGCGCCCGCCAAGTCATGCACGGTAAGACTAGCCCGGTATTCCACGAGGACAAGGGCGTTTTCGAAGGTCTGAATCATCCGCTGACAGTCACCCGCTACCACTCGCTGATCGTCAAGCACGATACTTTGCCCGATTGCCTGGAGCTGACCGCGTGGACGCAACACGATGACGGTTCGGTCGACGAAATCATGGGCCTGCGTCACAAGACCCTGAACATTGAGGGCGTACAGTTCCACCCCGAGTCGATTCTGACCGAGCAGGGTCATGAACTGTTTGCCAACTTCCTCAAACAAACCGGCGGCACGCGCTAAGGACTTCCCATGAATATCAAGACAGCCCTGAGCCGTATCGTCGATCACCTCGATCTCAGCACCGATGAAATGCGCGACGTGATGCGCGAAATCATGACCGGCCAATGCACCGACGCGCAGATTGGCGCGTTCATGATGGCCATGCGCATGAAAAGCGAGAGCATCGACGAAATCGTCGGCGCTGTATCGGTGATGCGCGAGCTGGCCGATCAAGTCGAACTCAAGACCCTCGACGGCGTGGTCGATGTCGTGGGTACCGGTGGTGACGGTGCGAATATCTTCAACGTATCGACAGCGTCCTCGTTCGTTGTCGCGGCAGCCGGTTGCACCGTGGCCAAACACGGTAACCGTGCAGTTTCGGGCAAGAGCGGCAGCGCCGACTTGCTGGAAGCCGCGGGTATCTATCTGAACCTGACGCCTGTTCAGGTCGCCCGTTGCATCGACAACGTCGGCATCGGTTTCATGTTTGCCCAGACCCACCACAAAGCCATGAAGTACGCTGCCGGCCCGCGCCGCGATCTCGGTCTGCGTACGCTGTTCAACATGCTCGGCCCGCTTACGAATCCGGCCGGTGTGAAACATCAGGTAGTGGGCGTTTTCACTCAGGCGCTGTGCCGGCCATTAGCCGAAGTACTGCAACGTCTGGGTAGCAAGCACGTGCTGGTGGTGCATTCGAAAGATGGTCTTGACGAGTTCAGTCTCGCCGCGCCGACGTTCGTTGCCGAGCTGAAGAACAACGAAATCACTGAGTATTGGGTCGAGCCAGAAGATCTGGGCATGAAGAGCCAGAGCCTGCACGGTCTCTCGGTCGAAGGACCGGAAGCTTCGCTGGCGCTCATCCGCGATGCTTTGGGCAAGCGCAAGACCGAAAACGGCCAGAAAGCCGCCGAAATGATTGTGCTCAACGCCGGCGCGGCGCTGTACGCCGCCGACGTCGCCAGCAGTTTGAAACAGGGTGTCGAGCTTGCGCACGACGCTCTGCACACCGGCCTCGCTCGGGAGAAACTCGAGGAGCTGGGTGCCTTTACCGCGGTATTCAGAGTGGAGAATGAAGGATGAGTGTACCGACGGTTCTGGAAAACATTCTGGCCCGCAAAGTCCAGGAGGTCGCCGAGCGTAGCGCCCGCGTCAGCCTGAGCGAGCTGGAAAGTCTGGCCAAGGCGGCCGATGCCCCCGTGGTTTTGCCAACGCATTGATCGCCCAGGCCAAGTCGAAGCAGCCTGCCGTCATCGCTGAAATCAAGAAGGCCTCACCCAGCAAAGGTGTGATCCGCGAGAACTTCGTACCTGCCGATATCGCCAGAAGCTACGAAAAGGGCGGCGCCACCTGCCTGTCGGTACTCACTGATATCGATTACTTCCAGGGTGCCGATGCTTATCTGCAGCAGGCGCGAGCGGCGTGCAAACTGCCGGTAATCCGCAAGGACTTCATGATCGACCCTTATCAGATCATTGAAGCTCGCGCGCTGGGCGCCGACTGCGTGTTGCTGATCGTCTCCGCACTGGATGACGTGAAAATGGCCGAACTGGCTGCCGTGGCCAAAGGCGTTGGCCTGGATGTGCTGGTAGAAGTACATGACGGCGATGAGCTCGAGCGCGCGTTGAAAACCCTCGACACGCCGTTGGTCGGGGTCAACAACCGCAATCTGCATACCTTCGAAGTCAGCCTGGAAACCACCCTCGACCTGCTGCCGCGCATTCCGCGCGATCGTCTGGTGATCACCGAGAGCGGCATCCTCAACCGCGCCGACGTCGAGCTGATGGAAATCAGCGACGTCTACGCGTTCCTTGTGGGCGAAGCGTTCATGCGCGCCGAAAGCCCGGGGACTGAACTGCAGCGACTGTTCTTCCCGGAGCGTGGTGTTCCAATCAGCGGTTCGACCCTCGACTGAGTGCATTTTCGTAGGCAACCCAATCCCTGTGGGAGCGGGGTTGCCCGCGAAGAGGCCATCAAGAACCCCACAGACGTCATGTCTTGCTGAGTCATCCATGCCCCAGCCAATCTCTCATTCTGTAGAAGCCGGCTTGCTCGCCGAACAGGACCTGCTGGCGCAGATCTGC
>NZ_JAEKEG010000129.1 GCF_016651255.1 Pseudomonas sp. TH10
ATGGCGCCATAACTGTCACAACAAATCTGAAGGCGTGAGTTGCTCACCCCGCCATTCAAACCCCACCGGCGACAGCACCTGATCAATCTGCGCTTCTGCCCACAACGTCGCGAAGCTTTTTCCCACGCCCGGATGCACACGATCCGGCGCAATCAGCGACAACGGCCACAGCACAAAGGCGTTTTTCAGAATTTCAGCGCGCGGCAAGACCAAGCCATCGAAATTACCTGCCAGATCGCCGTACAGCAGCACATCGATATCCAGCGGCAAGCCCTTGCGATCCGGCGCATATCGGCCGTTATCCGCCTCGATAAATTTCAAGCGGCGATCCAGCTCCATCAATGGCAGGTCGGTGAAGGCCGACACCACAAAGTTGAAGAATGGCCCGCTCTTGATCCCCACCGGCTGGCTCTCGAACACCGCCGAACAGCGGATATCCACCAGAAACGTCGCCAGCGCATCAAGACCTGCGCGCAAATGCGTTTCGCGCTCGATGTTGCTACCGAGCCCAAGATAGACCTGAGTCAGCGACATCCGCGCTCGATCTCCACACCGACACCGCCCTTGGCGGCAGGAACAGCGCCTGGCTTGGTCAGTTTGAGCCGCACCCAGGTGATCTCGAATTCGCTCATCAGGACTTCCACCAGACGCTCGGCAAAAGTCTCGACCAGTTGGTACTGCGCCTGCTCGGCAAAAGCCTGGATGCGCGCTGAAACGCTGGCGTAATCGAGTGCCAGGGTCAGGTCGTCTCCCGCAGCAGCCGGGCGGTTATCCCAGGCGAAGCTCAGATCAAGACGCAAGCACTGTCGGATGCCGCGCTCCCAGTCGTAGGCACCAATGACGGTGTCGACTTCCAGGCCCTCGATAAACACTCTGTCCAAGCACTTTTCTCCGCTGCACGACAAGGGCGCAATGCGCCGTTAGAATCAGGGCGTCCTCGCCCGGAATAGTTAGCATGTTTTGGTTACTGGCGACCTTCGCCTACCTGCTCGGCTCGCTGTCCTTCGCCATTTTGCTCAGCCGCCTGACCGGAAACCCGGATCCGCGAATGAGTGGCTCAGGCAATGCCGGTGCCACCAACATGCTGCGCCTGGCCGGTCGCAAACTCGCGATCCTGACCTTGCTGGGTGATCTGTGCAAAGGCCTTGTGCCGGTGCTGATAGCAGCGGCTGCGGGCCTTTCGCTGCAGGATCAGGCCTGGATCGGCGTATGCGCCGTGATCGGCCACCTGTTCCCGCTGTATTTCCGCTTCCGTGGCGGCAAAGGTGTTGCTACCGCTGCCGGCATGCTCCTGGGCCTGTATCCGCCCGCCGCGCTGCTCGCCGTTTGCGCCTGGCTGCTGACGTTCTACCTGACCCGCACCAGTTCGCTGGCGGCACTGATCGCCACGCCACTGACCCTGCCGCTGCTGGCGTGGCAAGAGCCCGCTGCCCTGCTACCGATGAGCGCGCTTACCGGCCTGATCGTCTGGCGCCACCGCGGCAATCTACGCGACCTGTTTGCCGGGCGCGAACGGCATTTTTAATCCAGCCGTTGAGCGCCGTGTGCATCGCAGGCGGCTCAAAGCGCCGACAACTGCTCCATCGGCCAGCGCGCCTGCACGCTGATCGCCAGACTTTCCTGCTGACCGGCCTGCAAACGCTGGCAACCGGCAAACGCGATCATCGCGCCGTTGTCAGTGCAGAACTCGGGACGGGCGTAGAACACATCGCCCTGCATGTCACCGAGCATCTTCTCCAGCGAAACACGCAAAGCCTTGTTGGCACTGACGCCACCAGCGATCACCAGACGCCTCATGCCCGCCTGTTTCAGGGCGCGCTTGCACTTGATGGTCAAAGTCTCCACCACGGCCTGCTGGAACGCCAGCGCGATGTCGCAACGGGCTTGCTCGTTGTCGTCCCCGGCGCTGACGCACTGCTGCCAGGCGTTGAGAGCAGAGGTTTTCAGACCACTGAAGCTGAATTGCAAACCCGGGCGATCACACATCGGACGCGGGAAAGTGAAACGTCCTGCGACGCCTTTCTCCGCCAACTTGGCGATTTCCGGCCCGCCCGGATAATTGAGGCCCATCATCTTCGCGGTTTTGTCGAACGCTTCGCCCGCGGCATCGTCGAGCGTTTCGCCAAGCAAGCTGTATTGACCGATGCCATCGACCTGAACCAGCTGCGTATGACCACCGGAGACCAACAAAGCGACGAACGGGAATTCCGGTGGTTTTGGCTCCAGCATCGGCGCCAGCAAATGACCTTCCATGTGGTGCACGCCGAGGGCCGGAATGCCCCAGGCAAACGCCAGCGCTTGCGCGCAGGAAGCACCGACCAGCAACGCACCAACCAGGCCGGGGCCCGCGGTGTAGGCGATCGCGTCGATCTCGGTCGGCACGCAGTCAGCCTCGGCCAACACCTGACGAATCAAGGGCAGCATGCGCTTGACGTGGTCACGCGAGGCCAGTTCCGGCACCACACCGCCATAGGCGCGGTGCAGGTCGATCTGGCTGAACAGCGCGTCGGCCAGCAGGCCGCGCTCACTGTCATATAATGCGACGCCGGTTTCGTCGCAGGAGGTTTCTAATCCCAGTACTAGCATGGGTTTGCGCCTTGTTTAGGCTGAATTCGAAGGCGCGCATAATAGTCCCCGAGTGATGCCCCGACCAGCGGTTTTCGATCAGAGGCTTTGCATTCCGAGCGATGAGGGGTTAACATCCGCAACCCTTAAAAACCGACGTCTTCAAGTGCTCTTTTGCCGCGAGGATGTTGACCCCGGTAATGAATGAAGGTAGCTCTGGATGCCAGCCGTCAAAGTTAAAGAGAACGAACCCTTCGACGTAGCTCTGCGTCGTTTCAAGCGCTCCTGCGAAAAAGCCGGTGTACTGGCTGAAGTTCGTAGCCGCGAATTTTACGAGAAGCCAACTTCTGAGCGTAAGCGCAAAGCAGCAGCCGCTGTTAAGCGTCACGCCAAGAAAGTTCAGCGCGAACAGCGCCGCGCCGTTCGTCTGTACTAATACACAGACGTTCGTAGCAAGCTTCTTGCCTAAGCCCGGCTCTCAGCCGGGCTAATGGCATTTGCGTAAAACGCTTGATGCTTCACTGTCGAAGCCGCACACGCGACCGAGACAAATCTGCTTCAAACGTCAGACCTGGCTCTTTTGCCAGCGGTGCACGTCTTTTCTGACGAGCCTTTCAAGGCTACTGACGAGCACACCCACTGATTCCTCTCACGACGATCAGCCCAAGGCACCTGCATGCGTGCCCGCTTTATTGAGCTATCCGAGGCCTCTTAACCGGCCGCCAGCGGATTCAGCGCAACACTTTCAAATAGTCGAAGACTGATAGGTACTAACGTCAGTGGATTTTCGGCAGATACACTTCCCGACAGCGATTATGCAGACGACACCGGTCGAGCCGCCTTAACACGCGCCTCAAGCAACGGACCGCGCTCGCTCGCCGCAGGTTTTGGATCCATTCAGCGCAGACGACGAGAATGCCATGGCCGGGCTGATACCCCAGAGCTTCATTGACGACCTGCTGAACCGCACCGACATCGTCGACGTGGTCAGTTCGCGCGTGCAATTGAAGAAGGCCGGCAAGAACTACACCGCCTGTTGCCCGTTTCACAAAGAAAAAACCCCGTCTTTCAGCGTGAGTCCCGACAAGCAGTTCTATTACTGCTTCGGCTGCGGCGCGGGCGGCAACGCCCTCGGCTTTCTCATGGATCACGACAACCTGGACTTCCCCCAGGCCGTTGAAGATCTGGCGAAAGCCGCCGGCATGGAAATCCCCCGCGAAGAAAGCGGTCGCCCGCACAAACCGCGTCAGCCAACCGATTCGCCGCTGTATCCGCTGCTCACCGCCGCCGCCGACTTTTATCGGCAGGCGCTGAAGAGCCATCCATCGCGCAAAGCCGCGGTGGATTACCTCAAGGGCCGCGGCCTGACTGGCGAGATCGCCCGGGATTTCGGCCTCGGCTTCGCGCCGCCGGGCTGGGACAATCTGTTCAAACACCTGAGCAGCGACACCCTTCAGCAAAAAGCCATGATCGACGCCGGCCTGCTGATCGAGAACGCCGAAACCGGCAAACGCTATGACCGCTTCCGCGATCGCGTGATGTTCCCGATCCGCGACACCCGCGGGCGCATTATCGCGTTCGGTGGCCGCGTACTCGGCGACGACAAGCCGAAGTATCTGAACTCACCGGAAACCCCGGTATTCCATAAAGGCCAGGAACTCTACGGCCTCTATGAAGCACGCAAGAACAATCGCAACCTCGACGAAATCATCGTCGTCGAAGGTTATATGGACGTCATCGCTCTCGCCCAGCAAGGCCTGAAAAATGCCGTCGCAACACTGGGCACCGCAACCAGTGAAGAACACCTGAAGCGCCTGTTCCGCGTCGTGCCGAACGTATTGTTCTGCTTCGATGGCGATCAGGCCGGCCGCAACGCCGCATGGCGCGCCCTGGAAGCGACGTTATCGAGCTTGCAGGACGGCCGTCGCGCGCGCTTCCTGTTTCTGCCCGAAGGCGAAGACCCGGACACCTTGGTTCGCGCCGAAGGTACCGACGCCTTCAAGGCCCGGATCAATCAGCATGCGCAGCCGCTTGCCGATTATTTCTTCCAGCAACTGACCGAAGAAGCCGATCCACGCTCGCTCGAAGGCAAGGCCCATATGGCTACCCTCGCTGCACCGTTGATCGACAAAGTGCCGGGCGCCAACCTGCGCATCCTGATGCGCCAACGCCTGACCGAAATCACCGGCCTGAGCAGCGAAACCGTCAGTCAGCTCGCGCAAAGTGCGCCGCAGGAAGCGCCGCCCGCCTACGATCCGGGCATCAATTACGACGCAATGCCGGACTACAGCGACTACCATCAGCCGCAGGCACAGGACATGTATGTGCCGCAGCAGGAGTGGACGCCGAAGAAACCCGGCGCTGGCGGCAAGAAGTGGGACAAGAAGCCTTGGGATAAAAACGGCAAGCGTGGCGGCGATCGCGATCAACAACGTCCGCGCACACCGATTGGCGTTGAATCGCCGACCCTGACCGCCCTGCGCACACTGCTTCATCACCCGCAATTGGCCGAGCGCGTTGAAGACGCCGGACACATTGCGGACGAAAATCAGACCAACGCTCAGTTGCTTGTGGCGCTGCTCGAAGCCGTACAGAAGAATCCCAAGCTAAACTCATTTCAGTTGATCGCGCGATGGCACGGCACTGAACAGGGTCGCTTGCTCAAGGCACTGGCTGAAAAGGAGTGGTTGATTGACGGCGATAACCTTGAACAACAGTTTTTCGACACCATTACTAGCTTGTCAGCCCGCCAACGCGAGCGAAATCTGGAACAACTGCTCAGAAAAGCGCGTCAAAGCGAACTGAGCAGCGAAGAGAAAAATCAACTGCGCGACCTATTAAGTCGCAATGTTTCCGCATCAAACCCGACCTCAACTGGCGCGTGAGGTCATAGCTCAGGTATAATCCTCGGCTTGTTTTTTGCCCGCCAAGACCTTCAGTGGATAGGGTGTTATGTCCGGAAAAGCGCAACAGCAGTCTCGTATTATTGAGTTGATCAAACTGGGTCGTGAGCAGAAGTATCTGACTTACGCCGAGGTCAACGACCACCTGCCCGAGGATATTTCAGATCCTGAGCAGGTGGAAGACATCATCCGCATGATTAACGACATGGGGATCCCCGTACACGAGAGTGCTCCGGATGCGGACGCCCTTATGTTGGCCGACGCCGATACCGACGAAGCTGCGGCCGAAGAGGCAGCAGCAGCGTTGGCAGCGGTCGAGACCGACATTGGTCGCACCACCGACCCTGTGCGCATGTATATGCGTGAAATGGGTACGGTCGAGCTTCTGACACGCGAAGGCGAAATCGAAATCGCCAAGCGGATCGAAGAAGGCATCCGTGAAGTGATGAGCGCAATCGCGCACTTCCCTGGCACGGTTGACCACATTCTCTCCGAGTACACTCGTGTGACCACCGAAGGTGGCCGCCTGTCCGACGTCCTGAGCGGTTATATCGACCCGGACGATGGGATTGCGCCGCCTGCCGAGGTGCCGCCGCCTGTCGAAGCGAAAGTCGCGAAAGCCGACGACGAAACCGACGACGATGAAGCCGAATCTTCCGATGACGAAGAAGAAGCCGAAAGCGGTCCGGATCCGGTCATCGCAGCACAGCGTTTTGGCGCTGTCGCCGATCAGATGGAAATCACCCGCAAAGCGCTGAAAAAGCACGGTCGCAGCAACAAGCTGGCGATTGCCGAGCTGGTGCTTCTGGCTGAGCTGTTCATGCCGATCAAACTGGTTCCGAAGCAATTCGAAGGCCTGGTCGAGCGTGTTCGCGGTGCCTTGGATCGTCTGCGTCAGCAAGAGCGCGCGATCATGCAACTGTGCGTACGTGATGCACGTATGCCACGCGCCGATTTCCTGCGTCAGTTCCCGGGTAACGAAGTAGACGAAAGCTGGTCCGACGCCCTGGCCAAAGGCAAGAGCAAGTACGCCGAAGCCATCGGTCGCGTTCAGCCGGACATCATCCGTTGCCAGCAGAAGTTGATTGCGCTGGAAACCGAAACCGGTCTGACCATCGCAGAAATCAAGGACATCAACCGTCGCATGTCGATCGGTGAGGCCAAAGCCCGCCGCGCGAAGAAAGAGATGGTTGAAGCCAACTTGCGTCTGGTGATCTCGATCGCCAAGAAGTACACCAACCGCGGCCTGCAATTCCTCGATTTGATTCAGGAAGGCAACATCGGCCTGATGAAAGCGGTGGACAAGTTCGAATACCGTCGTGGTTACAAGTTCTCGACTTATGCCACCTGGTGGATCCGTCAGGCGATCACTCGCTCGATCGCCGACCAGGCCCGCACCATCCGTATTCCGGTGCACATGATCGAGACGATCAACAAGCTCAACCGTATTTCCCGGCAGATGTTGCAGGAAATGGGTCGTGAACCGACCCCGGAAGAGTTGGGCGAACGCATGGAAATGCCCGAGGACAAGATTCGCAAGGTATTGAAGATCGCTAAAGAGCCGATCTCCATGGAAACGCCGATCGGTGATGACGAAGACTCCCATCTGGGTGACTTCATCGAAGACTCGACCATGCAGTCGCCAATCGATGTCGCCACTGTTGAGAGCCTGAAAGAAGCGACTCGTGAAGTACTGTCCGGCCTCACTGCTCGTGAAGCCAAAGTACTGCGCATGCGTTTCGGTATCGACATGAACACCGACCATACACTCGAAGAAGTGGGCAAACAGTTTGACGTAACGCGCGAGCGGATCCGTCAGATCGAAGCCAAGGCGCTGCGCAAGCTGCGCCACCCGACGCGAAGCGAGCATCTGCGCTCCTTCCTCGACGAGTGATCACAAAACCCCCGGCCCAGGCCGGGGGTTTTGTTTATTAGGCAGATTAAATCCCCCGCACTTCCCTCCCGCCGAATTGCCCGTCTACACTCGAACCAATCATCCCCGAGCCATAACGAGAGCGTTATGCCCAGATTGGCGTCCGTGCTTTTTTTGCTGTCACTGATGATCTGGACCACAACGGCTGGCGCTCTGACTCTAACCGACGAAGAACGTAGCTGGCTGGACGCCCATCCGCACCTGCGCCTGGGTGTCGATGCGTCCTGGCCACCTTTCGAGTTTCGGGACGACCAGGGCCGCTACCAGGGTCTTGCCGCGGACTATATCGACGTGATTCGGCAACGCTCTGTCGGTCGACCTCAAACCGGTCGAGCCCGTCAGCTGGACGGTGGTCCTGGAGCAGGTCAAACAAGGCAAGATCGATCTGCTGCCGGGCATCATGTCGACCCCGGAACGCCAGACCTACCTGTCATTTACCCGCCCCTATCTCGACTTTCCAATTGTCATCCTCGCTCATGTCGGCGGCGCGCAACCGCGCAAACTTCAAGACCTTTACGGCCTGAAAATCGCCGTGGTTGAAAACTACGCGCCACATGAACTGCTGCGCACCCACCACCCGGACCTGAATCTGGTAGCCATGCCCAATGTCAGCTCGGCATTGCAGGCTCTGGCAACCGACGAAGTGGACGCTGTCGTCGGTGATCTCGCCTCCAGCGTCTGGAGCCTGCGCCAACTCAAACTCGACGGCCTGTATGTCAGCGGCGAAACCCCGTATCGCTATCAACTGGCGATGGGCGTGCCACGCGACAACAAGGTGCTGGTCGGCATTCTGGACAAAGTCCTCGCCGACATGAGCCCGGACGAAATCAGCAGCATTCAGGAGCATTGGGTCGGCAACGTCCTCGATCACCGGACATTCTGGTCGGATCTGCTGGTTTACGGCCTGCCCGGTTTACTGGTACTGGTCAGCGTGCTGGCGGTGGTTATTCGTATTAACCGCCGCTTGAGCTCAGAAATTTCCCGCCGGGTCGATCTCGAACAGGAACTACGCAGCAGCGAATACCACTATCGCGGGTTGGTCGAGAGCTTGTCGGCGATTGCCTGGGAAGCGCGGATGAGTGACTTCACCTACAGCTACGTGTCGCCGCATGCCGAAGAACTGCTCGGCTACCCGCTCTCACACTGGCTGATCCCTGGATTCTGGCGCAACATCATTCACCCGGCAGACCTGACCCGAGCCCAAACCTTCTGCGACCACGAAGTCCTGGCCGGGCGTGATCACACGGTCGATTACCGCGTGATCACCGCCGACGGTCGCTGCCTGTGGGTACGCGACATCGTCAGCCTGATCGAGCATGGGCACGAGCCGGTGCTGCGCGGCCTGATGATCGACATCAGCGACGCCAAACGCACCGAAGAAGCGCTACGCCTGTCCGAGCAGAAGTTCGCCTCGGTCTTCCAGCAGTGCCCTGACATTCTGGTGATTGCGCGGTTGTCCGATGGCTGCCTGCTGGAGGTCAACGAAGCGTTTGAGGAGCAGATCGGCCTCAGCGCCGAGGAAGTCATCGGCCAAACCGCCACTGACCTGAACATCTGGGGCATCCCCGGCGTCGGGCCGGGCCTGCTGCAGCGCTTGCAGGCAGGCAGCATCCGCAATCTCGAGATGCCCTTTCGCCGCAACAACGGCCAAGTGTTCACCGGCCTGATCTCCGCCGAACCCTTCGACCTGGATGCCACCCCGGCGCTGGTCGTTGTCGTTCGTGACATCAGCCAGCTCAAGGAGACCCAACAGCAGCTGCAAATCTCCGAGGAGAAATTCGCCAAGGCATTCCACGCTTCCCCGGACGGCTTGTTGCTGTCGCGCCAAAGCGATGGCCTGTTGATGGAGGTCAACGATGGCTTCAGCCGCATCACCGGCTTCAACAGCGCGATGTCGGTCGATCGCTCCTCCCTGGAACTGGGCATCTGGGTCAACCTCAACGAGCGCAAGCAGATGCTCGACCTGCTCAACCGCGATGGTTTTGTTCGCGACTTCAGCTGCCACATTCGCCGCAGTGATGGGCAGATTCGCCTTTGCGAAGTGTCCGCCCGTCCGCTGCCGATCGGTGATGAAGACTGCATGCTGACCATCGCCCGCGATATCACCGAACGCCATCTGATGCAGGAAAAGCTGCAACAAGCCGCGACGGTATTCGAAAGCACTGCCGAAGGCGTGCTGATCACCGACACTCAGCAGCACATCAGCGCGGTCAACCGCGCCTTCACCGAAATCACCGGTTACAGCGAAAGCGAAGCCCTCGGCCATACGCCACGCTTGCTCGCTTCCGGCCTGCATGACAGCGCGTTTTACGCAGCGATGTGGCACCAGTTGACCGACGAAGGTCATTGGCAGGGCGAGATATCCAACCGACGCAAGAACGGCGAGCTGTATCCGAGCTGGCTGACCATCAGCGCCGTGCGCAACCGTGACAAATTCATTACGCACTTTGTCGCCGTGTTTGCCGACATCTCCAGCCTCAAGCACGCCCAAGCGAAGCTTGATTATCAGGCACACCACGATCCGCTGACCGGTCTGCCGAACCGTACATTGTTTGAAAGTCGCTTGCTGACGGCGCTGAACAGTCAGCAGGAAAACGGTGGCCAAGGCGCAGTGCTGTTCCTCGACCTCGATCGTTTCAAACACATCAACGACAGCCTCGGTCACCCGGTCGGCGACCTGCTACTCAAGGGGATCGCCGTTCGCCTCAAAGAACAGCTGCGCGATATCGATACCGTGGCGCGCTTGGGCGGCGACGAATTCATCATCCTGCTGCCTGGCCTGCAACAGGCCAGCGATGCCGACAACATCGCCACCAAACTGCTCAACTGCTTCGGCGCGCCGTTCCAGGCCGGCGAACACGAATTTTTCATCAGCGCCAGCATCGGTACCAGCCTGTACCCGCGCGATGGTTGCGACGTGGCCACGCTGGTGAAAAACGCCGACGCGGCGATGTACCGCTCCAAAGCCAAGGGCCGCAACCGCGTCGAGAGCTACACCCGCGACCTCACCGCCCAGGCCAGCGAGCGTGTGGCGCTGGAGCACGAACTGCGCCGGGCCATCGAACGCGATGAGCTGTTTCTTTACTACCAACCGAAAATCAGCCTCGACGACCACAGCCTGGTCGGTGCTGAAGCGCTGATCCGCTGGCGCCACCCAACCTTCGGCGAAGTACCGCCGGAGCACTTCATCCCGCTGGCCGAAGAGAACGGCATGATCCTGCAAATCGGCGACTGGGTATTGGAGACCGCGTGCCGGCAGATGTTCGAATGGAACCAGATCTACGACAGCCTCGGCCCGCTCTCGGTCAATCTCGCCGGCGCGCAACTGCGCCAACCAAATCTGCTCGGGCGCATCGAACAACTGCTCAGGGACAACCGCCTGCGGCCGGATTTACTGCAACTGGAAATTACCGAGAATTTCATCATGAGTCAGGCCGAAGAGGCGCTGGCCGTGCTGCACCAACTCAAACACCTCGGCGTGCAACTGGCGATCGACGACTTCGGCACCGGCTATTCCTCGCTCAGCTACCTCAAACGCCTGCCACTGGACATCCTCAAAATCGACCAGTCCTTTGTCCGCGGACTGCCCGACGACCCCCACGATGCGGCGATTGTGCGCGCCATCATCGCCCTGGGCCGCAGTATGCAATTCACCGTCATCGCCGAGGGCGTGGAAACCCAGGCGCAGCAACAATTCCTCGCCGCCGAGGGCTGCGAACAGATCCAGGGCTACATCGTCAGCCTGCCGCTGCCGCCGGAAGAATTCGCCGCAACGTTTCTGCGTGTGACCGTATCGGATTTTTCGGATAGCACAGCCGAGAAACCGTCGTTATAATCCGCGACCTACTGAGGGCCTATAGCTCAGTTGGTTAGAGCAGAGGACTCATAATCCTTTGGTCCACGGTTCAAGTCCGTGTGGGCCCACCAAACAAAAAAGCCGCGCTTTGCGCGGCTTTTGCGTTTTTCTCTTCCAGGCTTGATTCCAGTCAGAACCTCACCGCACACTTCAGTGTGGTGGTGCGGCCAGAACCAATGGAATACCCCGCACCAACCCCAACCGCTCCAGCGTCGCCGCAGGCAACACCACCTCATACGTATCCCCCGGGCGGCCCCAATGTTCCACGATAGCCATGCCATCCACCAGCACGCTTGCTAACCCGCAAATCGTTTCGGCCCGTTCTTCTACGATTTTCTGAGTCCGGACCCACAAGTCGTCTGTTATCACCTTGAGCTGCGCCGCTACCTGGTCGGATGACACTGGATGGGTATCAGGGCAGGCGATATTGCGCAGCAGATGCTGAAGCTCTTTGACTTTTGCGTAGTCCTGCTCAGCGCCCTGCGCACCCTTGAGAATGCTTACGGCTTGCGCCTTGTCGACCCGCCTGGCAATCGAATGAGTTGAAGACAAGGTCTGCCCCATGGCCCCAGCCAGAAGAACCATCAGCCTGGCCTCCAGATGCGTTTTCATCGCCTCCATGGAGGCAATCGGGCGCGACAGGGTGATCGAAGCACCGCCCTGGTGGCGCAAGTCCATGGTCACGGACAAGGTCACTCCACCTGTTGCAAACCCCAACGCTCGGGCCACCACGTAGTGCCCCATTTCGTGATGCGCAATCTGCAGTGCGCGTTCCCGGATGACCGGGGGCAACTTGCTGGTCATTTTTATCGCCTCGCATCCATGGACAGTGCATTCGACTACGAGCGACAGCAGCTGTCCATCCAGCAGGCCGGATTGGGTGGCCAGGGAGGCGCCCAGAGTGGGCACGCCGAGCCGGATCGGCAGGTGCATGCGAATGACCAGCGGGCCGGTGTGCTGCACCGTCTTCACCGGGACAGTGTTGAGCCTGGATGAAACATCCGCGATGTGTGGCGGGCCTGTAACATGCAGCCCCAATGATCCATGCCGCTGGAGACGCCCCTTGTCCGACATTCGCCCGCCTGTCCTTGACGAAATCGACCGCCAATTGATCGCCGCACTGCAGATCAACGCCCGCGAAAGCGTGGCCATGCTCGCCAGGCAACTGGGCATTGCCCGCACTACAGTGACTTCAAGGCTGGCACGGCTGGAGAAGGCCAAGGTCATCACCGGCTATGGCGTGCGTCTGGGCCAGCGTGTGGTTGACGGCGGACTTCAGGCGTATGTGGGGATCACCGTGCAACCGCGTTCAGGCAAGGAAGTGCTGCGCCGTCTCAGTGCGATGGCGCAGGTGCAGCAACTGTGTGCGGTGAGTGGGGAGTTTGACTATGTGGCGTGGTTGCGCACGGATTCGCCGGAGCAGCTGGATCAGTTGCTGGATCAGATTGGCGGAGTGGATGGGGTGGAGAAGACCACCACGTCGATCATTTTGAGTAGCAAGATTGATCGGGGGCAGCCGGTTTAGGTTTTAGAAGTGCGGCGATCCTGCTGGCCTCATCGCGGGCAAGCCTTGCTCCCACAGATGGTCGATATGAAGCTTTAGGTCGTCATAGTGATCTATAAACTATCAAAACGACGACACTTTGCGTCTTATTAACGTGTTCGACGCTCCCTAGAATGGCTGGCATCTTTTCCTATACTCAGACGCGCATCCTGCGTCGGGTCGCCAGCAAGGTCAGCCATGAACAAGAACAATCGCCATCCTGCAGACGGTAAGAAACCAGTCACCATTTTCGGCCCGGACTTTCCGTTCGCGTTTGACGACTGGATCGAACACCCGGCCGGTCTCGGCACTATCCCTGAACACAATCATGGCGCTGAAGTGGCGATTGTCGGCGCGGGCATCGCCGGCCTGGTGGCGGCTTACGAGCTGATGAAGCTCGGCCTGAAGCCGGTAGTTTATGAGGCGTCGAAGCTTGGTGGGCGTTTGCGCTCGCAGGCGTTCAACGGCACTGACGGCATCGTCGCGGAACTGGGTGGGATGCGCTTTCCGGTGTCGTCCACCGCGTTCTATCACTACGTCGACAAGCTCGGGCTTGAGACAAAACCCTTCCCGAACCCGCTGAAACCGGCCTCCGGCAGCACCGTGATCGATCTGGAAGGCAAAACCCATTACGCACAAAAATTGGCGGATCTTCCTGCACTGTTCCAGGAAGTGGCTGACGCCTGGGCGGATGCGCTGGAAGCCGGTTCGCAGTTCGCCGATATCCAGCAAGCGATCCGCGACCGCGATGTGCCACGCCTCAAAGAGCTGTGGAATACCCTGGTGCCACTGTGGGATGACCGCACCTTCTACGACTTCGTCGCCACTTCCAAGGCGTTCGCCAAACTGTCGTTCCACCACCGGGAAGTGTTTGGCCAGGTCGGCTTCGGGACAGGCGGCTGGGATTCGGACTTCCCCAACTCGATGCTGGAAATCTTCCGCGTGGTCATGACCAACTGCGACGACCACCAGCACCTGGTGGTGGGCGGCGTGGAACAGGTACCGCTGGGCATCTGGCGCCATGTGCCGGAACGCTGCGTGCACTGGCCCCAGGGCACCAGCCTCAGCTCACTGCACAGCGGCGCTCCGCGTTCGGGGGTGAAGAAAATTGCCCACGCACCGGACGGCCGCTTCGCCGTCACCGACAATAATGGCGACACCCGCGAATACGCTGCCGTGCTGACCACGTGCCAGAGTTGGCTGCTGACCACTCAGATCGAATGCGACGAAACTCTGTTCTCGCAGAAAATGTGGATGGCCCTGGACCGCACCCGCTAC
>NZ_JAEKEG010000130.1 GCF_016651255.1 Pseudomonas sp. TH10
GGGCCTGCGTCGCGCATGGATCCAGTGTGGGAGCGGGCTTGCTCGCGAAAGCGTTCGATCAGACGCGAAACGCCTGTACCGCCGTGTGCAACCGTCCGCCCAGCACCAGCAAGTGTTCCCCTTGCTCACGGCCTTCACCAATTCGCACCAAATTATCCCCGCCCAGCTGGTGAATCCGCTCACTGTGATCGCGAATCTCGCTGACCGCACCACTTTGCTGCGCAGTCACATCGGCAATGCGCACTGCAGTGTCGGAAATGGTCTGGATTGCATCGACGATTTTATCCAGTGCGCCGTCGGCCGCCTGGGCCTGATTGGCCGTGGCTTCGGCGTGTTCGACCTGTGCGCGCATGCCTTCAACCGATTGCCGGGCGGCGCTTTGCAAGCCGGCAATCAACGTTTGAATCTCCGCCGTGGCGCCGGCCGTGCGTTGTGCCAGCGAGCGTACTTCTTCTGCAACCACCGCAAACCCTCGACCCATTTCCCCGGCACGCGCCGCTTCAATCGCGGCGTTGAGTGCCAGTAGATTGGTCTGATCGGCAATCGAGCGAATCACGGTCAACACGCCGCCGATGGTGGCCGACTCTTCGGCCAGATGCTCGATCATCTGCGCATTGCCCTGGACCTCGCCGACCAGCGCATGCAACCCGGTCAGGCTCTGGCCGATCACGCTCTGGCCATGCTCGACTGCCAATCCTGCGTGACGGCTGGCGTCTGCGGCCTGACGCGCATCACCGGCCACCTGCTGAATGGTCGCCTCCAGTTCACCAAGGGAATCGCGAATCAGCGCCGTATCGCCCGCCTGATGCTCTGCGCCGCTGTGCAGGTCATTGCTCAATTGCGCGAGGGTGCGGCTGCTGCCCGCCACTTGCTCGGCATTGCCACGAATCGTCCCGACCAGATCCACCAGATAGGCGCGCAAGCGATTGAGCGAGGCTTCGATGTCGCGCAACTCGCGGTTGGTTTTGCCCAAGTGAATGTCGCGGCTGAAATCGCCTTCAGCCCAGGTCGACAGCGCCGGAGCGAGGTTGGTCAAGGTACGGGCCAGGCGGCGCTGCAAGGTGTCGATGAGCAGCGCGATCAACAGAATCAGGCCGATCATCACGCTTTGCATCAAGCGCACTTCGCCTTGAATTTGTCCGTGTTGAGCGCGCACTACAGGCTCGAGTCCGGCGATGGCTTGCTGAACGGCAGTGATTTTCCGATGGGTGGCGGTGCTCAATTCGGTGCGTTTTTGAATCTGCTCACGGGTGCGCGCCAGCTCTGCGGGATAGCGGCCGAGCAGGCTGTTGAGTTCGCGTTTGAGGCCGACCCCGGCATCTTCCGCGACGCTTGTTTGTTTGCTCTCGATGCCCATCATTGCGGCGAAGTCATCGCTGCTGGATTCACTGCTGGTGACCACGCCGAGCAGGGGCAGGGCATCAATCACCTGGGCCTGCGCGCGGATATTGGTCACTTCGCGCTCGACGTCCGCGGCGAGTTCGCTGCGACCGCTGCTGACCATTTTGTCTCGGGCCAGCGACAGTTTGCCCAAATGCTGCGAGGCGGCGAGCAGTGGTGTGAGGTAGCTCGCGTTGCCATTGGCATATTGACTGAGCTGGTCAAGGTTTGCGCCCAACTCCCGTTCTGCCTGCAGCAGCAATGCCTGGGGGTCGCCTGCAAGCTTGCCGGCGGCGAGCAGTTCGGTTTTGCTGAACCCTTCCAAGCTCCGCAAGGCTGGGGCGCACGGCGTCGGCCAAGGAGGGCGGCAGTTCATCGAGCTCGTGTTTGAGCTCATCGATCGCCTGGCCCGCACTGCTCAGGCGCAGGGCATCACCGCTGACGAGGTAATCCTGTACGTTGCCCGCCACCTGCCGTTGAAACTGCTGGGACAGGCTCAGGTAACGCTCCATCAGCAGATAGGGGCGTTCGAGGGCTTTTTGCGACCACCACAGGGTCGCGCCAAGCGCAGCGCACACGGCGATTAAAAGGACGGTGTTGAGATTGGTCAGCAGCTTGAGGCGCATTGCGGGACTACCAACGGCAGAATGGTAAGCGCCCGAAGTTATTGCGTTTCTATGACAGGGTTATGACCGGTTCGATGGATTCAGATGAAATAGTGGCCTTTTGCTTTGATTCGCGCGCGGTCTGCACACGATTGCGCCCGGCGCCCTTCGCGCGATAAAGCGCTTCGTCGGCCTGACTGGCCATCATCAAGCTGTCGCAGTCGTCGTGCATTTCCACCACGCCAGCGCTGAAGGTGCACCACAAGTCCTGCGGCTGCGCCGGATAATGAATTTCGGCGAAGCGTTGACGGATCTCATCGAGCACTTTGTGCGCGGCTTCTATATCGGTGTCGGGCATGACGATGGCGAACTCTTCGCCGCCATAACGGCCGATGAAGTCGGTCTTGCGCAGGCGCTGTTTGAGAAACAGCGCCAGGCTTTTGATCACTCGGTCGCCCATCGGGTGACCGTGACTGTCGTTGACCCGTTTGAAGTGGTCGATGTCGAGCATGGCAAAGCTCAGCGGCTTGTTTTCGCGGCGGGCGCGGAACGAGCAATCTTCGAGCAATTGCAGGATGTGCGTGTGGTTGTACAAACCGGTGAGGCTGTCACGCACCATGCGTGCCTTGAGATTGCGCGCACGGGCGGCGCGGTTGCGCACGGTGGTGATCAGGTGGCGCGGCTTGATCGGCTTGGTCAGGAAGTCGTCGCCGCCTTCGCTCATCGCGTCGAGCTGCTTGTCCAGATCATCTTCGGCCGACAGGTAAATGATCGGCACACTGACATATCGGTCGTTGTGGCGAATTACCTTGGCCAGTTCGGTGCCGGTGCACGCCGGCATGTACATGTCGAGAATGATCAGATCCGGCTGGAAGTCCGCCAGTTCGGCCATCGCCTGAATCGGTTCGATCAGAGTGCGGGTGACGATGCCGGCGCTGTTGAGCAGGCGCTCGGTGTGCAGAGCCTGCGCACGCGAGTCGTCGATGATCAACACTTTATAAGGTTCGTACTGGGCGACGCAGGTGAGGACTTCGATCTTCTCCAGCAGGCTCGATGCTTCGAGGGTGCCGGTGAGGAATTCCTGGCCACCGGCGCGCACGGCGGCGAGGCGGGTCGGGGTGTCGGTTTCGTGCAGGCTGAAGAACAGCAGCGGCAGCGGCTCTTCCAGACCGACCTGGGCTTCGGCGGCGAGTTTCAGGCCGATGCCGGCACCGCTGAAATCCACGTCCATGACGATGGCGGCGGGCAAACGCTCGACCATCGATGAGCGAAACGCTGCCACGCTGTCCAGGGACTGGGCGCTCAGCCCGAAAAATTCCAGCTGCTTGGCCAGCCGCTCGGCACGGTCGTGATCCTGCAGCATCACATAGATTGGTTTGCGCAGCGGCGGCAGGAACGTCTGGTCGAGCTGATCGCCATGGCGCAGGCCCGTGCGGGACAAACGCTGCATCAAACGATTGAGGTCGGTGATCAGGCCGCTGCTCAGGCGTCCGCGATTGGCGTCCACCGCTTCCAGCGACTGACTGATGTGATGCGCCAGCTGGGTATGTTCCGGCTGTTCGAAACGCTCGGCAAAGCGCAGCAGGCGCAAGTTGGCCTCGCTCAATTCGGCGAGGTCGACGGTGGACCATTCACTGCGTTGCAGGCGCTGCCATATCTCAAGAATCTGACGTGCCTGATGAATTACCCGCTGGGCAAAGTGCTGCTTGAGGCGCTCACGGCTGGGGTCTTCTGGCTCGGTCATATCCTGACTACTAGTTAGGGTGCATGCTGAGATCGACTGGTGGCTCTATGCTAGCATCTCTTCCGAGGGTGGATCAGTGTCGCATGTCAATAATGTGCATAGCGAGCTCATTCAGTTTATGACTGGCGAGTCGCTTTGCTGCGTACGGAATGCGTACGGAATGCGTACGGGATGCCCAGGAGCTGGTTGCACTCGACACATCCTACGCCGCACCAACACAAGGCGTGGTGTTCATTTATAGTGGCGGTATCGACCGTGCGGTTGTGGCTTGCGGCATGCGCGTATTAATGCGCGGCAAACGAGGCACGATGGCGTAGGGTTGTGGTCGAACCGTTGAACCCAAGTTACTGAAAGGATATCGCCATGCTGGACTGGAAAAACCGCGCGGGCAGCGCGCCTGAACGTGCCGCTGAACCCAAGTCGGCCACCCGCAGCTATGTTGGCGGGCTGTTGTTCAGCCGCGCGCTGGCCACGTTGATCGGCATTTACCTGCTGGTGACCATTGGCCTCGGTTGGTACTGGAGCCAGGAGCCCGCGCTGTTTCCGGTGGCGCAAAATGCCCAGGCGGCAGCCGAGAAAGAAGGCAAGCAGATGGTTGTCGGCTATACCACGGTCGAAACCCTGAAAACTGTCGCTGGCACCTTGCTCGATAAGGCGGGTGGTTATATTTCCAACGATCGTTTCCCGCCAGGCCTGTGGATGGACAACACGCCAAGCTGGGAGTACGGCGTGCTGGTGCAGGTTCGTGACCTGACCCGCGCCTTGCGCAAAGATTTCGCCCGTTCGCAATCGCAGTCGGCGGAAGACTCCGATCTGGCCAAGGCCGAACCGCGTTTCAACTTCGACAACAAGAGCTGGATCCTGCCGTCCAGCGAGTCTGAGTATCAGGAAGGCATCAACTCGCTGAGCCGTTATCAGGCACGCTTGTCTGATCCATCGCAGAAAAACGCGTTGTTCTACGCACGCGCCGACAACCTCAACAACTGGCTGGGTGATGTCGGGACCCGCCTGGGTTCGCTGTCGCAACGACTGTCGGCCAGTGTTGGCCGGGTCAAACTCAACACAGCGCTGAAAACCGAAACTCCGGCCGTGGGCGAAGTACCGCAGGTCGATGAAGAAATCGTCGAAACCCCGTGGATGCAGATCGACAACGTGTTCTACGAAGCACGCGGTCAGGCCTGGGCGCTGTCGCACCTGCTGCGCGCCATTGAAGTCGACTTCGCCGATGTGTTGGCGAAGAAGAACGCTACGGTCAGCGTGCGTCAGATCATTCGTGAACTGGAAGCCTCGCAGGAACCGGTGTGGAGTCCTATGATTCTTAACGGTAGCGGCTTCGGCGTATTGGCCAACCACTCGCTGGTCATGGCCAACTATATTTCCCGTGCCAACGCCGCCGTGATCGATCTGCGTCAACTGCTCAATCAGGGATGAGTCATGTCCGATAGCGTGAAAGAGGCGGCCCATCGCGCCGCCTCCGATGCCGAACAGATTGCCTGGGTCGACGAGCAGGACAACCTGCTCGGCGCTCTGGTGCGTGCCGATCTGCGCGAACGCGGGCTGATCGGGCGTGGCACCTACATCATGTTGTTCAATTCGGCGGGTGAGCTGTGCGTGCACCGCCGCACCCTGAGCAAGGCGATCTACCCCGGCTACTGGGACGTCGCCGCTGGCGGCATGGTGCAGGCCGACGAAACCTACGCCGAGTCGGCGGCCCGTGAACTGGCAGAAGAGCTAGGCGTGAGTGGCGTGGAATTGACCGCGCACGACCATTTCTTTTTCGAAGACACCGGCAATCGGCTCTGGTGCTCGGCGTTTTCCGCCATTTGGGACGGGCCGCTGATCCTGCAACCGGAAGAGGTGCTGGAAGCACGCTTTATTCCGGTCGAACAGGTGATGCGCGAAATCGAGCAAAAGCCTTATTGCCCGGACTCTCTGGCAGCCTTGAAGCGCTATCTCAAGGCGCAGCAAAGCGACGTCGCAAAGAACACATAAATTGGCGCCGATTGGCACTTAGCAATTGGGTTTTTTGCCGTTACACTGCGCGACCTTTTAAAGCTGAATCGACATCAGTACGGCGTAGGAGCTGCCGCAGGCTGCGATCTCCTGATCTTGATTCTGTGAAATCGAACACACGATCAAAAAATCGCAGCCTCGTTGCACTCGTCAGCTCCTACACCGGCTTTTTCGTTTCAGTAGCGCTGCCCCTGCCTGAGTGGGGCTTCGCGGTCGATAGCCATGCGCTCGCGATCAGTCTTTGTCCTCCCAAGAGGATTGCCGGTGGCCAAAAAAGCCGCATCCTTCGCCGCCCTTGGTGGCCTGGTATTTTCCACCGACGCAGGTCGTCATTGCCCGGAATGCAGTAAGCCGGTGGACGCCTGTATCTGCAAACAAACCGTGATCCCGGCAGGGGACGGCATTGCCCGCGTGCGTCGCGAAAGCAAGGGGCGTGGCGGCAAGACGGTGACCACCATCACCGGCGTGCCCCTGGCTGAAGATGCGCTCAAAGAGTTGGCGACAACGTTGAAGAAACGTTGCGGCACCGGCGGCGCGTTGAAGGACGGGATCATCGAAATCCAGGGCGATCATGTCGAGCTACTCTTGGCTGAGCTGATCAAGCACGGTTTCAAAGCGAAGAAGTCCGGCGGCTAGCAGCCTCTGTGAAATCCATCTGCGGCTTGATCCGGCGCTGAAATACTTCAGATCCGGCGTCGTCCCCATGGTTTTCACAGAGCCTGTTCTGACCGGTTTCTAAACTCACTGCGGTCGGCGAGGTCTACCCCTCGTTGACGAACCGTCATTTTCATTCTTTAGACTGCGCCGGCCTGAACCCAGGCGACGCTCTATGACTTCTTTATAGGGGACTTCAATGTCCGTACGACGCACACGCAAAGACGATGGCAGCCAATGGACAGTTGCGGACAGCCGCAGTGTTTACGGGATCCGCCATTGGGGGGCCGGGTATTTCGCGATCAATGACGCCGGTCGCGTCGAGGTTCGTCCGAACGGCCCCGCCAGTTCGCCTATCGACCTGTTCGAGCAAGTTGACCAGCTGCGCAAGAGCGGCTTGTCCCTGCCATTGCTGGTTCGTTTTCCCGACATCCTGCAAGACCGCGTGCGTCAGCTGACCGGTGCATTCGATTCGAACATCGAACGCCTGGAATACCAGAGCAAGTACACCGCGCTGTACCCGATCAAGGTCAACCAGCAGGAAGCGGTGATCGAAAACATCATCGCCACCCAGAATGTTTCCATCGGCCTCGAAGCGGGTTCCAAGCCCGAGCTGCTGGCCGTGCTGGCCCTGGCACCCAAGGGCGGCACCATTGTTTGCAATGGCTACAAGGACCGCGAATTTATCCGCCTGGCCTTGATGGGGCAGAAGCTTGGTCACAACGTGTTCATCGTGATCGAGAAAGAATCCGAAGTCGGTCTGGTAATCGAAGAAGCCGCCTCGCTGAAGGTCAAGCCACAGGTCGGCCTGCGCGTGCGTCTGTCGTCGCTGGCGTCGTCGAAGTGGGCGGACACCGGTGGCGAGAAATCCAAATTCGGTCTGTCGGCGGCGCAACTGCTGTCGGTGGTCGAGCGCTTCCGCGCGGCCGGTCTGGATCAGGGCATTCGCCTGCTGCACTTTCACATGGGCTCGCAGATCGCCAACCTGGCTGACTATCAGCACGGCTTCAAGGAAGCGATCCGTTACTACGGCGAGCTGCGCAATCTGGGCCTGCCGGTCGATCACATCGACGTCGGTGGTGGTCTCGGTGTCGACTACGACGGCACGCACTCGCGCAACGCCAGTTCGATCAACTACGACATGGACGATTACGCCGGTGTCGTGGTCGGCATGCTCAAGGAATTCTGCGACGCGCAGGCCCTGCCGCATCCGCACATCTTCTCGGAAAGCGGCCGCTCGCTGACTGCACACCACGCCATGCTGGTGGTGCAGGTGACCGACGTCGAGAAGCACAACGACGAAATCCCGCAGATCGAAAACAAGGAATCGCTGCCGGAAACCGTGCAGTGGCTGGTTGATCTGCTCGGCCCGACCGACATCGAAATGGTCACCGAAACCTACTGGCGCGCCACTCACTACATGAGCGATGTGGCCGCGCAGTACGCCGACGGCAAACTGACCCTGGCTGAAAAAGCGTTGGCCGAGCAGTGCTACTTTGCCGTGTGCCGTCGCCTGCACAACTCCCTGAAAGCGCGTCAGCGTTCGCACCGTCAAGTGCTCGACGAGCTCAACGACAAGCTGGCCGACAAGTACATCTGCAACTTCTCGGTATTCCAGAGCCTGCCGGACACTTGGGCAATCGATCAGGTGCTGCCGATCATCCCGCTGCACCGTCTCGACGAAGAGCCGCTGCGTCGCGCGGTACTGCAGGATCTGACCTGCGACTCCGACGGCAAGATCAATCAGTACGTCGACGAGCAGAGCATCGAAACCAGCCTGCCGGTGCACGGTTTGAATGAAGGCGAAGATTACCTGCTGGGTGTGTTCCTGGTCGGCGCCTATCAGGAGATCCTCGGCGACATGCACAACCTGTTCGGTGACACCGACTCGGTGAACATCTACCAGAACGCCGATGGCAGCGTGTACCACGCCGGCATCGAGACCCACGACACCATCGAAGACATGCTGCGTTACGTGCACTTGTCGCCGGAAGAACTGATGACTCACTACCGCGACAAGTGCGCCAGTGCCCGCATCAGTGCCAGCGAGCGCACGCAGTTCCTTGATGCCTTGCGTCTGGGCCTGACCCGTTCCTCTTACCTGTCTTCCTGACGGGTTGGCGCCTAGGCTTGATTCGCGTGGGGCCGGTTGGCCTGGCGCGGGCAAGCCTGGCAGTGGAGTGAAACCACGGGGACCGATTACGAGCGCCTGTGGTCCCATCTTCAGGAAGGCCCGGCGCTGGGTTTCAGCGAGCGTCAGGGCTCGATGAGTGGTTGTGGCTGCGCTACCTGTGGCAGCACAACAAACCCTGAGGTGTAGCGTCGATGGCGATCTGGATTCGGCTATTTTGCAAACGGGCCATTGGCGCGCTCGTGCTGGCTGCGCTCGCGGCCTGTTCTCCGCTCAAGGCGCTTAATGCACTGACCCCTGACGACGGCTTCGACAAGACCGAGGGCATCGCCTATGGCAGCGACCCGCGGCAAAAACTCGATGTGTACGTCCCGCGCCACCCCGTGGAGAACGCTCCGGTGGTGGTGTTTTTCTATGGCGGCAGCTGGAACAGCGGATCGCGCAGCGATTACAGTTTTGTCGGTGAGGCCCTGGCATCCCGGGGAATCGTGGCCGTACTGGCGGACTATCGCCTGTATCCGCAGGTGCGCTACCCGGCATTTCTCGAGGATGGCGCCAAGGCCGTAGCCTGGACCCGCTCGCACATCCAGCAGTTTTCCGGCAATCCGCAGCGGCTGTACCTGATGGGGCATAGCTCCGGCGCGTACAACGTCGCGATGCTGGCGCTGGACCCGCAATTACTGGGGGCTGCTGGCATGTCGCCCCATGATATCAGCGGCTGGATCGGCCTGGCCGGTCCCTATGACTTCCTGCCCATCGTGAACCCTGACGTGCGCCCGGTGTTCTTCTGGCCGAATTCGCCGGCCCTGTCACAACCGATCAACCATGTCAGTCGAGGCGCGCCACCGGCGTTGCTGATGGCGTCCAGCGATGATGAACTGGTCGACCCTCGCCGCAACACCGGTGGCCTGGCGCGCAAGTTGCGCGAAGCCGGGGTGCCGGTGCGCGACCTGTATTTCTCCCGCACCGGTCATGCCACCCTGGTGGCAGCGTTGTCCCGGCCAATGCGGGGCCTGGCACCGGTGCTGGATGAAGTCGCAGGCTTCATCAAGGCCACGCCGGCTCAGTGAGCTTTGCCGGCAAACCAGCCGTCGTTGCGTTGCAGATACCAGGCAAACGCCCCAAGTGTCAGGCTGCGCAGCAACATGAACAGCAGGAAGGTCAGCCATA
>NZ_JAEKEG010000131.1 GCF_016651255.1 Pseudomonas sp. TH10
ACAGTTTCGGGGTCGTACACAAAACCTGCGTACATCACTTAACCTGTTGGAGCGGGCTTGGCCGCGAAAGCGTCGAAGCGGGCTGCGCGATTTTACGCCTGCCGCCGCTGGCGGGCGAGGGTCATGGCGGTGTCTTCGATCATGTCTTCCTGGCCGCCGACCATGCCGCGGCGACCCATTTCGACCAGGATTTCCCGGGCCGACACACCGTATTTTTCTCGGCTCGCTTGGCGAATAACAGGAAGGAACCATAGACCCCGGCGTAGCCCATGGTCAGGGCATCACGGTCGCTGCGGATCGGGAAGTCCATGATCGGAACCACCAGGTCTTCGGCCACGTCCTGGATCCCGAATACGCTGACACCCGTGTCGATCCCCATGCGATCACACACTGCCACCAGCACCTCCATCGGCGTGTTGCCTGCACCAGCACCGAGGCCCGCGCAGGCAGCGTCGATGCGGTTAGCCCTGGCGGCAATCGCTGCAATGGAGTTGGACACACCCATCGATAGATTGTGATGGCCATGAAAACCGATCTCGGTCCCTGGCTTGAGGGCTGCACGCATTGCCGCCACACGTGCACTGACTTCATGGGGCAGCAGGTAGCCCGCCGAGTCGGTCAGGTAGATGCAGTTGGCGCCGTAGCTTTCCATGAGCAAACCTTGCTTGACCAGGCCCTCGGGGCTGTTCATGTGAGCCATCATCAGGAAACCGACGGTGTCCATGCCCAGGCCGCGGGCGTGGGAGATGTGCTGCTCGCTGACATCGGCCTCGGTGCA
The DNA here is from genome assembly GCF_016651255.1 of Pseudomonas sp. TH10. Lineage (GTDB taxonomy): Bacteria > Pseudomonadota > Gammaproteobacteria > Pseudomonadales > Pseudomonadaceae > Aquipseudomonas. The sequence continues at coordinate 779 of NZ_JAEKEG010000131.1, forward strand.
ATGGGTGGCCACCCGGATGGTGTTGACGCCCAGTTCATGGGCCATTTTCAGATGATCGACTGTACCGATGCCCGGTAGCAGCAGTGCGGAAACCTTGGCCTTTTTCATCAGCGGGATTACCGCCGACAGGTATTCTTCGTCGGTGTGGGCCGGGAAGCCATAGTTCACCGAACTGCCGCCGAGCCCGTCACCGTGGGTGACTTCGATCAGCGGCACGCCAGCCGCGTCAAGGCCGCAGGCGATGTCCTTCATCTGTTGCAGGCTGATCTGGTGACGCTTGGGGTGCATGCCATCGCGCAGGCACATGTCGTGGACGGTAATGCTTTTGCCGCGAAGATCCATGGTCTTTTCCTTATGCGTTGGCGGTTAAGCCGGTGGCTTGCAGAACCAGTTCGCCCTTGAGGATTTCCTCGGCGAACATCTCGGCCGTGCGTGCCGCCGCAGCCGTCATGATGTCGAGGTTACCGGCGTACTTGGGCAGGTAGTCGCCCAGGCCTTCGACCTCCATGAAAATCGACACCCGATTGCCGTCGAACACCGGGCCATTAACCAGCTTGTAGCCGGGCACATAGCGCTGCACTTGCTCGATCATGGCCTCGATAGCAGCCGTGATCGCCGGCTGGTCGGGTTCAGTGACTGTCAGGCAATGCACGGTATCGCGCATGATCAGCGGCGGCTCGGCGGGGTTGATGATGATGATTGCCTTGCCTTTCTTCGCGCCGCCGACTTTTTCCACTGCCCTGGAGGTGGTACGGGTGAATTCGTCGATGTTTTTTCGGGTGCCGGGGCCGACTGATTTGGAAGCGGCGGTGGCGATGATTTCGGCATATTCCACCGGCTGCACGCTGGACACTGCCGCCACCAGCGGAATGGTGGCCTGGCCGCCGCAGGTGACCATGTTGACGTTCATGACGCCCAGGCCCAGTTGAGCCTTGAGGTTGACCGGCGGTACGCAATACGGGCCGATGGCGGCTGGCGTTAGGTCGATCATCAACACGCCCAAGGCATTGAGTTTGCGCGAATTTTGCGCGTGGACGTAGGCCGAAGTGGCATCGAAGGCAATCTGGATCTGGTCTTCCAGTACATGAGGCAGCAAACCGTCGACGCCCTCGGCCGTGGTCTTCAGGCCCAGCTCGCGAGCCCGCGCGAGGCCTTCGGAGGTGGCGTCGATGCCCACCATCCACACCGGTTCCAGCACGTCACTGCGCATCAATTTGTACAACAGGTCGGTTCCGATGTTGCCCGGCCCGATCAGCGCGCATTTGATCTTTTTGTTCATGGTCTTTGGCTCCAGGAAGGGAGAAAGGGAAGGGCGTGCAGGGTGATCAAGGGACAAAGCGCAGGCTGGCTTCGCCCAGGCCACTCATGGACAGACTGATCTGGTCACCGGCGACTACGGGCACCAGCGGCGCCAGGGCACCGGAGAGAATGATCTCGCCGCGGCGGAACGGTATGCCCAGTTCGCCCAGGGTATTGGCCAGCCAGGCCACGGCTGCGCAGGGGTGGCCTTGTACCGCCGAGCCCAGTCCCGAGCCTGCCGGCTGGCCGTTTTTAAGCATTTGCATGTGCACGGCGGCAAGGTCCAGCGAGCGCGGGTCGGTGCGCTGGGCGCCAAGGGCAAACACGCCACAGGAAGCGTTGTCGGCCACGGTGTCCTGGATACGGATCTGCCAGTCATCGATTCTTGAGTCGACAATCTCGAAACACGGCACGACCCATTGACTGGCAGCGAGTACGTCCTCGGCGCTGATGCCGGGGCCTTGTAAATCTTCGCCGAGAATAAAGGCGATCTCGCCCTCGGCCCTCGGCTGGATCAGGTTGTATTGGGCGAGGCTGACTTCGCAGCCATCCTCGACCTGCATGGCATTGGTGAGGAAACCGAAGTCTGGCTGGTGCACGTCCAGCATTTCCTGTACGGCGCGGCTGGTCACCCCGATTTTTTTGCCAATCACCTGCTCGCCAAGTGCCTCGCGACGTTGCAGGAAGTGCAAGGAAATCCGGTAGGCCTGTTCCAGGGTGATCTGAGGGTAGCGCCGGGTCAGGGGCGCCAGGGTCTGACGGCTGCGCAAGGCGTTGAACAATTCGTCGCCCAGCGTGTTGATCAAATGAGCGTCCATGGCAGGGCTCCAGTCATGTGGAAAAAAACCCGCCCCGACGTCATCAGGGGCGGGCCAAAAACAGTTGCTTAGCCGGGCCAGACCGACGAGTCTGCGCCGCCATCGACGTCGATAACCTTGCCAGTCACCCAGGCTGAGGCTGGGCTGGCCAGGTACAGCGCGGCGGCAGCAATATCTTGCGGGGTGCCCAGGCACTTGAGTGGAGTGTTGCTTTCCATGACCTGGCGCATGGCACTCGGCATCACGCCATTGAGCGCTTCAGTGAGGGTAGGGCCGGGTGCGACAGCGTTGACCCGGACCTGCGGTGCGAAGTCCTGGGCCAGCAGGCGGGTCAGATGGCTGAGGGCAGCCTTGGCGGTGCCGTAGGCACTGAAATGGCGCTGTGCATAGCGTGCCGCTACCGAGCTGATATTGATGATGTTGCCGCCGCCTGCCTCGCGCATCAGCGGCACACACAATTGGCAGAAGGCGTAGCTGGTGGCGACGTTGAAGTTCAGCACCTGAGCGAACTGCTCGGGCGACATCGCCAGCGGATCATTCGGACCGCCACCGCCGACATTGTTCACCAGGTGAGTGATACGACCCATTTGCTCCACGCTCTGACGCACCAGCGCATGGCGTTGCTCGGCGTCGTTGACGTCACACGCGACCGCCAGGGCGCGTCGTCCAAAGCCGCGAACTTCTTCGGCCACGGCCTGAACTTCGTCCAGTGACCGCGCCGAGCACACCACATCTGCGCCGGCTTCGGCGTACGCCAGGGCAATCGCCCGACCGATTCCCCGGCCGCTGCCGGTGACGATGGCGACGCTGCCGTGCATCTCGAAACGCTGCAAAATACTCATGGCCCTTGCTCCGTGGGGTCGATGGCTGATGGGTTGACTATCGTCGCAACGACCGCAGCCAGCATCGTCTCAATGGACTATCAATCAGGACACATACCCCGTAGGAACTGCCGAAGGCTGCGCCTACCCAGGAAGAACCCGGCACTGGCAACCGGCGCAAACCGTACGACCCCTAGTCCGCTTTGACGATGAATGATCGTGCGCTCGATCCGATGATTGATCACAGCTCGCGCAGTGGCGCAGTGAGATCGGGAGAGTTGAGTGATGCACAGCATGCGAGAAAAGACCCAGGACGAACGAGATCTGATTGAGCGTGCGCGCAGCCTTGTGCCCGCCCTCAAGGCGCGCACGGCGCAGGCCGACAAGGACTTGAAAGTACCGGTGGAGACCGTGCTCGAGTTGCAGTCCACCGGACTGCTACGGGCCATGCAGCCACGGGCGTTTGGTGGATATGAAGTGGACCCGCGCACCTTCTTCGAAATCCAGACCATCCTTGCCGAAGGCTGCATGTCCACTGCCTGGATATATGGCGTAATGGGGGTTCACCCATGGCAACTGGCCCGTTACCCGATTGAAACCCAGCGCGAAGTCTGGGCGGATGACCACAATGCATTGATCTGCTCGACCTACATGCCAGCGGCCAGGGTCACGGTGGTCGAGGGCGGTTACCGCATCAGCGGGCGCTGGGGGTTCTCCAGCGGCAGTGAGCACTGCCAATGGGTGTTTCTGGGCGGAATACTGCCGCCCGATGGCGAGCAGGCGGCCGAGCACGGCACCTTCCTGTTGCCACGCAAGGACTACCAGATTGAACGCAATTGGGACGTCATGGGCCTGCGCGGCACCGGTAGCCATGACATCACGGTCGAGGATGTATTCGTCCCCGCCCATCGCGTGCAGCGCACCAATAACTGGACGCTCGATGCAACGCCCGGGCGCCAGGTCAACACCAACCCGATCTACGCGATCCCGTTTGCCCAGGTGTTCTCCCGCGCCGTCTCCACATCGGCCATTGGCGCCCTGCAGGGTGCGATCAACGAGTTCCGTGACAATGCCGCCAAACATATCGGCAAGCACGGTGCCCGTACCGCAGACGATCCTGTGGCGCAAACCGCCGTTGCCGAAGCGATGATCACCGTTGACAGCCTGCGCCTGGTGCTGGAACGCAACTACGAGCACCTCATGAGCCTGGCCCGCGCCGGCGAATACCCGGATACCGAAACCCGGCTGTTGTATCGCTACCAGTCGGCCTACGTGACCAATATTTGCGCTGAACGGGCCAACGACCTGCTGCGCAGCACTGGCCGCTTCAGGCTTGTACAACACCAACCCGGTGGCGCGACTGTTCCGCGACCTGCACCAGGCACGTGGACACATTGCCAACAATTACATGGCTTACGGGCGCAGTTACGGCGCGGTGATGCTGGGCTTGCCCAATCCGGACCCTTACGTCTGAGGCCGTGGCCGTGGCACCCGTTTTGACTCCCTGGGTCTACACCTGCCCGTGATACTTGGGCAGGTGGTCATGAGTAGCTGATCTATGAACAATTATCTTGCCCTGCGTGTGGCACGAGTGATCGAGGAGACCGCCGATGCGCGCTCCCTGGTTTTCGACGTGCCGGAGCATCTGGGTGAACGCTTCCACTATCAACCCGGCCAGTTCCTGACCTTGCGAGTGCCCTTCGAGGACGGTTGGCTGCCCCGTTGCTACTCATTGTCGAGCACGCCATTGCTGGATGAGCCCTTGCGGGTAACGGTGAAACGTGTGCACGAGGGCCGCGCTTCGAACTGGCTGTGCAGCGAGTTGCAGGCCGGCCAAACCCTGGAGGTACTGCCACCTGCCGGGGTATTTGTGCCGCGTAGCCTCGACGGCGATTTACTGCTGTTCGGCGGCGGCAGTGGCGTGACCCCGGTGCTGTCGATCCTGCGTTCGGCGTTGCTCGCCGGAACCGGCCGGGTCCTGCTGATCTACGCCAACCGCGATGAGTCCTCAGTGATTTTCCGCGATGAACTCCGGCACCTGGCCAGCGCCCACCCGCAACGCTTGCAAATCGTCCACTGGCTCGATTCGGTCCAGGGCATCCCAAGTGTCGGACAGCTGGCCGAACTGGCGCGGCCCTTTATAGATGCGCAGGCGTTCATTTGTGGACCGGGCCCGTTCATGGACGCCGCCGTCAATGCGTTAAAGGACCTGGGCATGCCGGAGCGACGAGTGCATGTCGAGCGGTTCGTGTCGCTGCCCGGCGAAGGCGAGCTGCCACAGGTGGCAAGCATCGAGGCTGCCGTGGCCGCCCAACTCGCCGTGCGCCTGGATGGCGAAGAGCACCACTTGGCCTGCGACACCGGCGAGACGTTGCTGGCTGCGATGGAACGCGCCGGTCTCAAGCCTCCCAGCGCCTGCCGCGTCGGTGGCTGCGCTTCATGCATGTGCACGCTGGTAAGCGGCGATGTCGAGCTGCTGCATAACGATGCCCTGGATGCGGGTGATCTGGCCGAAGGCTGGATTCTTGCCTGTCAGGCAGTGCCCACCAGCGCGCAATTGCGTATCCGCTTTCCAGAGTGATGCCCCCAATGATGCCAAGCCCGAGCCCACGATGAATCAGAGCCTGAATCTTGCCGCGCCCCTGAGCGCCGCCCCCGTCAACTTTGCCCAGTTAGTCTTCAGTAGCGCCGAACGTCACGCCGGTCGCACTGCCATTGAGGACAACGGCCACTGCATCGACTACGCCCAACTGCCCGAGCGCGTCATGAGCTTTGCCCGGGGCCTGATGGCTGTGGGTATCCAGCCTGGTGACAGGGTCGGTATCTGGGCCCCGAACAGCGGTGACTGGATCCTCGCCGCGCTGGGCATTCAGTGTGCAGGTGCGGTGCTGGTGCCGATTAACACGCGCATGAAGGGGCTTGAGGCCGCCGATGTGCTGGAACGCAGCGGCTGCAGGCTGTTGTTTGTCCAGCAGCAATTTCTCGATGTGGATTATCCGGCGCTCCTCGCACCCCATCGACCGGCCAGCCTCCAGCATCTGGTGATACTCGATGGCGATACGCCCGAATCGCCTGCGGACCTGACGCTTCAACAGTTTCTGTGTGGTGCGGTAACCGTCGATGCCGACAGCGCCAGGCAACGTGCATTAGCGGTCGACCCCCAGGCCATGTGCGACCTGTTGTTCACGTCCGGCACCACCGGCAAACCCAAAGGTGTGATGAGCGGGCATGGCCAGAACCTGCGGGCTTTTACCGAATACGTCAAGGTCATCGGCCTGGTGCCGGGTGATCGTTACCTGATCGTAAACCCGTTCTTTCATGCCTTTGGCTATAAAGCCGGCTGGCTGACTTGCCTGATTGGCGGAGCGACCATCCTGCCCCATGCGGTGTTTGACGCCGAACAAGTGTTCCAGCGCATCGCCCGTGAGCGCATCAGCGTCTTGCCCGGCGCGCCGACCCTGTACCTCTCGCTGCTTGCGCATCCGCAGCTCAAGCAGACCGACCTGTCGAGCTTGCGCATCGCGGTGACCGGTTCAGCGAGTATTCCGCCGAGCCTGATAGAACGCATGCGCAACGAGTTGGGGTTTGCCGTGGTGACCACTGCCTACGGCCTGACCGAATGCGGGGGCTTGCGACTATCTGCGACCCACAAGACTCGGCGCAGGTGATCGCCGGCACCAGCGGACGGCCTATTGCCGGCACTGAGGCAAGTATTCGCGATCCGCATAACCAGGCGCTGGATCCAGGGCAAACCGGTGAGATCTGCCTGCGTGGCTTTCACATCATGCAGGGCTATTTCCAGGACCCCGAAGCGACCCGCGAAGTCATCGACGCCGATGGCTGGCTCCACACCGGCGATGTCGGGCGCCTGGATAAAGCGGGCAACCTGATCATCACCGATCGACTGAAAGACATGTTCATCGTCGGTGGCTTCAACTGCTACCCGGCGGAAATCGAAGCGGCATTGATCCGGCATCCGGCGATTGCCCAGGTGGCGGTGATTGGTATTGCCGATGAGCGCATGGGCGAAGTCGGCTGTGCCTGCGTTGTGCTGCGCGAGGGCGCAGAGCTCGACGAGGCACAACTGATCGCCTGGAGTCGTGAGCAAATGGCCAATTACAAGGTGCCGCGCCAGGTGCGTTTTTTCCGCGCCTTGCCGCTCAATCCGTCGAGCAAGGTTGTGAAGAGCGAACTGCGCGCGATGGTGGTCAATGGCGTGCTGGCGTAACAAACGCTCATCTCACCAAACGGACGATGTGCGCGAAAGTGGTTTTTTCATGCTGTGGGGACACAAGCCAGAACAACAAAAAGGAGATGAGCATGTTTACCCGAAACCTTGTTGCGCGCCGTCCGGGGAGAATGATCGATGGACGCTGCCTGTTGGCGACAGCCATCACGGTGGCCAGTGCCACGGCCAGCGCCGCGCCGACCATCGAATTGGGGGAAAACACCACCCTGGATTCGTCGCTGACGGTCAACTACACCGCCTCCATGCGTACCGCCAAGCAGGCCAGTCAATACCTCAATGACCCGAACAACGACGACGGCACGCGGAATTTCAAGCGCGGCTCATTGATCAATAACCGCCTGAGTCTGTTCGGCGAACTGCAACTCAAACATGACAACCTAGGTGCGGTAGTGCGCGGGAGTCAGTTCTATGACGATGTCTACAACCAGAAAAACGCTAACGACTCGGCGCAGACGGTGAACAAGACCGGACACAACGATGGCTTCAGTGACGAAACCCGCCGGCTGAGCGGCAGTACCGCGCGGCTGCTCGATGCCTATGTGTATGGCAACTTCGACGTCGGCGAGACCCAGTATCTGTCGCTCAAGGCCGGGCGGCACCTGGTGGCATGGGGCGAGAGCCTGTTCTGGGCCAACATCAGCCAGGGGCAGGCCCCGGTTGATGCCACCAAATTCAATGTGCCGGGTACCGAGGCCAAGGACTCGTACCTGCCGGTGGGGCAGGTGTCCGGGTCGTGGTCGCTGAACGAAGACCTGGCGCTGGTCGGCTATTACCAGTACGAATGGGAAAAAACCCAGCTCAACCCTGTGGGCGATTATTTCGGCAGCGACACCTTCGGACCCGGTGCCGAGTTCTATCGTCTGGGCGCTGGGGTAGTCGACAGCCTGCCAAACGGCCTGGCGGTCGGTTATGCCGGTGAAAAAGACGCCAGAGACAGCGGCCAATGGGGGTAGGGGTACGCTACCGAATCACCGAAAACACCGAAGTGGGGCTGTTCCACTACCGCTATCACGAGCGGGTAGGCTCATTATTCTTCGACTTTACGGGTAACACCCAATATTCGTCGCTCAAGGGCATCGGTCATGATTCAAGCGCACCGACCTATCGCCTGGGTTACTTCGAAGACGTAGAACTGACCGGCATCAGCTTCAGCTCCAAGGTCGGCGACTCGGTGCAGTACGCCGGTGACCTGAGCTACCGTGATGGTGCCTCGGTCTACCTCAACAACGGTGCGCCGACTACCGGGCAGATCTGGCAGGGCAACCTCAACGCCTCGTACATCCTCGGCCCAAGCATGCTGGCCCAACAGACCACCGTGATGGGCGAGGTGGTGCATCAACACATCGACGGGGTGGACAGCCTGACCATCACCGGCGGCGGAACTGGCGTTGACGGCACATTTGACCAGTTCGAGTCGCAGACCCAGACCCGTGGCTCGACCCTGCTGGGCGTGGGCGTCTACATGGACTACCCGTCCATCGCCAACGGCCTGGACCTGAGCACCAAGGTGGTATGGACACAGAACCTCGACGGTAGCGCCTACCAGGGCCTGGGGCGCGACGAGAAGCGCCTGACTGTGGGGGAGACTTCAAGTATCTGGGTAACTTCCAGGTCGGCATGACCTATATCGCCTACTTGAGTTCTCCGGATGTCGCCCAGGGGCGGTTGCTGGCTGACCGGGATTACCTGTCGTTGAACGCCAAATACACCTTCTGAAAGATCATCGCTGCGTCGCGACGTGGCGACGCAGCGCTTCGTTTCTAGCCTGATAAAAATAAAGAGGCCTGCCATGAACCCTCCTTCAATCCCATCTGCATTCAGCCCCGTCAAGATCGGACCGCTGATCCTGAAAAACCGGTTTATCAAGGCCGCCACCAATGAGGGCATGAGCGCCCAGGGTGTGCCTTCCAAACAACTGGTCAAGCTGCACTCGTCCCTCGCCGCTGGCGGAATCGCCCTGACCACCGTGGCTTACTGCGCAGTGAGCTCTGATGGCCGCACCTTGCCCAACCAGTTGATCCTCGCTCAATCCAGCGTGCCGCACTTCAAGGCCCTGACCGACGCCGTGCACCAGTCCGGTGGCCTGGCCAGCGCGCAGATCACCCATGGTGGCTGCTTCACCTTTATTCGCGAGCGCTCAACCAAACGTCCGCTTTCAGCCAGCGGAGGCTTCAACAAGATAGGCCTGATGAGTGGCATGTTCCTCAAGCAGGCGATGAACGAAGCCGATATGCAGCAAGTGGTGCACGATTTCGTCCAAGGCGCGCGGCTGGCGCGCGAGGCAGGTTTTGACGCAGTGGAAATCCACATGGGTCATGGCTACTTGTTGAGCCAGTTCATTTCGCCAATGTACAACAAGCGCCGCGACCAGTACGGCGGCAGTCTGGAAAACCGCCTGCGCTTTCCGCGACGGGTGCTGCGCGCGGTGCTCGATGCGGTCGGCCAGGAGATGGCGGTGATCTGCAAATACAGCATCACCGAAGGCGTGCGCGCCGGTAACAGTGCCGAAGACGGAGCCCGGATCGCCCGCATGCTGGAGGATGAAGGCGCGCACTTGCTGGTGCTCAGCGCCGGGATGAACGCGGAATCGATCACCACCATGTTTGGCTCTTCCTTTCCCAAGGAAAACCGCGTGCAGCAGAAAAACAAGATCATCGCCCTGGCCATGGCCATTCAGCGCCGTAAAGAGCCGACGGTAGAGTTCCGCGAACTGTATCTGTTGGAACACGCGCGCAAAGTACGCGCGGCGGTCAAGATGCCCCTGGCTTACCTGGGCGGAGCCAAGAGCCTGTCGAGCATTGAACAGGTCATGGCCGAGGGCTTTGACCTGGTCGCCATGGGGCGGGTGTTGCTGGCTGAGCAAGACTACGTCAATAAACTCGCCAGCGGCGTCAGTCGCGATTCGATTTGCACGGCCTGCAACCGCTGCGTGGCAATGATGTACACCCCCGGCGGCACGTCCTGCGTACTGGGCAAGCCCGGCGACGCCGAGTTGAACCGTCAGCCAGCAGCGGGGTAACGGCTATACGTCAAGGCCTGGCTCCGGGGGAACGAGGCTTGCCGGAGAAGACAGATTACGCGGTGCAGCACGTACACCGCGCCGCCCGGATCAACCGTGTTGCAGGAAGTCGATGCAGCTGCGGTTGAACAATTCCCGGTGTTCCACCTGGACCCAATGCCCGCAACGGTTGAGCACGATAAACCGGGCATTGGCCGCACCGTCAATGATGCGCTGGGCACCACTGACAGGGTTGAAGTGATCGTTGGTACCCCAGAAGCCCAGGATCGGGCATTGGATCTCACCCAGGCGCGCCTGCATGTTCGGAACCATCATGGTGCTGAACAGGTTTTGGGCTGGGTCACTGCCACCGCTACGCGTTCCTGTAGCAGGCTTTCCGGCAGAATCGAATCGTCGAACAGCTGCAGGCGCATCATGCTGCGCATCTCTTCCATTCCGATGGGGCCAGCGCTGAACAGGCTGACCATGCGTACGATGCCTTCCATCTTGAAGTAGGTCTCGCGTTCTTCGACACCGCCCGGAGCCAGCAGGATCAGGCTCTGTGGCAGTTGCGGCAGGCGCAGGGCCAGGCCAAGGGCGATCGCGCCCCCAACGAATTACCCAGCAGCGTGCAACGCCGCACGCCGATGCACTCCAGGAACGCGGCCACGCAGTCGACGAAAAAATCGAGGTTGTACTGGACGTCCTCGGGCTTGTCCGATCGGCCGAAACCCGGGAGGTCAAGCACGATGTTGCGATAGCCTGCGGCCGCCAATTGCGGGTAGTTGCCTTTGAAGTTGCTGAAGCCACTGGCGCCCGGCCCGCTGCCGTGCAGCCACAGCACCACGGGGCCTGCGCCCTCATCCAGATAGTGCAGACACAGGCCGTTTGGCAGGTTTGCGTAATGGCCGACGGGCAGGGGCAAGTCTACGGATTGGTTCATGGGGTTCTCCATTGTCTGCGGATTCATGACGCGCAGCCACGCCAGGCACTGCAGCCGATTGAATGCAGCGAGTTGAAGGGGAACGCGAAGACTGACGTGGTGCGCGCAATGCTAATGCTGGGGGCTGACAGCGCTGCACACATCGTCCGTTCAGACCACTCAGGCGCTAGTCCCATCGGACGATGTGTTGCCCAGGCGCTTACCGCTAATCATGCAGGGGACGGCTCCATTGCAGGGCAGCGGGCCGCAGCGTATTTGCACATTCGGAGATTGCTATGAAGTTACTCAACAAAGTGGCGTTCGTGACCGGTGCCGCCCCAGGGCATGGGCCGGGCCATCGTGCGTGGTTTTGTCGCCGAAGGCACCACCAAGGTGGTAGCTGTCGACCTCAATCAGGCGGCCCTGGCCGAGGGCCTACGGCAGATCCGGGTGACCGCGGTACTGGCCCTGGCCTGTAACGTCGGTGACGGTGCGTCCGTGGCGGACGCCGCCATGGGCCAGGCGGAGCAGCACTTTGGCGGCCTCGACATCCTGGTCAACAACGCCGGCGTCGGCGCGCTGGACAGCTTCCTCGATACCCCGGACGGAGAGCTGGGCGCGGGTCATCGGGGTCAACCTGGGTGGAACCTTCCTGTGCTGCCGTGAAGGCGCCAGGCTGATGGTCAAGGGTGGCCGCAAGGGCGCAATCATCAACCTCTCCAGCACCGCCGCGCTGACCGGTGATGGCCCAAGCCTACTACTGTGCCTCGAAAGCCGGGGTGATGGGCCTGACTCGCTCAATTGCCCGTGAACTGGCAGCCAGTGGCATACGCGTGAACCACCCTGGTACCGGGGCCCACCAACACCCCAATGATGGCGGGCATCCCCGATGACTACATGCAGGCGCTGCTGAAAAACGTGCCCCTTGGCCGCATGTGCGAAACCGACGAGATCGCCAGGGTCGCGGTGTTCCTGGCCAGCGAAGACGCCAGCTTCATGACCGGGCAGAACATCGCCGTCAACGGTGGCATGGCCTTTATCTAATCAGGGAGACACTCATGAGCAAGCGTTTACAAGGAAAAATCGCCTTCGTTACCCGGCGCCGGTTCCGGCATTGGCGAAGCCACCGCGCTGCGATTCGCCGAAGAGGGCGCCACTGTGGTGTTGTGCGGTCGTCGCATCGAGACCGTTGCAAGGTGTGCAGGAGAAAATCCGGGCCCAGGGTGGGCAGGCCGACATCGCCGTGGGCCGATGTCAGCGATGAGACACGAGCCTACGTCGACGCACTTCGACGACTGCACAACGGCACGGGCGTCTGGACATTCTGGTCAACAACGCCATGGCTTACACGTGGGGTGGTATCGACACAATGACCACCGCAGACTGGCATGCCAACTTTGCGACCACCGTGGACGGCACCTTCTGGGGTACCCGTACCGCGATGCAGTTGATGAAGAGCAGGGCGGTGGTTCGATCGCCATGTATCGCGTCTATCTGCGGCCTGTTCGGCACCGCCTGGATGGCCAGCTACTCCGCGGCCAGGCGGCGGTCATCAACTTCAGCCGTGCGGCGGCCAGCGAAGGCGCACCGCACAACATTCGCTGCAACGTGATCATCCCGGGCGTGGTCGATACCCCGGCCACAGCCGGCATGCTGGGTGACGCCAAGACCCGTACCAACACTGAAAAAGTGATCCCGATGAAACGGGTCGGCCTGCCGGTGGAGCTGGCCAACGCGATTCTGTTTCTGGCCAGCGACGAGGCTTCGTACGTCACCGGCGCCAGCCTGGCGGTCGACGGCGGGCGCGGTTCGGATCTGTACACGGTGCTCGACTGATGAGCCAGGACTCGAGCGCATTGCTTGCGCGTATCGATCGACTGGAGTCGCTGGACGCGATTCGTCAACTGGCCGGCAAATATGCCCTGGCGCTGGACATGCGTGATATGGATGCCATGGCCAACTGCTTCGCCCCGGACGTGCGCGTGGGGCGCGACAAGAGCGGCCGGGCGCACCTGAAGGTGTGGCTGGATGAAACCATGCGCAAGCAATTTCACGGCACTTCACATCACTTGGGCCAACACATCATTGAGTTCAGCGATGCCGACCACGCCACCGGTGTGGTGTATTCGAAAGAACGAACATGAGACCGGTCCCGAGTGGGTCATCATGCAGATGCTGTACTGGGACGACTATGAGCGAATCGACGGGCGCTGGTGCTTCCGTCGCCGCTTGCCATGCTACTGGTATGCGACCGACCTGAACAAACCACCCATCGGCGGTTTGAAAATGCGCTGGCCAGGGCGCGAACCGTACGCCGGCTCCTTCCACGAACTTTTCCCTTCCTGGGATGATTTCTGGACACAGCGCCCGGACAAGGACGCCTTGCCGCAGATCGCCGAGCCGGCACCTCTGGAGCTTTCTCAAAGCGCTGCGTCGCGGGGCCGATGACCCCAGGATTCGTGTGCGCTGAAGGGGCGATCGTTCCCGAGCAGGGGCGTTACCAGTGAAATCAGAAGAGCTTGCTCCCCCTTGCTGTGTCTGCATCTCACGCAAGCATCAATCTTTTCAGGCGCTGTTGTTAATGAGGGCCTCGTGGTTCACGTGGCATGCCCAATGCCCGTTCGGCAATCACGTTGCGCTGAATCTCATTACTGCCGCCATAGATGGTGTCGGAGCGGGTAAACAGGAACAGCGACTGCAGGCGACTGAGCTGGTAAGGCGCGCCGTCGAGGATTTCCCCGTCATCGCCCAGTACGTCCATCGCCAGTTTGCCCAGGTCGCTGTGCCAGGTGGACCAGGCCAGTTTGTAGATCATCGCTTCGCGACTGAGGCTACCGTCTTGAGGACCTGAGAGCATGCGCAAAGAGTTGTAGCGCAATACCTTGAGCCCGCTCCAGGCCTGGGCGATGCGCTGGCGCAGCAGCGGGTCGCGTGCGGCGCCGTTGGCGCGGGCGATGCGGATGATCTCCATCGAGTTCGTTGTGAAACTGCATCTGCTGACCCAGTGTGGATACGCCGCGCTCAAAACCCAGGAGCGCCATGGCGATCTTCCAGCCATCGCCTGGTTGTCCGATCAGGTTATCGGCACTGGTGATGGCCTGGTCGAAGAACACCTCGTTGAATTCACTCGTGCCGGTCAGTTGCTGGATCGGTTGTACGCGGATGCTGTCCTGGGCCATCGGCACCAACAGGAATGACAAGCCGTGATGCCCTTGGCTGCCGGCCTCGGTGCGCGCCAGCACGAAACACCAATCGGCTTCGTGGGCCAGGGAGGTCCAGACCTTCTGCCCGCTGATCAGCCAGTGTTCACCCGTGGCATCCAGTTTCGCCCGGGTCTGCACGTTGGCAAGGTCCGAACCGGCTCCGGGTTCCGAATAGCCCTGGCACCAGAATTGGCGGCCGTCGAGGATCCCGGGCAGCAAGCGCTTTTGCTGCGCCGGGGTACCGAAGGCGGCGAGTGTCGGGCCGACCAGGCCTTCGCCGATATGACCCATGCGCCCGGGGCCACCGGCGCGGGCATACTCCTCATGGAAGATCACCTGCTGGCTGATGGAAAGTCCTCGTCCGCCGTGCTCCCTGGCCCAGCCGACGCCGATCCAGGCACCTGCGGCAAGCCGGCGCTCCCAGGCCTTGCGCTCCTCAGGAAAGCTGTGTTCATCCCCGGACCGCCGCGAAAGCGCAGTGGGGCAAATTCCCCGCTCAGGTGCTCGGCCAGCCACCGGGAAACTTCTTCACGGAACATTTCGTCTGCACGACTGAATCCGATTTTCATGGTTGTTCTCCCAACAGGTGCTTGGCCAGGCGCTCGCGGTGCAACGACGGGCTGCCTAGCAGGTGCTCGCTGGCGCGGGCTCGTTTGAAATACAGGTGTGGGTCGTATTCCCAGGTGAACCCGACGCCGCCATGCAGCTGGATCGACTCGGCGGCGCAGTTGAAAAACGCCTCGCTGGCATGGATTTTTGCGTGGCGGCGGCCTGCTCAAGCTCCTGGGCCACGGCGGCATCGCCTTGGGGGCCAGGCATTCCTGGGCCACGCAGGCGGCATAGTAGGCCGCCGACCGGGCGCACTCGACTTGCAGCATCATGTCGGCACAGCGGTGCTTGATTGCCTGAAAGCTGGCGATAGTGCGCTTGAATTGCCGGCGTTCAGCAATGTAGGCCAGGGTCAGGTCCAGGGCCTGCTGCGCGCCCCCGGTTTGTTCGGCGGCAAGGCCGGCAGTGGCAATCAGCAGGGTGCTACGCAGCACCGCCCAGCCTTGGTCTGGACCGCAAAGTTGTTGTGACTCGCTGACCTGCACCTGATGCAGTTCAATGCGGGCAAGGCGACGGGTCTGGTCCAGGGTTGCCAGGGGGTACGTACGACGCCAGGCGTGTCGCCAGGCAAGACGAACAGGCTGATGCCTCGTTCGCCCTGAGTGCCGGGGGCGCGAGCGGCGACGATCAGCAGGTCGGCGCA
>NZ_JAEKEG010000132.1 GCF_016651255.1 Pseudomonas sp. TH10
GGGGCTGGCAATCATCACCAGGGCGGCATCTTCAAGTGGTCGGGCGATCAGGCCGGAGTCCGGGATGGCCCGCACGCGAATCGCCATGTCATAACCTTCGCCAACGAAATCGATATTGCGGTTACTGATGTGCACTTGCACCTTCACATCGGGAAAGCGCGCCCTGAAGGCTGGAAGTAACGGCAGGATGCGGTGATGGCCATACGTGGTGGGAATGCTGATGCGCAAGGTGCCTGAAGGTTGCTGCTGCTGGCCCATGACCTCGCGCTGCGCCTCCACCAACTGTGCCAGCGCCTGGCGACATTCTTCGTAATAACGCCGGCCGCTGTCGGTGAGCTTGACGCTGCGGGTGGTACGCGCGAACAACCGCACCCCAAGGCGCTCTTCCATGCGCGACACCGAGCGACTCTCCGCCGCCGGCGTGACCCCCGCGACCAGCGCCGCTGCGGTAAAACTGCCAGCCTCGGCAGCCAGGCAAAACAGCTCAATGCTGCCCAACTGAAGATCGTCGAAGAGTCGCTGCATGGTTGATTACACCGTGGATCAAGTGAAGCTGATTCTGTACCGATCATGCTGGGAGGTGAAAGGACTGGCACAAAAAAGCCGTCACAATGACGGCTTGTTTGATGTTGGCTGTTGAACTCAGCGCCGGGTCAGTAACACACCCGATTCCATGTGATGCGTCCACGGGAACTGGTCGAACAACGCGCAGCGCGTGATGCGGTGCGTGTCGTGCAACTGGGCGATGTTGGCCGCCAGGGTTTCCGGGTTGCAGGAGATGTAGAGGATGTTGTCGAAACGCCGGGTCAGCTCGCAGGTGTCCGGGTCCATGCCGGCACGTGGCGGGTCGACGAAGACGCTACCGAACTCGTAGCTCTTCAGGTCGATGCCTTGCAGGCGACGGAACGGACGCACTTCGTTGAGCGCTTCGGTCAGCTCTTCGGCGGACAGGCGCACCAGCGTGACGTTATCCACAGCGTTTTCGCTGAGATTGCTCAATGCCGCGTTGACCGAAGTCTTGCTGATTTCGGTCGCCAGTGCCTTGCGCACGCGGGTCGCGAGCGGCAGGGTGAAGTTGCCGTTGCCGCAGTACAACTCCAGCAGATCGTCAGTGCGATCGCCCAGTGCTTCGTATGCCCAGTTCAGCATCTTCTGGTTCACCGTGCCGTTGGGCTGGGTGAACGCGCCTTCCGGTTGGCGATAGCTGAAGGTGCGGCCGCCGACTTCGAGTTTCTCGACAACGTAATCGAGACCGAGCACTTCGCGTTTGCCCTTCGAGCGACCAATCACACTGACATTCAGGTCGGCTGCCAACTTCGACGCAGCAACGTGCCAGTGCTCGTCCAGCGGGCGGTGGTAACACAGGGTGACCATTGCGTCGCCGGCCAGGGTGGTCAAAAACTCCACCTGAAACAACTTGTGGCTCAGCGCCGAACTCGCCTGCCATGCGGCTTTCAATTGCGGCATCAACTGATTGATACGCAGGCTGGCGATAGGGAATTCTTCGATGAGGATCGGCGTGCGCTTGTCGTCCTGAGCGAACATCGCGTAATGCCGATCGCCACCCTCGCGCCACAGGCGGAACTCGGCGCGCAGACGGAAGTTCTGCAGCGGCGAGTCGAACACTGTCGGCTCTGGTGCATCGAACGGCGCCAGCAGATCACGCAAACGCGTGACCTTGGCTTCAAGTTGCTCGGCGTAAGCCTGGGAATCAAATGTCATGCGTTGAACCAACCCAACTTGATCACGAACAGAATCGACAGAATCACCAGCGCCGGGTTCAGCTCACGAGCGCGACCGGACAGCAGCTTGATCACGGTCCAGGAAATGAAGCCGAACGCGATGCCGTTGGCGATCGAATAAGTGAACGGCATGGCCAACGCGGTGACGACGACCGGTGCGGCAACGGTGATGTCGTCCCAGTCTATTTCGGCCAGGCCCGAAGTCATTAACACGGCGACGAACAGCAGCGCCGGTGCCGTGGCGAAGGCCGGAACGCTGGCCGCCAGTGGCGAGAAGAACAGCGCCAGCAGGAACAGGATCGCGACAACGACGGCGGTCAGACCGGTGCGGCCGCCCGCGCTCACGCCAGCAGCGGATTCGATGTAACTGGTGGTGGTCGACGTGCCCAGTAACGAGCCGGCCATGGCCGCGGTGCTGTCGGCGATCAGCGCACGGCCCATTTTCGGCATGTGGCCGTCCTTGCCCATCAGGCCGGCACGCTTGGCGACGCCGATCAGGGTGCCGGAGTTGTCGAACAGGTCAACGAACAGGAAGGCGAAAATCACGCTGACCAGACCGATGTCCAAAGCGCCTTTGATGTCCAGTTGCAGGAAGGTCGGGGCCAGCGAAGGTGGCATCGAGGTCACGCCGCCGAACGGGGTGAAGCCCATGGCGATCGACACGATGGTGACCACCAGGATACCGATCAGCACCGCACCACGGATTTTCAGGGCTTCGAGGGCAACGATCAGGGCAAAGCCGAGGGTCGCGAGGATCGGCGCCGGTTGCTTCAGGTCGCCAAGGCCGACCATGGTCGCCGGGTTGCTGACCACGATACCGGCGTTGTGCAGGGCGATCAGCGCCAGGAACAGGCCGATACCGGCCGCAATCGCCGAGCGCAGCGGCAGCGGAATACTGTTGATGATCCATTCACGGATGCGGAAGATCGACAGCAGGAAGAACAGCACCGCCGAAATGAATACCGCCCCCAGCGCTACTTGCCAGGTGTGGCCCATGTGCAGCACGACGGTGTAAGTGAAGAAGGCGTTCAGGCCCATGCCCGGTGCGAGGGCGATCGGGTAGTTGGCGATCAGGCCCATCACCGTCGAACCGATGGCGGCGGCGAGACAGGTGGCGACGAATACCGCGCCCTTGTCCATACCGGTCTCGCCGAGAATGCTCGGGTTGACGAACAGAATGTAGGCCATGGCCAGGAAAGTCGTGATGCCCGCAAGAATCTCGGTGCGCACGTTGGTGTTGTGTGCCTTGAGTTGAAACAGCCTTTCCAGCATGTCTGCTCCCCGTGGCGCGCATGGCGCCGTGAATGTATCGACCTCAACAGCAAAGCACAGACCGTGAAAGGGGCCGTTAATTTTCTGTGGGCCGGAAAAAGCCGCGCATCATACCAGCAGCGTGGGGCTGTGGCTGCTTATGGCTGCGATCGTCGTCGATGTTTTGCGTTCAGGCCAAGTGCGCCATACTGCGTGCTGGCATTCGGGGCAACATGGGACATGCATGAACAGGCGTCTGGTTGGGGTATTTGCGATGGTCACCGCCTCTTTGGCAGGGGGCAGGCGGTGTGGGCTGCATCGGCACCGGCGCTGAGCCAGGTCAAAGTGGTCAAGGTCGAGTCGCCGGCCTGTGGCTTTGAAGACATCACGCCTGGCCAGGAACAGACCCGCTGTAATCACAGCGGGCCGGGCATCAAGGTGTATGTGCTGGAAGTCGGCTACGGACGCGCGGCGCGGGTCGGTCTGGACGGGTTCGATCTCAACGGTACCCGTACGCCGGTCTGTGCCTTTGATAACGGCAACCTGACAGAATGCACCGTCGGCAGGAAAACCGTCGGCTACCTCTACGTCTTCGATCTGGCGGGCAAGCAGGAGGGAACGTTCACCTTCAGCAATACCTCAATCAACGCGCCGGGCAATACGCTGGCGACGCAGCTTTACATCAAGTAACCGCCCGCCCAGACAACAGGCGCGAAAGCTGACTACGCTCTAAAGATCATTCAGTGGATGTCGCCCATGACCTTTAGAGCCCTGATTACCCTCGCCGAGGGCATCGATGATCTGCAAAGCGTGACCCTGATCGACGTGTTGCGCCGCGCCGGCATCGAAGTGGTCGCGGCCAGCGTCGAGGGTCGGCGCATGCTCACCTGCGCGCGCGGCACACGGCTGACGGCGGACGGCATGCTGGTCGATGTGCTGGCACAAACCTTCGACCTGGTCGTTCTGCCCGGCGGCGCCGTCGGCTCACAGCACCTGGCGGCGCATCAACCTCTGCAACAAGTGCTCAAGGATCAGGCCAGCGCCGGGCGCCTGTTTGCCGCCATCGCCGAAGCCCCGGCCGTCGTCCTGCAAGCCTTCGGCTTACTGCGCCAGCGGCGCATGACCTGTTTGCCGAGTGCCAGCCATCAACTCTCCGGCTGTACGTTTGTTGATCAACCGGTGGTAGTCGATGGCAACTGCATCACCGCCCAAGGTTCCGGCGCGGCGCTGGAGTTTGCCCTGGCCCTGGTGGAACAGCTCTGTGGCAAGGCCATACGCACGGCGGTGGCGGCACAATTGCTGGTCTGACACCGCAGATCAATCCCCTTGAACGCTGTTCGCCACGCGAAGTCGTACCCCTTATGACGGCGGTTTGCCAAAACGCCGCGACTAGACGACCAATCGTGAGGTGTACATGAGCGCAACCAATGACGACGCCACGCCAGCGTCATATGCCCGCCATCCACTGGGTTTGACGCTCAATGGCCGGGCGCGTCAGCTTGAGGTCCTGCCCTGGACCACCTTGCTGGATCTGCTGCGGGAACAACTGGACCTGATCGGCACGAAGAAAGGCTGTGACCACGGCCAATGCGGTGCCTGCACCGTGTTGCTCAACGGCAAGCGGGTGAATGCCTGCCTGACGTTGGCGGTGATGTGCGACGGTGCCGAGTTGACCACTATCGAAGGCCTTGCCGAGGGTGAACAGTTGCATCCGATGCAACAGGCGTTCATCAAGCACGATGCCTTCCAGTGCGGGTATTGCACGCCAGGGCAGATCTGCTCTGCCGTCGGGCTGGCCAACGAAGGACGGGCCAACAGCCAGGCAGACATCAAGGAGTTGATGAGCGGCAACCTGTGCCGCTGCGGTGCCTACAGTAATATTCGCGATGCCATCGAAGAGGCGCTTCCCGCCTGCCGCGCCAACGCCGGGCAAGGGGGTGGCCAATGAATCCCTTTCAGTACAGCAAGCCTGAATCGGTGCAGGACGCGGTGCATCTGGCCGGTCCCGCATCCCGCTTCATTGCCGGCGGCACCAACCTGCTGGACCTGATGAAGGAAAACGTCACTCGTCCCGAGCACCTGATCGACATCACCGGCCTGCCACTGCGCGAAGTGCGCGAAACTGCTGGAGGCGGGCTGATGATTGGCGCGCTGGTCAGCAATGCCGACCTGGCCTGGCACCCGTTGATCGAACAACGTTACCCGCTGTTGTCCCAGGCGATACTGGCCGGCGCATCGCCGCAGTTGCGCAACATGGCCAGCACGGGTGGCAACCTGCTGCAGCGCACGCGCTGTTATTACTTCTACGACGCCAGCGTGCCATGCAACAAGCGCGACCCCGGCAGCGGCTGTCCGGCGCGGGACGGGTTGAACCGTATCCATGCGATTTTCGGTGCCAGTGCCCAGTGCGTCGCTACTCACCCGTCAGATATGTGCGTGGCATTGGCGGCACTGGAAGCCGTGGTGCATGTGCAGGGTCGTGGCGGGCCGCGCACGATCGAATTTGCCGACTTCCACCGCCTGCCAGGCGATGCGCCCGAGCGCGACAATCAACTGGCCGACGATGAATTGATCACGAGCATTGAACTGCCTGCCACCGGATTCGCCGACTGCAGCCATTACCTCAAGATTCGCGATCGCGCCTCCTATGCTTTTGCCCTGGTTTCAGTGGCCGCTGCGCTGGAGCTGGACGGGCCGGTCATTCGTCAGGCACGCCTGGTGCTGGGCGGCGTGGCGCACAAGCCGTGGCGCGACAAGTCAGTGGAAAACGCCCTGGTGGGCAAGACCGTCAGCCGCGAAACCTTCACCGCTGCCGCCGATACGCTGCTGCGAAACGCCGAGCCGCTTGAGCACAACGCTTTCAAAGTCAAACTGGCGCGTCGGGCGATTGTCCGTGCGCTGAGCGACGCCGCGCTGGGAGGGCAAGCCTGATGAATACGTTCACTCAACCGATGGGCCAGCCGCTGGATCGTGTCGATGGCCACCTCAAAGTCACCGGCCAGGCGCGGTATGCCGGGGAGTTTCCCGAGCAGGGCCTGCTGCATGGCAGCGTGGTCTCGAGCCCTGTCGCTTGCGGGCGCGTGCTGACGATTGATGCCTCGGCAGCCCTGGCATTGCCCGGCGTCGTTGCCGTGATCGATCATACGAACCGCCCGCAAATAGCCAGCTATGACAAAGATTATGAGGACGCGGACTCTGCCGAAGGCTCACCGTTTCGTCCGCTCTACAACGACCAAATCCTCTACAGCGGCCAGCCGCTCGCGCTGGTGATAGCCGACAATCTGGAGCTGGCGCGACATGCCGGTTCGCTGGTGCGGATCGAATATGAAAGCGCGGGCCATCAAACCGATCTGCTGTCGATGCAGGGTGAAGCTCATCCTGCGCCCGCCGAGTTGCCCAAGCCCCGCGGGAATTTCCAGGCGGAGTTCGCCGGTGCGGCTATGAGTCTCGACCTGCACTACAGCACGCCGATAGAGCATCACAACCCGATGGAGCCGCACGCCAGTACCGTGCTCTATCAGGCCGATGGCACCCTGCACATTCACGACAAGACCCAGGGGCCGCAGAATTGTCAGTCCTATGTACAAAAAGTCTTTGGCCTGGACAAAGAGCAGGTGCGGATTTTCGCCGCCTTTGTCGGTGGTGCCTTCGGTTCCGGCTTGCGTCCGCAATACCAATTGCCACTGGCTGTGATGGCCGCGCTCAAACTCAAGCGTTCGGTACGCGTGACCCTGACTCGCCAGCAGATGTTCACCTTTGGCTACCGGCCTCGCACCTTGCAGCGCCTGCAACTGGGTGCTGCGGCTAACGGCCGTTTGCTGGCAGTCGGGCACACGGCGATCGGCCAGACCTCGCGTTTTGAAGACTTCACCGAGCACGTAGTGGAGTGGAGCGGCATGCTCTATCACTGCGACAACGTGCAGCTGACTTACAAGCTGGTGCCACTGGATGTCTTCACGCCGCTGGACATGCGCGCCCCAGGCGCGGCACTCGGCTTGATCGGCCTGGAGTGCGCCATGGACGAGCTGGCCTGCGCGCTGGCGATCGACCCGGTACAGCTGCGGTTGATCAACTATGCAGAGCGCAACCAGAACGAAGATAAGCCGTACTCGAGCAAGGAGCTACGGGCCTGCTACGAGCAGGGTGCCGAACGCTTCGGCTGGAACCAGCGCAACCCCGAACCGCGCAGCATGCGTCACGATCGGCAACTGGTCGGCTGGGGCATGGCTGGGGGTGTCTGGGAAGCCATGCAACAGAAAGCCAGCGCCAAGGCCAGTATCGACCAGAACGGCAAGCTGACTGTCAGCAGCGCAACCACTGACATCGGCACCGGGACCTACACCGTCATGACCCAGATCGCCGCCCAGGCCTCAGGTGTGGCGGTGCAGGACGTCACCTTTGTACTCGGTGACTCGTCATTGCCCACCGCGCCACTGCAGGGCGGCTCCTTTACCGTGTCCTCGGTCGGCACAGCGGTCCAGCAGGCGTGCGCTGCATTGCAGGAAAAACTGCTGGCGGTTGCCCGGCAGACCCATCCGGCATTCGCTGCCGTCACTTCGGAACAGGCCGTGTTCGAAGCCGGGCAGTTGCGTTGTGGGGACTCGCACACGTCCCTGGCCGAGCTGGTGCGCAGCAGCGGCGAAGCGACTCTGGAGGTCCAGGTGGATGCCGAGCCGGACAAGAAGCGCGAAGCGTACGCCACGGCCACGCATTCGGCGGTGTTCGTCGAAGTACTGGTCGATGAAGACCTGGGTACCGTGAAGGTCAATCGCGTGGTCAGTGCCATCGCCGCCGGCCGGGTGGTGAACCCGAAAATGGCCCGCAGCCAGATCCTCGGCGGCGTGGTCTGGGGGATCGGCATGGCGCTGCACGAGGAAACCCAGACTGATCATGCACTGGGTCGGCACATGAACCACAGCCTCGCCGAATACCACATTCCGGTGAATGCCGACATCGGTGACATCGACGTACTGTTCGTTGAAGAGCACGACGAGATCGTCAATGCCCTGGGTTCCAAGGGCGTGGGGGAAATCGGCATTGTGGGTGTCGCGGCAGCGCTGGCCAACGCGATTTACCATGCCACGGGCAAAAGGGTGCGGGACTTTCCCATCACCCTCGACAAGCTGCTCTAAACCCTGGCCTCTTGCGCCGGTACATGCATGCGGTCGCGGTTGGCCAGGGTCGGGAACAGTTTGATCCAGACCCCGGTCACCACCAGCGTGCCGATTCCGCCCATGACCACGGCGGGAACGGTGCCGAACCAGTGAGCGGTGAGGCCGGATTCGAACTCGCCCAACTGATTCGAAGCGCCGATGAACAATCCGTTCACGGCGCTCACCCGGCCCCGCATTTCGTCAGGGGTTTCAAGCTGTACGAAGGACGCGCGGATGACCATGCTGATCATGTCCGCTGCGCCGAGCACCACCAGTACAGCCAGGGAAAACCAGAATGACGTCGACAGGCCGAAGGCTATGGTGGCGACGCCAAACACGCCCACCGCCGTAAACATCACCCGGCCAACCTGGCGATCCACGGAAAACCGTGCGAGCCACAGCGACATCAGCAGCGCGCCGACCGCCGGCGCAGAGCGCAACAGGCCCAGGCCCCAGGGCCCGGTCAGCAGGATGTCCTTGGCAAATACCGGTAGCAGGGCGGTCGCACCTCCAAGCAGCACGGCAAACAGATCCAGGGAAATCGCCCCGAGGATGTCCGGTCGACTGCGAATGAAACGAATACCCGCCAACAACGAGTCGAGGGTCGCCTTGCCCTTGTTCAGTGGAGTCTGCCGGGCCGGCAGGTTGAGCATCAGGGCGCAGGCAATGATGTACAGGACGACCGTGGGGCCATAGACCCAGACGCTGCCGAACGCATACAGCAAGCCCCCAGCGCGGGAGCGACGATGGTTGCCGATTGCTGCGCCGACTGGGCGGCGGCCACCGCGCGAGGGAAAAGCGCAGTTGGCACGATGCTCGGCAGCAAGGCTTGAGTGGTCGGCATCTCGAACGAGCGCGCCGCGCCGAGCAGGAAGGCGAGGATGAAGATCATCTCGCGGGTGACGTGATCGGTGGCGCTGCCGATGGCCAGTGCCAGGGCGATCAACGCCTGCAACGACTGGCAGATCGCCGCGACTTTGCGTCGGTCGTAGCGATCGGCGACATGCCCGGTGTGCAGCATGAACAGCACCCGTGGAGCGAATTCGACCAGCCCGACCAGGCCCAGGTCGAGGACGTTGCCGGTCAATTGATAGAGGTTCCAGCCAATCGCCACGGTGAGCATCTGAAAACCGCTGGCGGTGAAAATCCGCGCGAACCAGAACGCGAGGAAGGGACGATGGTGACGTAACAGCAAGGGCTCTTGGCTGGGCATATGGCGGCGGATCTTGAACGGGGATAACGTCGAGACTACCACCAACCTGTAACCAGAAGTTGCAGGCCCGGAAAAATTAGTTAGCTAGACACCAATCTCTCAGGCAGTCCCATTCATGTGGGAGCGAGCCTGCTCGCGATGACTGTGTGTCAGTAGAAGACAAAGTGCCCTGGCTAACCGCTATCGCGAGCAGGCTCACTCCCCACACGAATGTGTTACGGCAGATTGCCATGCCTGTGAGGCAACTTGTCACGCGGCAAACGACCACGCGGTTCTTCGTCGCAAATGGGACTACTCTTTCAACGTTGCTTGATCCAGATCAAGACCCCAGACGGAATTGATCCGGTGGCCAGTCGGCCAGACTCCCTGCGTTGCGATGGTTTTAAAAAGAACGAATCAGAATTCGCCGCACTCCATATCCGTGGGGGCAGTAGGTGCAGGGGCCACAAGCCCCGCAGCCGGTTTTACCTGACAGAGGAAGCCATATGTTCGGTTTAGAGGCACTCGATCTCGCCCGAATTCAATTCGCGTTCACCATCTCGTTCCACATCCTGTTCCCGGCCATTACCATCGGTCTGGCGAGCTACCTTGCGGTACTCGAAGGCCTGTGGCTGAAAACCCACAATGACACCTACCGTGACCTCTATCATTTCTGGTCGAAGATCTTTGCCGTCAACTTCGGCATGGGCGTGGTCTCCGGGCTGGTCATGGCCTACCAGTTCGGCACCAACTGGAGCCGTTTCTCGGACTTCGCCGGTGCCGTGACGGGCCCGTTGCTGACGTACGAAGTGCTCACGGCGTTCTTCCTCGAAGCGGGTTTTCTTGGCGTGATGCTGTTTGGCTGGAACAAGGTCGGGCGCAAGCTGCACTTCTTCGCCACGGTCATGGTGGCCATCGGCACGCTGATTTCGACCTTCTGGATTCTCGCGTCCAACAGCTGGATGCAGACGCCGCAGGGCTTCGAGATCGTCAACGGTCAGGTGATTCCAACCGATTGGTTTGCCATCATCTTCAACCCTTCGTTCCCCTACCGTCTGATGCACATGGCGACGGCGGCGTTCGTCGCCACGGCGTTTTTCGTCGGCTCTTCGGCGGCCTGGCACTTGCTGCGTGGCAAGGACAACCCGGCGATTCGTACCATGCTGTCGATGGCCATGTGGATGGCGTTGATCGTCGCGCCGATCCAGGCCGTGATTGGCGACTTCCATGGCCTCAACACCCTTGAGCATCAGCCGGCAAAAATCGCTGCGATTGAAGGTCATTGGGAAAACAAAGGTGACGAAGCGACGCCGCTGATCCTGTTCGGCTGGCCGGACATGAAAGAAGAAAAAACCAAATTCGCCGTGGAGATCCCCTACCTCGGCAGCCTGATCCTGACTCACTCGCTGGATAAGCAGGTGCCGGCGCTTAAGGAGTTTGCGCCTGAAGACCGGCCGAATTCGACCATCGTGTTCTGGTCGTTCCGGGTCATGGTCGGCCTCGGTTTCCTGATGATTTTCACCGGTCTGTGGAGTCTGTGGCTGCGCAAGCGCGACTCGCTCTATACCTCGCGCCCGTTTCTGTATCTGGCGTTGTGGATGGGGCCGTCCGGGCTGATCGCGATTCTCGCCGGTTGGTTCACCACTGAAATCGGTCGCCAGCCATGGGTGGTCTACGGGCTGATGCGCACGGCGGATGCTTCTTCCAACCACAGCTTCATGCAGATGAGCATCACCCTGATCATGTTCGTGGTGGTGTACTTCGCGCTGTTCGGTGCGGGGCTTGGCTACATGATGCGCCTGGTGCGCAAAGGGCCGAAAACCGACGAAGGCAAGGAAACCAACGACGGTGGTCCTGGCCAGAAACGCACGCCGGCGCGGCCATTGTCTGCAGCCGACGACGATGGCGCCGAGGCTGACCACAGCCCCAGCCTGACCAAGGAGATTTGAATCATGGGTATCGATCTTCCGCTGATCTGGGCCGTGATCATCATCTTCGGCATCATGATGTACGTGGTTATGGACGGTTTCGATCTGGGCATCGGGATTCTCTTCCCGTTCATCCCCGGCAAAGTCGACCGTGACGTGATGATGAACACCGTCGCCCCGGTCTGGGACGGCAATGAAACCTGGCTGGTGCTGGGCGGCGCGGCGTTGTTTGGCGCGTTCCCGCTGGCTTATTCGGTGGTGTTGTCGGCGCTGTACCTGCCGCTGATCTTCATGCTGATCGGTTTGATCTTTCGTGGCGTGGCGTTCGAGTTCCGCTTCAAGGCCAAGGATGACAAGCGCCACCTGTGGGACAAGGCGTTCATCGGCGGTTCGGTGGCGGCCACATTCTTCCAGGGGTGGCACTCGGCGCGTTCATTGACGGGTTACCGGTGGTTAACCGGCAATTCGCCGGTGGCTCGCTGGACTGGCTGACTCCGTTCACCCTGTTCTGTGGCGCCGCACTGGTCGTGGCTTATGCGTTGCTCGGTTGCACCTGGCTGATCATGAAGACCGAAGGCAAGTTGCAGGAGCAGATGCATAACCTTGCGCGCCCCTTGGCTTTCGTGCTGCTGGCGGTGATCGGTATCGTCAGTATCTGGACGCCGCTGGCGCATCCGGAAATTGCCTCGCGCTGGTTCACGTTGCCAAACCTGTTCTGGTTCCTGCCGGTGCCGATCCTGGTACTGGTGACGATGTACGGACTGATTCGTGCCGTGGCGCGCAATGCCAACTACATGCCCTTCCTGCTGACGCTGGTCCTGATTTTCCTGGGCTACAGCGGTCTTGGGATCAGCCTGTGGCCGAACATCGTGCCACCGTCGATCTCGATCTGGGACGCTGCCGCACCGCCGCAGAGCCAGGGCTTCATGCTGGTGGGTACGCTGTTCATTATCCCGTTCATCCTGGGGTACACCTTCTGGAGCTATTACGTGTTCCGCGGCAAGGTCACCCACGAGGATGGCTATCACTAGCAGCAGTTGCAAAGACTACTGCAGAGCTTGATGCACAGCCTGTGGGAGCAAAGCTTGCTCGCGATGGCGTCGACACAGGCGCCATCAACCTTGAATAGGAGGGTAGAAGTTCATGGCCAGTAAACGCTCGTTGCAGGAAATCGAGGCCGCGGAGAAGAAACCGCTGTGGCAGCGGCTCGGCTGGTTGGCCCTGATCTGGGTTGGCAGCGTTGGCGCGCTGTTTATCGTCGCCAGCCTGATGCGCATGTTCATGAACGCGGCAGGTCTGACGACGCACTGAGATGGGCGGATAAAAAAACCTCCTGGAAGGGAGGTTTTTTTCGTCTGGATTATTTTCGCGCTTTGAGAATCACGAACTTCGGCGTCGCCGCCACCTGTTCGACGCCGCGGAACAGCCGCGCCAGTTTGCTGTGATAGCCCAGGTGACGGTTGCCCACGATGTACAGCGCACCACCGACCACCAGCGCTTCACGGGCCTGTTGGAACATGCGCCAGGCGAGGAAGTCGCCGACGACTTGCTGCTGGTGGAACGGTGGGTTGCACAGCACCACATCCAGCGACTGCGCGGCCTGTTCGGCCAGGCCATCACCGGCGCGCACCTGGACTTCCCGGTCACCCAGCGCTGCGCGCCAGTTTTCGCTCGCCGATTGCACCGCCATGAACGACTCGTCGACCAGCGTGTAGTGCGCCTCAGGATTCTGCAGCGCGCTGGCAATCGCGAGCACGCCGTTACCGCAACCGAGGTCGGCGACCCGTGCGCCACCCAGGTTCTTCGGTAGATGCGGAAGAAAGGCGCGCGTGCCGATGTCCAGGCCTTCACGGCAGAACACGTTGGCGTGGTTGAGCAGTTCGATCGCCGGTTCGTCGAGGCGATAGCGCGATGGGTAGGGCGAAACGGCAAGGGCTTTTACTTCCGGCGTGGCAATCAGCAAACGGGCCTTTTTCACCGCCAGAGACGCTTGTACCGGGCCTATATAGCGCTCCAGCAGATCCCCCGCAGCACGCGGTAGATGTTTGACCATCGCGGCGGCGACCACTTCAGCGCCGGGGGCGAGCTGCCCTTGCAAGCGGATCAGTTGTTCCTCCAGCAGGGCCAGGGTTTTCGGCACGCGGATCAGCACCTGATCGAACGGGCCGGCAAAAGACTGATGGGCGGGTACTGTCGGCACCGCATCGAAGGCATGGCCATTGCGGACCAGATTTTTTCCAGGCCCTGGAATGCCAGGAACGAGTCGCCGCTGCTGGTGACCTGAACGTTACCGGCCAGGCTCGCAGCCAGTGCCCCAAAGCTGTCATTAAGCACCAGAACCCGCGTCTGAGCGGCCGGTTGCAGCTGCGCCAGGTGATTGAGCAGGTACTCGTCGGCGGCATCAAATGCCTGCAGCGGTTCATTCGACTGTTCGGGCTGGCGGATCAGGTCGAGCTGGGCGAAGGGTGTTTCGAGCAGAGGCATGGAGTGTGGCTCTTGTTAATCAACGGGGTTCCCGCCGCCAAGGGCCTGTTGCGGGCTAATCCGGCCGAGTGCACTGCGTCATGCGGGAGGGCATGTCATCACTCAGGAAGGACCGTAAATGGTACTTTTTTTCTTAAGGATTACTCGCGGCATTTTTCAACGAACAGCTCAAGGCGCGAGAGAACCCGCAGTGCTCCCTGCAATCAGTGTCCCATGACCATGGCCTGCGGGAATTATGTCGGCGCAATCAGGCATTAATTCAAAACGGCTGGTTCTAATACAATTTGGATTGTGCAGGGGAGGTTTAGATGCTGCGTTTAATACGAGGCGTGACTAACGAACTGGTTAAACATTCTGTTGGTGTTCCGTTTAAAGCCATTACCAATCGTCGGTGTTTAATTTTGCGTTTTTGCGGGAAACTGCAAGCCTCTGTTTAATGGAGCGACCCATGACTGCCAGTGCAGAAAAATTTACCCGCCAGACCTTGCTCGACGTTCAGCCCCTGACGCCGAACCTGTTCACCTTGCGCACTACAAGGGATCCCGGGTTCCGCTTTCGCGCGGGCCAGTTTGCTCGCCTGGGCGTCACCAAAGCCGACGGCAGCACGGTGTGGCGTGCGTATTCGATGGTCTCCTCGCCCCATGACGAGTTTCTCGAATTCTTTTCCATCGTGGTGCCCAATGGCGAATTCACCAGCGAGCTGAGCCGCCTGGTCAAAGGAGACTCGCTGTTGATAGATCGCCAGGCATTCGGTTACCTCACACTCGATCGTTTTGTCGACGGCCGTGACCTTTGGTTACTGGCGACCGGTACCGGCGTCGCGCCGTTCCTGTCGATCCTCCAGGACTTTGAAGTGTGGGAGCGGTTCGAACGCATCATCCTGGTCTACAGCGTGCGAGAAGCTGCAGAGCTGGCCTATCAGGAGCTGATCGCCGGGCTGGCACAGCGAGACTACCTGGCCGAATATGCGCACAAACTGCAATTCATCCCCATTGTCACGCGCGAGTCTCACGCGGGTGCCATGAATGGACGAATCACCACACTGATGGAAAACGGCGACCTGGAGGGCGCGGCGGGGCTGACTCTCACGCCGGAATATTCGAGGGTGATGCTGTGCGGCAACCCGCAAATGATCGATGACACGCGTCAATTGCTGAAGCGCAGGGACATGCACCTGAGTCTCAGCCGCCGCCCGGGGCAAGTAGCGGTGGAAACCTACTGGTGAGAAAACGGCGCCGAAAAGGCGCCGTTTTTCTGGTTATTCCAGGTTCCGCGGCCGCTCGTTCTGCACCTTCAGGAGGTCACGAATTTCCCCAGCAACACTTCTTCCTTGGTCGGAACAGGCGGCACAGTCGGGGCAACGGCTTCTTCGCGCTTGAGGCGGTTGATGGCTTTCACACCCATGAAGATCGCGAAGGCGACGATGATGAAGTCGATCACGCTCTGAATGAACTTGCCGTAGGCCAGCATCACGGCGGGGGTGGTTCCCTCTCCAGCCTTCAGGGTGACGGCCAGGTCACTGAAATCAACACCCCCGATCAACAGGCCGAGCGGCGGCATGATCACGTCGCCAACGAACGACGAAACGATCTTGCCAAAGGCCGCACCGATGATGATGCCGACCGCCATGTCGACCACATTTCCCTTGACCGCGAAGGCCTTGAACTCACTGATCACGCCCATTGGTTGATTCCTTGTACGGATTGGTTGGTAGCCGCAGTGTAATTCAGCAATACGGTTCTTGCTCGAAACGGCTGCTTTAGAGCTTGCCAGCAGTCGACCCGGCCGCCGGCGAAAAGTTTACAAAAACCTCATGATTGTTGGGCGCTCAGCGTGTTTTGGCGAACTACTTTTTCAGTGCGCTACTTCTGAAAGTGCATGTTTGGTTAATGAATTGCCATTTGCTTCGTTGACGGTGGTGCTGATGTTTCGAGTATTAATTTGGAGGCGACAGATAGTAACCAGGAGGTCGGGTACAAGTTAATGGGTTGCAGTTGGATGGCAGTTGGGTAAGTTATCCAAAGGCAACTAAGGCTCTCCACTGTTCCGTATTGCTGCGCGCTTATCCGTTCCAGCTGCGCTATCATCCCGGTTTTTGCCGGGAGTCAAGATGGCCAAGGCCAAACGCATGTACGGCTGCACCGAGTGCGGCTCAACTTTCCCCAAGTGGGCCGGACAGTGCGGCGAGTGCGGCGCTTGGAACACCCTGACTGAAACCATGGTCGAGAGCGGTGGGGCGGCACCTCCCAGCGGTCGCACCGGCTGGACTGGCCAGCAAGCGCAAATCAAGACGCTGGCCGAAGTCAGCGTTGAAGAAATCCCGCGGTTCTCCACGGCCTCCAGTGAACTCGATCGAGTCCTGGGCGGTGGTCTGGTCGACGGTTCGGTGGTGCTGATCGGCGGTGACCCGGGGATCGGCAAGTCGACCATCCTCCTGCAGACCCTGTGCAATCTGGCCAAGAGCATGCCGGCGCTGTATGTCACCGGCGAAGAATCCCAGCAACAAGTGGCCATGCGCGCGCGCCGTCTCGGCTTGCCGCAGGATCAACTGCGGGTGATGACCGAAACCTGCATCGAAACCATCATTGCCACTGCCCGGCAGGAAAAGCCCAAGGTGATGGTGATCGACTCGATCCAGACCATCTTCACCGAACAACTGCAGTCGGCGCCCGGTGGCGTATCTCAGGTGCGTGAAAGTGCGGCGCTGTTGGTGCGTTACGCCAAGCAGAGCGGCACGGCGATTTTCCTCGTCGGTCACGTGACCAAGGAAGGCGCGCTGGCCGGTCCTCGCGTGCTGGAGCACATGGTCGACACCGTGCTGTATTTCGAAGGCGAGTCTGACGGTCGCTTGCGTCTACTGCGCGCGGTGAAAAACCGTTTCGGCGCGGTCAACGAGTTGGGCGTGTTCGGCATGACCGACAAGGGTTTGAAAGAAGTATCCAATCCTTCGGCGATTTTTCTCACCCGTGCCCAGGAAGAAGTCCCGGGCAGTGTGGTGATGGCAACGTGGGAAGGCACCCGGCCGATGCTGGTCGAAGTGCAGGCGCTGGTCGATGACAGCCACTTGGCCAACCCGCGCCGGGTGACGTTGGGTCTGGATCAGAATCGCCTGGCAATGCTGCTCGCGGTTTTGCATCGCCATGGCGGCATTCCGACTCACGATCAGGACGTGTTTCTCAACGTCGTCGGTGGGGTGAAGGTGCTGGAGACGGCCTCTGACCTGGCGCTGATGGCCGCCGTCATGTCGAGCTTGCGCAATCGGCCATTGCCGCACGACCTGCTGGTGTTTGGCGAGGTGGGTTTGTCTGGAGAAGTTCGCCCCGTGCCAAGCGGTCAGGAGCGCCTGAAGGAAGCCGCCAAGCATGGCTTCAAACGCGCGATCGTGCCGAAGGGTAATGCGCCAAAGGAATCCCCTCCAGGCTTGCAGATCATCGCCGTCACCCGCCTCGAACAGGCCCTCGACGCATTGTTTGAGTGATTTTTGGCCGTTGGGTCTTCCCGGTGGGAGCGTCAGACTTCGATCAGTGCGCCCAGCTCCTGCTCCAGCTCCTGCGGGTCTCCCAGGTTCAGTTCGATCAATCGGCGCAGACGCTGGATCGATTCCAGGCTGATATGTCGGCAGACGAAGCCCAGTTGTCCGTGATCTTCGTGCTTGAGTTGCACGTCCATCTCGATGTCGACGTCATCGCTCAGATGAATGTCGACGTAAAAAACCTGATCGACATTTCCCAGCCATGGCTCCGGCCGTTCGATCAGCAGGCCTTTGAGTGACAGGTCGATCAGCTTTACCGGCCAGATATATTCACCTTGGCGTAATTCGGTTCTGGCATCGAACGCAATTCGTTTGAAGCGGCGACGATTGGCAGGGTGCTCGCTCATGGCGCAATCCTCCGGATGTTCGCTGACTATAGACCCGCAGGGTGCGCGGCCGCCAGCAGGGACATGGCTCTAGACCAACGTCGGGGTATGGTCTTTGGCGCCAGTAGCGCTAAACTCGGGGTGGCTGTCTTTCTTGTCCACCCTGGCTGGAATCATAAAATGAAAAATAATAATAGCCTGCTACGCCACATACCCTGGCTGCTGCTGGCGATCGTAGGAGCGTGCGCCCTGG
>NZ_JAEKEG010000133.1 GCF_016651255.1 Pseudomonas sp. TH10
CGTTGCACCAGGCGGAGCAGAACGTCAATAAATCGGTCAGCGAAGCGGCGAACCAGATGGTCAGCGAGGACAGCGCCATGCTGGTCAAGCAGCTCGAGACCCTGTTGCAAATCGCCGAAAGCCGTAACTCGACCATCAACACCATCGCCAACGCCAGGGCCTGACTCCCATGAGCTATTCCTCTGAACTCCAGACCAGGCCCGGCGTTGCTTGTCTCAAGCCCGTCGAACAACCTGTGCGCCTGGAACAGCCTGCCGACAGTGGGTGGGGCGATGAATTGCATTCCCGCCAGCAGCGATCGAGGTCGGCGGCTCTGCAGGGAGTCCTTGCTCGCCTGTCGGCGCGTCAGCAAGGCAGCGCCGCCGATGTCAAGGACTTCAAGCGCCTGGTGGCGCTCCAGCAAGCCAGTGCCGCTGCGGGGCGCCAAGGGGCGCCCGAGCAAGACAGCGCAAATGTCGTCAAGGCGTTTTTGCGTGATGCGGCGCTGCAACACAGTCGCAATGGCGCACTGCTGCTGAAGTTAAATGCGATTGTCGACAGCGCGGCTGTAGTCGGTCAGCAGAGTCATCTGCTCGAAGCCGGCCTGCGTGAATTTTCCGTCGATGGGTTCGCCGATACCCGCGATGCGCGCATGTTCGCCGGCGACGCCTTGGCGCACTTGCGCAAGCTCCCGGTGCCGGAACCGTCGGTGCTGGAAAGCCTGAACCAGTCCAATGCCAGTTCCGATTTTTTCGAGCAGTTACAAGCGATGATTGGTCTCATCCGCAAAGAATATTTAGCCGTTTATGAGGCGTTGCTGAAAAAATATTCGGACTTCTACGCGGAGTTCAATAAGGACATCATGGCGGAGATGAGTAAATGGATAACGAGTTCGGGTGATGGCAAAACTGTCACGATCAATCGAGGTTTGCTTACAGCTATCGGCGATTTACTGAAAAAATATTCAGCCCAGCCCACTGGGATGCTTTTCCCCATTCCTGATAAGGATGGAAACTGGCCAGTTACGAGTGAAGACGACGCCAAGAAGTGGGCTGAAGCGATGGGTATGGGCAAAGACTCTCCGAACGTCCAGCCCGATGGTAAGGGGGGATACATTGTGATGATGGATCTTTCGCCTTTGAAGACAATGGATGATGCGTTGAGGCCCTTGTTTAGCGGGGCGGGAATACCGGTAGAAGCACATCTTGACTCCGCCAAATTCCAAGCTTGGCAAGCCGGCTTCAACAGCCAGGAAGGCGAGTTAAAGAACCAGTTGCAAATGTTCACCACCAAATATGGCAACGCCAACTCCTACCACGAAAACTTCAACAAGATTCTTTCCTCTCAACTAAGCCAGTACGCAGAGATGCTCAAGGCTATTGCCAGCGGGATTGCCTGATATGATTGCAGAAAACTCATCTGTCGCCAGGGCGGCGACGCAACCCCGCAGTGATTCTGCGCCAACTCGGCCGATTGCCCGGGCCCTGGAATCCGTGGTTAACCATCCTGAAGTCAATTTAGCCCCAATCCTCAGTGAGGATACGATTCATACATCCGATGCGGCGATGCGTCACCTTCGACAACAAGCGTGCGCTTACTTCATGCCCGGTGCAGCTAAAGAGGACGTGTTAAAAATCGCGAGTGCTGGCGTAGGTGATGGGGAATATCAAGTCAGATTGGCTGTCGAGCTATTTATGTTGTCGAAAGTGCCCAATATCGGTACCGATAAAACTTTTAAACAAGCCCAAAAGCTAATTCAGAGCGCACTGGCCAAGTCCGTGGCGCAAGGTGTGCCCAAAATTTCTCTCGGTAAGCTTTTTGGGCACGAGAATCGCCATGAGAGAGCGGTAGCCATCAATGGCCGTATGGATACGCTCCTGACTCGCTACCCGGACGCAGAACTCCATACCCAAAATAATTTGTATAACGAATACCTGCATAATGGCTTGGTTAGAGCAACTCAAGTCAGGTTGCAAGCAGGCGAGCGGCTGACGGACGAGACTGTGCGAGAGATCAGGCAGAGTGGCAATGGCCGGGAATTTGCTACTGCCGCATTGTATGATCAGATGAATTATAGATCCCCTTCCGGAAGTCCCAGTGAGCATTTCTGGGGCGTGATTCAGTTGGGCCTCGGTCAGCTGGATTTGAAACAGTCATATCTCCCGTCAAAAGGTAATGCGGGTCGAAATGTCCAGAGAAATCCCAGCGAAAGTGCTCGCACGCCAATTCAAAATACTGGTCAACGGCTTCCCACCGAAGGTTTGAATGTCACTAGTAAGAATGGGGACATGAAAATTGACTTCCACGGTATTGGTCAAGCAGGCGCGTCGGGATCTGACCTGGTTGAAGCTCTTACTAAATCTTCTGTCGAAGCAGCCAAGAATAACAATGAATCGGCTGAGCGAATGTTAGCGCAGGCACTTCGTTTCACGCTTGAGGTAATGAGGGTGGTAAATGTGGGCGGTAATCATTCCTCCTCGTCTGTGCCGCTCGACATTACACCCGGCTCTCAGGCGCAGCACGCCGACACTGGCCGAATAGTCACCGGACGAACTTCGATTGTAGCCACCGCCGAGCAGTCAGCCGTTCAGGTAATTGACGATAACGTCGAGGACGCTCAGCAACACGAGGCCGTCAATATTGCAACGACTGGCGCGCAACAGTTAGTCCAGTCGTCGACGATATCATTTTCAGACTCCGATGAAAGTGATGCTGATTCAGGTGTAGGAGATGTTATTCCACTGCCCCCCGCTATGCCTTCTCCTCCTAAGGCAATGGACCAAAATATCGAGAACCATTACCGGACTAACGTTATGGCTGAGCTTAAAGTGGAGCTGGCCAAGCGTAATGCCCAGGCTGAAGCCGATCAAATCGAACTGCCAGCCAGCCCTCAACCTAACCGCAGAGCGTCGAGCCTTGATATTATCCGTACAGAGGACATCTTGCATCGCCCGACATTCGACGACAGGCTGAGCGACAATTTCAGCCAGCGATTAAGGCGCGTCAGTAGTGATGCGCACTTTTCGAGGGGCGTAATCGATGAATCGCAGAACCTTGAGCTGTTCAATGCCAGAGCCGCGCTCAGGCAAGTAGGTTCAAGCAATCGCGGTGCGTCGGCAGCACGCACGCAGGCTGCTCTCGCAGATGGTACGCGGCGCGAGAACGTGGGCGTTTCTTTGGATCCGCTTCCTTCCCGTAGCAGCACGCAAGTCGACACGAGCGCTGATGTCATGGACATCGATCAAGCGCAGACTCTTGAGCGCTGGGACAGCCTGTCGGAGTTGACAAGGCTGCCATCAATGGTGCCGTTCAATGCAAGGGGAAAGGCGAAAGTTCATGCGCCGGTTGATACCTCAAACTCGTTTTACGCTTCATTAGATTCTGGCACAGCAATGAAGGGTCGGCCGTGGCAGTTCTGAGTGAAGTTTTGTCGAGAACGCTAGAGCATGAAAAAATCGTTACCGACATCATTTCCCGCACTCTGCTGGTCGACGCCGCGTCGATCGAGCCGGGCCATCGCCTGGTCGAAGACCTCGGCGCCGATTCGTTGAACCTGCTGGAAATTGTACTGGATATCAACGAAACATTTGCCATTGAACTGCCCGTCGAAGGTGTTGCCCAAGTACGCCGGGTAGAGGACTTGCTCGGATTAGTCCTACAGACTTTGGATGTTTCAATGGTTTGATATTTATTAATTGCGCGCCCTTTAGCGGGGCGCGTCGTTTAATGTGTTTCTTTATTTGTCTCGTTAAATATTTTTTATTATAGGAGGAGTCCTAAAATTTTGTAGTTCGTGCATCCTGCCGTGCCACCCTTGATATAGTC
Source organism: Pseudomonas sp. TH10 (assembly GCF_016651255.1). GTDB lineage: Bacteria > Pseudomonadota > Gammaproteobacteria > Pseudomonadales > Pseudomonadaceae > Aquipseudomonas. The sequence goes on from NZ_JAEKEG010000133.1 coordinate 3,805, forward strand.
CGCTGCTCATGCGGGGCCATAAGCCCTGCAATCCATGTTTAACGCTTGAACTTGAGCATGGGCGGTTCATTTACCTTTGGGGGAGTCATCGTGAGCTCGGGCAGTGCTGTGGATCTCTGGTCAACAAACTCGTTTATCTTCGGTTCCTGGGAGTTGTGCAGCGACGGCATACTCTTGCACAAGGGCAATTCATTGCATCTGCCACCGAAGGAGTTGCACGTACTGCGTTTATTATTAAGTTCGGCCGGTGCCCTGGTATCCAAGGAGCTATTGTTATCTCGGGTCTGGCCTAATTGCGATATCGCCGAAGAGTCCCTGACGCGCTGTATTTATACATTGCGTAAGGTGCTGGGGCGCGATAACGTCTATATCAAGACCCTGTATGGCAAAGGTTATCGTTTTGTAGGTGAGGTCACCGAGCGTCGGGTGGCGGCTGCAGGCGCGCCGTCGGTGGCGCCGTCGTTGCTGGTGTTGCCATTGGCCGGGCGCGGCAATGGTTGCATGGCTGATGTGCAGCGTGAAGTTGTCCGGCAATTGGCGGCGGCCTTTGGTGAGGGGCTGTGTGTGTTCTCAGCCGGTGTCACGGTCGGTATCGGCGACGAGGGCTACCTGGCGCTGGTCGAGCGCCTGCAGGCCGATTACTACCTCGCTTTTCGCCGCGTCGAGCACGTCAAGGCCTGGACCGGCTCGGTCGAACTGGTACGCGGGCGTGATCACGCTTTGCTGCACAGTGAGGTGTTGGACGAGGTCAGCTGTTTCGACCAGGTGATGCAGCAGGTGCTGTTGCTGATCGCTGATCGCCTGCCGGGGCTGCGGCCGCAGATATCGCCTTGCAGCTCCTATCCGCTGGCCCAAGCCTACGTTAATGGGCTGCTCGGGTTGCGGATTTATACCCCCGAGGGGTTGGGCGAGGCGTTGCAGGAGTTTCTGCGCTGCCTGCAACTGGACCCGGGTTACGCACCCTTGTGGTGTGGCTTGGCCGATACCTACCTGGCCATGGCCAACCTGGGTTTGAAGGATCATCACTGGGCGTTGACCCAGGCGTATCGGGCGTTGACCCAGGCGCTCACGCTCGAACCGGAGAATGCCCAGGCCTCGGTCAGGCTGGCGCTATTGACCAGCCTGCAGGGTGTGCCGCACGCGGCCGAGGCGTTGTTTCGGCGAGCGTTGCTAGGGCCGGATCGGGCCGGGGCGCACTATCATTACGCCTGGCATCTGTGGTGCTGCGGGCGGTTCGGGCAGGCATTGCATGCTGTCGAGCAGTCCCTGGAGCAGGATTGCTCCTCGGTGGCGGCGTGGCTGTTGCGCGCGCGGATCGAGTTGGAAGTCGATGCGCTGCAGGCGCTTGACGTGATTGAACAGGCGATGGCCGTGCTGGGTGACCGGCATCCGGTGATCAATGCGATGCATGCTCTTATCCTCGATGTCAGCGGCGAGCCGCTGGCAGCGCAGGCAGTGCTGGAGCGGGGCGGGTTACTGGAGGGGCAGTCAGGCGAAGTCGAGTTGGTGGTGTGCTATGTGCAGGCAGCCTTTGACAAGCTTGCGGCGCGCGAGCGTTATCGGCGTTGGTGCGTGGCGTCGGAGCATCCGCCCTTGTGCCCGGCGCAACTGCCGGTGTTGCGCCGGCTTGACGGAGATCGTGCGGCCGCCGGCCTGTGGCGCGAGCTGGAGGGCAGGTCCTGTCCCTGGTGGCGAGCCCGGCTTGGCGATCCGCGCCTACAAGGGCTGGCGAAACTGATTGACGAGCGATTACTGGCATGAGGCGCCAGGTCGTGGCCGGCGCGCTGGCGAGCCTGCTGTGGGCGGGCGGGGTACTGGCTGATTGTTGGGAGGAGGCGGCCAGGCGGCATGATCTTGAGCCGCAACTGCTGCTGGCCATTGCCCAAGTCGAGTCAGGCTTCAAGGTCGATGCCCTTCATGTCAACCGCGACGGCTCGCGGGATATCGGGCTGATGCAAATCAATAGCCAGCACCTGCCGCGCCTGTCCCGGCGCGGCATCACCGAGCCCTTGCTGCTGTCCGACCCCTGTGTCGCGGTGGAGGCAGGGGCCTTTATTCTTGCCGAATTCGTCGCCCGTCATGGCTATAACTGGACGGCGGTTGGCGCGTACAACGCGGGCAGTTCGCCTGCGCGCGAAGCCGTTCGACTGCGTTATGCGCGCAAGGTCTGGACGCATTATCACGCCTGGCAAGTGCAGGGCAGGCCCGCGAGCAGAATGTGATCGGATCATCCTGATGAACTGCAGAGTCTGATCAGGATTGGCATTACCCCACTGTTTACCCTGTCGTTTAAATCAAGGCGCTTGGCGCTTTTCATGATGATTGGCACGATGGTGAACAACATGCAGGCCTTCCCTGCAACTCAATGTGTATTGCGTGTTTTCAACGGCCCGTTGCAGGGTTGTGAGTTTAACCTGGCGCAGCACGGCAACTTTTTCCTCGTGGGCCCCGAGGCACGGTTCTGTGCCGTTGAGCACATACCGAGCGTGCCCGAGGATGTTGTTTATATTCCGCTGGAAGCAGGCGGTTGCAACTTCGAAGTGTTGCTTGAGGACAGCGCCCGTAGCGGCTGTCGGCTGCGGGTGTTCGGCCCACTGGGCGTTGAAGAACGCACCCTGGCATTCCAGGCGCTGGAAAACATCGAAGGCCTGCAGATTGCCGTGCGCCCGGTGGATGAGCCCTGGCTTGAAGTGCTGCTCCTGCCGGCACCCCTTGCGCCGCATTCGCCGGACCTGATGCAGCTTCCGGGCAGTCGCGCCCAGCAATGGGGGTTTGGTCTGGCACTGTTGCTGGCGCTAGGGGGCGGTATTCGCCTGGCAGGTGTCCAGGCCCGGCGCGGTGTCGAGTGTTGAAGCGCTGATCCGTGGCGCCGATGCCGAGATGACTGTGCTCTACGGCCGCGATCGGGCGGTGTACGTTTTCGCCGATTCCGAGCGCCAGGCCGGCTGGGGCCGCCAGGTGCTGGTGCGCAACGGCTATTCGGCCACCCAGCTCCTGACCATCTATGGCGAGCGTGCCCGGCTTGAGGCCTTGTTGCTGGAGAAGGAGCCGCGTCTGGCCTTTCATCGCATCGATCTCAGTCAGCCGGCTCAGCCGCGACTGCTCGTCAGTGCGCAACGCAATGTCCTGACCCCGCAGGATCAACTGCGGGTGCAAGGCCTGCTGCGCGAAGCCGCGCCCTACGCCCGTGAAGTCATGATCGTCAGCAGTGACGACGGGCTGTTGGCACGTCAGGCCGAACAGGGGCTGCAACGCCTGGCGCTGCCTTTTACTCGCCAGGCCAACGGCGACAGCGTGACCTACCGGGTCGAAGGCAGCCTGGAAGATGTCGAGTTGCAGGCGCTGAACAGCTATGTCACCCGATTCAATCAGCAGTGGGGTGATCGTTATGTGAACTTCGCAATCGAATTGAAGGATGACTGGCTCAAGGGTAAGTCTTTTCAATATGGCCCGCAGGGCTACATCAAGATGACGCCGTCATCCTGGTATTTTCCAAAACCGCTCTGATTTATAAAAGGTAGGTGATGTATGGCTAGTAACGACACCCCAGGTTCAATTGCAGCACTGGCAGATTTTCATACGGATTTCCTCGGCAAGCAGGCCGAGGCCTTTGAATCGGGTGCTACAGGTTTGAAGACGAAGCTGGATGAGGCGTTGAAAGCGTTGCACGGTGATGCTTCTGATCCAATACTTCTGGCGAAATATCAAGCCGCATTTTCTTCCTACAATATTTTCCGCAACGCGGCGACCAATACCATCAAGGGCTTCAAGGAAATCGATTCGGCGATCATTTCCGCCGCCCGCTAAACGTCATTTCCGTTTTATCGTCGGCAGGTCGTGGACCTGTCAACGATTTTCATGAGAGTTGTTTATGTCAAATTACGCTATTGCTCCGGCGGGACTCAGCTCCTTACAAGTAGCTGAATTGTCGACCCCGGCTCCGAATGCGGTCGTGTCCCTGGAAAGTCGCTTGATTCAAGGTTTAGCCAAGTCTGCGGTGGGCACCGAACAGGATTACGCGAAAATCAACGGCATGCTCGATCGCCCGGACATCACCAACCCCGAAGTGCTCAGTCAGATGCAGATCATGATGGCGCAATACAACATCGACGTGTCCCTGTTGAATGTCCTGGTGCGCAAAACCGTGAGCACGGCTGAAACCTTGTTGCGTTCGTCATGAAGTCATACGGTTGTGTCGTTTTGCTGTGCCTGGCGCTGGTCGGCTGTCGCCAGCCGAGCCTGCTCGAAGGCCTGGACCAGCAGCAGGTCAATGAAGTGGTGTCGGTGCTGCAGCGCAACAACATCAGCGCGAACAAGATCGACAATGGCAAGGTCGGCTATTCGGTGCAGATCGCCCAGGCCGATTTTGCCGCGGCGGTGGACCTGTTGACCCTGTATGCGTTGCCGTCCAAACCGCGTGTCGAAGTCGCGCAGATGTTCCCGGCGGATTCGCTCGTGGCCTCGCCGCGGGCCGAAAAAGCCCGCTTGTACAGCGCCCTGGAACAACGCCTGGAACAGTCCCTGGGCACTATCGGCGGTGTCGTCTCGGCGCGCCTGCATGTCAGCTACGACCTGGAGTCCGGGGAGAGCAAGCGCAAGGCGGCGCCGGTGCATTTATCGGCGCTGGTGACCCACGAGCCGGATATCGAACCGCAGTTGCTGATCAGCGACATCAAGCGTTTTCTCAAGAACAGCTTCGCCGGTATCGACTACGAAGACATTTCCGTGGTGCTGTCGCGGCGCGCGCCGATCCAGCATACCGCGCCGTCGCCGGAACCGCGCTCGCAGGATTTGACCCCGCTCTATCTGTTGCTGGGCCTGGGCCTGGTGCTGGCGGCTGCATGGGCGCTGTGGCTGTATCAACGCAAACGTGCTGACGAGGCCGGCGATGTCGCAGGCCAGTGAAGCGCTTGAGTTGATTCTGCGCCAGCCCTTTGCCTACCTGCATGCCGAGCGTGGGCGGCTGCCGGCACTGTTCGCCGCCCCTGGGCCCCGGGCGGTGCTCGATCAGGCTTTGTTGCGTGGCCTGGGGCTGAGTGCCGAGCCGCTGACGCTGCCGGCGCATTCCTGGGCCGAGGCGTGGGTACGCCATTGGCGGCGGCTGCCGGCAGTCGCCCGGCTGATGGGCGCGCAACTGGGCTGGGCGCAACTGGCCATCGGCGCGCGCCTGCGCGAACTCGACCAACCTACGCGCAGCTTTGCGCGCCTGGGGCTGGGCGAGCGTTGCGCCAGCCCGATTTGTGACACCGACGGGGTGCTGGACACCCTCGATGCCATGGGCCTCAACGCCTTGCTGGCGTGGCATGCGCACATCCCCCGGCGCTGATGCAGCGCCTGATCCTGCAGTTTTCCCCCCGCGTAGTCGCTTTGCAACGGGCCATGCCTGCGCAACAGCCGAATGCGTCACTTTTTGTTTTGGCGGTACAACATGCTCGACTCCATCAGAACCCTGATTGACCCCCGGCGGCGGACGATCCTCTGATCGTCCGTGCCGACCGTAGCGCCGCCCGCGAGCGCCGGCTGTTGATGCAACAGGCGCAGGAGCGGGCCAGTGATTGTGTGGCCCAGGCCGAGGCCGAGGCCGACCTGATCCGCGCCCGGGCCTTCCAGGAAGGCTACTCGCAAGGGGTGTTGCAGGTGGCCGGCGATCTCAGCCAGCTGTTGTTGACTTCGCGGTTGCTGGCAACCGAGTTGCAGGCGCAATTGCTACAGGCTGCGCGTGAGTTGCTGGCCGAGTGGTTGATGGATGAGCAATTGCTCGACATGCTCGTGCAGCGCTGGTCGACCCGGCATGGCGCTGGGTCGCCGGGCGCGCTGCAGATCATTTTGCCGCGCCGTTGCAAAGCGCTGCTGGCGGCCGTACAGGCGACCTTGGCCGAACAGGGCGTGGACGATGCGCGGATCAGTTTTCATGAGCGTGAGTGCTACCTGTTTCGCCAGGGCGATCAGGTCATCGAACTCGATATCGAAGCCACCCAACAGCGCCTGGCGCCGCGCCTGCTGGCCCGGCTCAAGCAGTTGCCGGACAGCGTGCGCGAACTCGATGACGCCTCGGTGCAATTATTTGTTGAATGGGCCGGCAACCTCGACAGGCAAAGCGACGCCCCCTCAAGTGCAAGCGGAGTCCGAATGATGGATATCGGTAAAACCCTGTTGAACGCAGCGCTGCCTGGCGCCGGGCTGGTAGCCGACGCCGTCGTGCCGTTGGTGCAGCGCCTGGGTACTCAGGAGGCTCAGGGCGTATCAGGCACTCAAAGCCCCCAGTCGACGGCCCGCCCCGACCCCGAATTTGATGCGTTTTATAACGAGTTCATCGCCTGGGCCGCCGACGGGCCGGGCAAGAAGGCCATCGTTGACTACCTCAAGCAATACGCCAATGGCGCTGGCGAAAAAATCTACCGCACCACCAAGCACCAGCAGGATGTGCTGGCCAAGCTTATGGAGCGCATGAAGGCCGAGGGGCTGGAAGGCGGGGAGACTTATCAGGAGCTCAGAGGAGCATTTTCCTCGGTTTCGGCCGCGCATATGTTTTTCCAGGAGTTCTTGCAGGACGTGTTCAAGACCGATGAGGATGAGGACAGTCGGGAGAATGTTGACTGGTAATCCGTTGCATGGGCTGTCCAAGGCGGCAGACCGTAACTGGAATGGCGGTACTTCTCGTCCGGCGCGTCGATAAAAACCATTGGTCGAAGGGAGGCGTGTTATGGATCGGGTAGGGCCCAGTGGTGGAAAAAATCGCCCTGCTCAGCGTGTAGGGGGACGCAGGATTCAGAGACACAATAAGGTGAAGCAAACTGTTTCAGTATCTAACCGCGACGGTAACATAACCCCTATAGTTGGAACGGCTCTCGTAGGTAGTTCTCTGGGGGCAACGAGTGCTGGGGCCGTAGCCGTATTGACTGGTGCACCTGTCGTCTACTGCGTGGGGGCAGGTATCTTGGCCGGTGCAGTGGTAGGAGCACTGATAAAGTCTGGCTTTGAATGGCTCCATTCAGAGGAGGAACGATTTGACAAAATTTATAAGGAACTGGTCGAAGAATTACAAGGCTCTCCTGCATGGGCTCAATTAAAACAAGGCATCCCGGATGACGTAGTCAATATGCCTCCAGACGTGCGTTTGACTGCGATGAGTAGGGTTGTTCGGGCACATGATAAATACTGCAAAAAAACCAGTTATATCGAAGCGCAGCAAATGGCAAAAAAATTCTTGATGCTGCAGGCAAGGACTGGCAAAAAAATACCCCGGTTCAACGCTGAGTGCTCTTGATGATGAATATGTTAAAAATATAATAAAATATATCATGGTTCACAATGCAGATAACGACTTTGCCTTTACGTGCCAAACTGAAGAGTCGAGTGCGGGAGTGGATGCAAAGGTAGATTATTATATCACTCGCTTTCCCAAAGGCTTGCGGGGGGAGGGGCTCCGAAAAAAGTGGGATTCAACGCTGGATCTATATAACGATGATAAGCGTAGTAATAAAGCTTCATTCGTCGCGCTTTTGGCTTATAAAGATATCCCCTACTTACATGTCAATCCTGATTTGACTCGCTATCCAGTCAGGGATGATGCAAGTCAGAGCTGGCCTTCTCATAGACGGAGAGCCGTTGAGGAACTTGCAGTACCCAATCAGTTAAAAAAACGTTTTGTCTGCAAAAATACTGGTGTCGGAAGCCCCCTTGGTGAACTTGTACAAGGCACCTCCAAAAAACAATCGAAAACAAACTGTAAAATTGTTTATGGACCAACGTTTGCTCGGCAAGAGGAAGAAGGATTTCCGCAGGAGTGTATCAATAGTTTAAAGAAGATAGAAGAGGATATTCAGTCGGGCCGTTCACCGAAAAAAGTATAAACACGCTGCATATTTATACCGTAAAAATGGGCGATGATAAGCGCAAGGGGCGTTGGCGTTTACTGGTGGAGATATTTAAAACGGATCAAGATACAATTTATCGATTTAAAGAAGTATGCGATTATCACACGGCTGTTCCAACTTTGTGGGGGCGTGTTAAGCGGCATCCATCTTGTTGATTTCTAAAAGGTGCAGAAAGGCCATGATGCCAGCTGTCCTTTTTTATGAGTGCTTTCCAGGGCGTGCAGTATAATCAGTATCAAAAACTTCATAAGTAGGCCGGTATCTGAAAGTTAGGTGCTCGACAATAAAGGCGGCGCCACCGCTCGGTCGCGCCGTCTGCTGAACTTTAACGAGCGGACGCTTCCTGAAAGTTAGTGTGGTTGGTGCTCAGGTTTTTTTCAGACATCGGACGGAGATTGATATCACCTTCTCGGTTTGATTTCTCTAGCATCTCTATACGTAACGCCGATAAACGTTCGAGCTGTTCGATTGAAGTCGTGTCGGGATCACGTTGTTTTATGCCGTATCCGGCACCTAAAGCAACAGAGAAACAAGTAGGATTAAAGGGATGATCATTATTTGCAAGGTCCGTTATATACTCGCAGCCGATTTTTAATGAAGTTGCAAGGTCTGGTTTCATGTCGGCCAATGTGTCTCTTGGTGATTGCTCGCCTGTTTTACTCGTCGGTATTTTTGCGTCGGCATTTCTTGTTAAATTTCTGGGTTTGATAACCGCGAGCCCGATAGAGGTGATTCTATCGTTCTGATTTGTGTGTTTATCTATGTACGAGATATTTTTCAAATGTTGGTTTTCGCGCACGGCGTTGACTAGTGAAAATTCTGTGGCTATGACTAGAAGCTGTATGGTCGTGTTTTTGGTTTTGATAATGCAACCAGTAATTGCATTTTCCAGCCCGCCGCTACTGGTGCTCTGATTGATTGGCAAGGGGGGCGGAGATATCGCCATGTGCCGTCGT
>NZ_JAEKEG010000134.1 GCF_016651255.1 Pseudomonas sp. TH10
CCCGAACAGCTACGGCGAGTTGCTCAGGAGCGATGATGAGCCGCTCAAATTCCTCGCCGATCGCTTCTCTGCCCTGAGCTACCAGACCGACGCCCACAGCCTGGCAGTACCGCTCAAGGAAGAGCTGCGCGAACTGGCCAGGGACCCGGCCATCCGGCAGCGTATCGAGCAGAATCTGCAAGGTTATGACTCGCAGACGCCTGAGGGTTTTGAGCGCCTGCACCTGCTGCTCGAGCGCCAGAGCTACCGCCTCGCCAGTTGGCGAACGGCGGGCGATGACATCAACTGGCGGCGCTTTTCGACGTCAACGAACTGGGTGGCCTGCGCGTGGAGCGCCCTGCGCGTCTTCGAGGCGACCCACGCGAAGATTTTCGAGCTGGTGGCCGAAGGCCTGATCGACGGGCTGCGAATCGACCATATTGACGGCCTGGCCGATCCGCGTGGCTATTGTCGCAAACTGCGGCGTCGGGTCGACTCGCTGTCGCCCGAACGCCACCTGCCAATCTACGTCGAGAAGATCCTCGGTGAAGGCGAAAGCGCTGCATCGCGACTGGTCGGTGGACGGCACCACGGGCTACGAGTTCATGAACCAATTGTCGCTGTTGCAACACGATCCTCGAGGGCGCCCAACCTTTGGGTGAACTGTGGAGCAAGTACAGCGAACGGCCTGCCGACTTTCGCCAGGAAGCCCAACTGGCCCGCCAGCAGATCCTCAACGGTTCATTGGCCGGCGATTTCGAAAGCGTGGCCCAGGCACTGCTGCAAGTGGCCCGGGATGACCTGATGACCCGCGACCTGACTCTGGGCGCGATCCGCCGCGCGCTGCAGGAATTGATCGTGCATTTTCCGGTGTACCGCACCTACATCAGCCCGCTTGGACGTTGCAACGAAGACGATGTGTTCTTCCAGCAGGCCCTGGCAGGAGCGCGGCAGACCCTCGGCGAGGCCGACTGGCCGGTGCTCGACTGCCTGGCCGGTTGGCTGGGTGGCAAGCAATGGCGTGAGCGCCCCATCGGGCGCTCGCGCAAGATTCTCAAGCATGCCTGCGTACGCTTCCAGCAACTGACGTCACCGGCGGCCGCCAAGGCGGTCGAGGACACGGCGTTCTATCGTTCGGCAGTATTGCTGTCGCGCAACGACGTGGGCTTCAGCACCGAACAGTTCAGCGCGCCCGTCGCTGATTTTCACCAGGCTTGCCTGCAGCGCTTCGAAGCTTTCCCGGACAATCTGCTGGCCACGGCCACCCATGACCACAAACGCGGTGAAGACACCCGCGCGCGACTGGCCATATTGAGCGAGCGCAGCGCCTGGTATGCCGAACAGGTGCCGCTGTGGCAAACCCTCGCCCGGCCCTTGCGTGACGACGAGCAGATGCCGTCTGCCGGCGACGAGTTGATCCTCTACCAAGCCATCCTCGGCAGCTGGCCGCTGGACCTGCGCAGTGACGATCAGGCGGGCCTCGAGGAGTACGCCAAGCGCCTTTGGCAGTGGCAACAGAAAGCCTTGCGCGAAGCCAAATTGCAAAGCAGCTGGAGTGCGCCCAATGACGCCTACGAGCGAGCGGTCCAGGTCTTCATCGAGCGCTTGCTCCTGAGTGCCGAGGGTGAACTGTTGCGCTCGGCCCTGGCCAAGGCCGCCCAGGCACTTGCGGCACCCGGTGCCCTGAACAGTCTGGCGCAAACCTTGCTGCGCATGACGGTGCCTGGGGTGCCGGACTTGTATCAGGGTAACGATTACTGGGACTTTTCGCTGGTGGATCCGGACAACCGCAGGCCCGTGGATTACCACAGCCGGCAGCAAGCCATGGCACAACCCCGGGAGGTGGCCGAGCAGTTGGCGGCCTGGCGCGATGGGAGAATCAAGCAGACGCTGATTCGCCGCACCCTCAACCTGCGGGCCGAGCATGCCCAACTGTTCGCCCGTGGCAGCTATCAGCCACTGGAGGTGATCGGCAGCCAGGCCCACAGAGTGCTCGCCTTCATGCGTGAACATGCAGGCAGCAGGGCTGTAGTGATCGTCCCGATTCGTTGCGCCGAACTGCTGAAAAACAGTGCCCTGCCCTTGGTTGATGCGCTGCAGTGGGGCGATACCCGGGTCAAATTACCGTTCGAGGCATCCGCAGAAAATCTGAAGGGACTTTTTCCCGGCGCCACAGTCACAAATCACAAGGAGCTGAACATCAGCACCGCGCTGGGCGAATTCCCGGTCAATCTTTTTATCCAATTTTCTACACAAGCTTGAGTTCAGTTCAGGAGCATAGCGATGAGTACCGACGATAAACGCGTTCGCGAATTTGCCTATCAGATCTGGGAGTCGGAAGGACAGCCCGAGGGCCAGGAAGCCCGTCATTGGGAGATGGCCCGCAAACTGGCGGAAGCTGAAGCACTGGCCCCCACCAAGTCGCCCAAGGCGGCTGGCAGCAAGGGTGTTGCGGGCAAGGCTGCCAAGCCCAACGGCAAGCTTGAAGACAAGCCTGCTGCCAAGCCCAAGGCCGCCGCCAAGGCCAAGCCTGCAGCCGCTTCCTCGGTGATACCGCCAGGCGAAAAGGCTCCCGAGAAAAAGCCGCGATCGACTAAAAAACCTTCGGTCTGACGACAGACTTTCTGATTTGACTGGATTCATGGCGAGCTTGCTCGCCATGTCGGGGTCGTTCGCCCTGAAAAAACTATCGCCACACCGCCTTCGACCCCATTTGCAGGAGCATTTATGAGCAGTCCAAAAAACCCGCGACAGAACCTCACACCGAGGCCTCGCGAATTCGTGAGGGCCTGCCCTTCCCGCTCGGTGCTACCTGGGACGGCCTGGGTGTCAACTTCGCGTTGTTTTCCGCCAACGCGACCAAGGTTGAACTGTGCATTTTCGACGACGCCGGCGAAGTCGAACTCGAACGCATCGAATTGCCGGAATACACCGACGAGATCTACCACGGCTATTTGCCCGATGCGCATCCGGGGTTGATCTACGGCTACCGCGTTTACGGCCCGTACGATCCAGCCAACGGCCACCGCTTCAACCACAACAAATTGCTCATCGACCCGTACGCCAAACAGCTGGTGGGTGAGTTGAAATGGTCGGAAGCACTGTTCGGCTACACCATCGGCCACCCTGACGCCGACCTCAGTTTCGATGAGCGTGACAGCGCGCCGTTCGTGCCCAAGTGCAAAGTCATCGACCCGGCGCACACCTGGGGCAACGACCATCGCGTTAGCGTGCCGTGGGACAAGACCATCATTTATGAAACCCACGTGCGCGGCATCAGCATGCGTCACCCTTCGGTGCCGGAAAACGTGCGCGGCACGTTTGCCGGATTGATGGTCGACGACGTACTCGAACACATCCGCAAGCTCGGTGTGTCGACGGTCGAGCTGCTGCCGATCCACGCCTTCGTCAATGACCAGCACCTGTTGCAGAAAGGGATGACCAATTACTGGGGCTACAACAGCATCGCGTTTTTTGCCCCCGACCCGCGCTATCTGGCCAGCGGCAAGATCGCCGAATTCAAGGAAATGGTCGCGCACCTGCACGAAGCCAATCTCGAAGTGATCCTCGACGTGGTCTACAACCACACCGCCGAGGGCAACGAGCAAGGCCCGACCCTGTCCATGCGCGGCATCGACAACGCCTCGTACTACCGCTTGATGCCCGACGACAAGCGCTACTACATCAACGATTCCGGCACCGGCAACACCCTCGACCTGAGTCACCCGTGCGTGCTGCAAATGGTCACTGACTCTTTGCGTTACTGGGCGAGCGAGATGCACGTCGACGGCTTCCGCTTCGATCTGGCGACCATTCTCGGTCGTTATCATGACGGTTTCGACGAACGCCACAGCTTCCTCGTCGCTTGCCGACAGGACCCGGTGCTGCGCCAGGTGAAAATGATCGCCGAGCCATGGGATTGCGGCCCCGGCGGTTATCAGGTCGGCGGCTTCCCGCCGGGCTGGGTGGAGTGGAACGACAAATTCCGCGACACGGTACGCTCGTTCTGGAAAGGGGATGACGGCCAGCTGGCGGATTTCGCCAGCCGCATGACTGCGTCCGGCGAGATGTTCAATCAGCGCGGTCGCCGGCCGTATTCGTCGGTCAATTTCATCACCGCTCACGACGGTTTCACCCTCAACGATCTGGTGTCGTACAACGACAAGCACAACGAAGCCAACGACGAGAACAACCAGGACGGCAGCAACAACAACCTGTCGTGGAACCACGGCGTCGAAGGCCCGACCGACGACCCGGAGATCAATGCCCTGCGCCACCGGCAGATGCGCAATTTCTTCGCCACGCTGTTGCTCGCGCAAGGCACGCCGATGATCGTCGCCGGTGACGAGTTTGCCCGCACCCAGGACGGCAATAACAACGCCTACTGCCAGGACAGCGAGATCGGTTGGGTCAACTGGGATTTGAGCGAGGACGGCAAGGCCCTGCTGAAATTCGTCAAGCGCTTGATCAAGTTGCGCCTGGCCTACCCGATCCTGCGTCGCGGACGCTTCCTGGTGGGCAACTACAACGAGGATATCGGCGTCAAGGACGTCACCTGGCTGGCCCCGGATGGCAGCGAGATGTCCATCGAGCAGTGGGAAGACGCCCATGGGCGCTGCCTCGGCATGCTGCTGGACGGTCGCGCCCAGGAAACCGGGATTCGTCGCAAGGGCGCAGATGCCACCCTGCTCCTGGTGGTGAATGCGCATCACGACATCGTCAACTTCACCTTGCCGGAAGTCCCTGAGGGCGTGTTCTGGACGTGCATGGTCGACACCAATCAACCTTCGATCCGTGGTCAGGAACGTTTCGAGTTTGGCCATGAGTATTCCGTGACTGGCCGCTCGCTCCTGTTGTTCGAACTGCAGCGTGAGGAAGACGAGTGAAATGGAGCCCAAGACCTGTCTTGATCGCCAGTCGACGGACTACGACGGCACCCGGGCACTAGGACAGTGCCTGGAGCAACTGGTGGAGGCAGGTCTGGATCGACTGCCGCTACCGGGGCAAGGCCACACGCTGGAGCGATTCCAGCGGTTGGCCGAGGTGGGCGGGCATGATCTGCGGTTGTGCAAATTGTATGAAGGGCACACCGACGCGCTGGCGATTTTCCAGCAACTCGGTGCGTTTGCGCCGCCGCCTGGCAGTACCTGGGGCATGTGGGCGGCCGAACCGCCGAATGCCCGGGTTCGGCTGACCCATTCAGCGCAGGCCGTCGCGCTCAATGGTCGCAAGGCCTGGTGCTCCGGCGCCGCAGTGCTCAGTCATGCGCTACTGACTGCCTGGGACGAGCAGGACCGTCAACAACTGGTGGCAGTCGCCCTTGATCAGCCAGGAGTCACGGTGACCGATGTGGGCTGGCAAGCGGTCGGCATGGGCGCAACCGGCAGCGTCGAGGTCCTCTTTGACAACGCCCAGGCGACCGCCATCGGCAACCCCGGCGATTACCTGCAACGCCCCGGTTTCTGGCAAGGCGGAATCGGCATTGCCGCCTGCTGGTATGGCGCGGCCTGCAGCATTGCCGAGCGGTTACGCGAGCATTGTGCGCAGCGCGACGAACCCCACGCCCTGGCCCATCTGGGCGCCGTTGACAGTGCCCTGCAAGGCGCTGCCGCGGTGTTGCGTGCCAGCGCCCTGGCGATAGATGCGGCCCCTCTGAAAGACGCCGAATTGCTTGCCCGACGCGCCCGTGCAGTGGTTGAAAACGCCGCCGAGCAAGTCATTCATCATGTCGGCCGCGCGCTGGGCGCCGGCCCTTATTGCAAAGACCGACAGTTCGCGCAACTGAGCGCCGACCTGCCGGTTTTTCTGCGCCAGAGTCACGCCGAGCGCGATCTCGCGGGCCTGGGGCAGATTATTCGTGAAGGGACATGGACGTTATGAAAACCAATCCGATTGTCGGCCAGGGCACGCCGCTGTATCAGTGGCAAGCCTCCAGCCAACTGGCGCAGCTGCCGGTGATCGATATTCTGCAACTGGTCCCTAAGGGCGCTCGCGCGGTGATCATTGCCCCACACCCCGACGACGAGATCCTCGGCTGCGGCGGTTTCCTGCAGCTGCTGGCCGAGGCTGGCCGTGACCTGCAATTGATTTCGGTGACCGATGGCAGCGCCAGTCATCCGGGCTCACAACGCTGGCCGGTGGAACGCCTGAGCACTGTCCGCCCCCAGGAGTCGGTGGAAGCGCTACGACGGCTCGGGCTGCCATTGCACAGCCTGAGGTGGTTGCGTGGTGGTTTTGCCGACAGCCAGGTGGCAGCCAGGGAGGACGAATTGAGCACATTTATCGAGCGTCATCTGCGCGCCAGTGATGTGGTATTCACCACCTGGCGCGAAGACGGGCACTGCGATCACGAAGCGGTGGGGCGTGCCAGTGCTGAAGCGGCTCAGCGTGTCGGGGCGACTTTGCATGAACTGCCGGTGTGGACCTGGCATTGGGCAACGCCCGAAGACCACAGTGTTCCCTGGCATAGAGCGCGCAAGGTCCTGTTGTCGCCGATGTTGATCGCACGCAAACGCCACGCAATCCATGCCTTCGCCAGTCAGCTTGAGGGCGACCCCCAGATCGGTTTGCCACCGGTGCTCGCGCCCTTCGTGCTGGAGCGTCTGCTACAACCCTTTGAGGTGGTGTTCGTATGAGCGTCGATGATCGATATTTTGACGGTTTGTTTGCTAACAGTGACGATCCATGGGCATTCCGCCAGCGCTGGTACGAACAACGCAAACGGGCCATTACCCTGGCTGCGCTGCCCCGTCCGCGCTACCGCGCCATTTTCGAACCGGGGTGCGCCAACGGCGGAATTGAGCGCCGACCTCGCCACCCGCTGCGACCGCCTGCTGTGTTGCGATACCGCCAGTGCCGCCGTCGCCCTCGCGCGTACGCGTTTGAGCCCGTTCAACCATGCGCAGGTGCTTCAGGCACGTTTGCCCGAGCAATGGCCGAGTGAGAAATTCGACCTGATCGTGATCAGTGAGCTTGGCTACTACCTCGATGCCGAAGACCTCAAGCGCCTGATCGAACAAGCCTCGCAGTCCCTCACCGCCGACGGTCAACTGTTGGCATGCCACTGGCGCCCGCCCATCGACGGTTGTCCCCTGAATGCCCGCCAGGTGCATGACCTGCTGCACGAACACCTGCACTTGCCGCGCCTGGTGTTGCACCAGGAAGCCGACTTCCTGCTGGAACTATGGAGTCGCGAACCGCGTTCGGTGGCCACCCTGGAAGGCCTGCGAAGCAGCACCTGACGACGCCCCTGCAGGAGCGAGCTCGCTCGCGATGGTCTTGAACGATAACGCGGGCAACCTGATGCCGCGCGGCGATCTCAGGTTATTCGCAACCAGGTGAGCGCCTGCATGGGAGATCGACATCGGCAAAAAACGTACCAGATAGAACATACACGCGACGAATCGCAATACATGAGCAATACTCCCTGCGCGGCAATCCATGGTTTGGAGCGTGCGCACCCATGCTCATACACCCGGAACAAGGACGTCGCTCACATGAAACTGTTATCCCTCAGCGAAAACAGAGCGCCAGCGCAGATATGGAACAGCGCCCGGCAACTCGACAACATTCCGGTCATCAACACCCGCAGTCTGGTGCCCGTCGGCGCGCGAGCCGTCGTCATCGCCCCGCACCCCGGCGATGAGGTGGCGATAGCCGGTGGCCTGCTGCAACTACTCGCCAGCCTTGGCCATCCGCTGCAATTGCTATCGATCACTGACGGCAGTGCCAGCCATCCCGGTTCACGGCAATGGTCGGAGAAACGCCTGAGCGTGTTCCGTCCGCAGGAAAGCGTCGAAGCGCTGCGCCGCCTCGGTCTGCCCATGCACAGCCTGAAATGGGTGCGTGGCGGGTTTACCGACAGCGCACTGATCGATCAGGAAGCGCAGCTGACCGAATTCATCAGCCGTTACCTGCGCCCCGGCGACGTGGTGTTCAGTACCTGGCGCGAGGACCGCCACCTGGATCACGATGCCGTGGGCCGCGCGGCGGCCAAGGCCGCGAAAAAGTCGGCGCGGCCTTCAACGAAGTACCCATTCGCGCCTGGCACCGACCGATCCGCGACCGCGAGCAAATCCCCTGGGAGCGCGCACGCAAGCTGCGCCTTGACAGCTGGACCGTCGCGCGCAAGAGCCACGCCACCCATGCCTACGCCAGCCAGCTCAACGGCGAGCCTGCGCTGGGCATCGCACCCCTGCTACCCCGGGTACTGCTGGAACGGATGCGCCTGCCTTACGAAATCGTCTTCGTCTGACACCAATCCCTGGGGAGACCAATCCCTGTGGGAGGTTCGATGTCTGGCTACTGCCGATCACCGATTTGCGCTGAACTGCGCGCGCCCCCATCAGTCGCATAGATATGGAACCGCCTACCAGGAGTTAACGTGACCAGTGATCCAACGCAGCAGGCACTTGAAGACATGCCGCTGAATGCGCCACCGGCCATCCATCGCCTGCGCGTGCTGACGGTCAATACCCACAAAGGCTTCACCGCGCTCAATCGGCGTTTCATCCTCCCGGAGCTGCGCGAAGCGGTGCGCAGCACCTCGGCCGATCTGGTGTTTCTGCAAGAGGTGGTGGGTGAACACGAACGCCATTCGAGCCGCTACAACGAATGGCCACAGACTTCGCAGTACGAATTTCTCGCCGACAGCATGTGGAGTGATTTCGCCTACGGTCGCAATGCCGTTTACCCCGATGGTCATCATGGCAACGCATTGCTGTCCAAGTACCCCATTCGCGAATACCGCAACCTCGACGTGTCGATCACCGGCCCCGAGCGCCGGGGCCTGTTGCACTGCGTACTCGATGTTCCGGGGCATGCCGAAGTCCATGCGATCTGCGTCCACCTGAGCCTGCTGGAAAGTCATCGCCAGCTGCAGCTCCAGTTGCTTTGCCAACTGCTTGAGTCCCCTCCCCGACGATGCACCGGTCATTATCGCCGGGGACTTCAACGACTGGCAGCTGCAAGGGCAACGCCGCCCTCGCCCGGCGCGACTATCTGCATGAAGCCTTTGAACGCCATCACGGTCGTCCCGCCAAGACCTACCCGGCGCGGTTTCCCCTGTTGCGCCTGGACCGCATTTACCTGCGCAATGCCAGCAGCCATGATCCGCGAATACTGGGAAACAAGCCCTGGACGCACCTTTCTGATCACTTGCCGTTGGCGGTGGAAGTCCATTTGTAAGCTATAAATAAATCCGACCTGCTGTCATTTGTGTCAGTGGTTGTCGGCGAATTCTGTTGGTACGGTATCAATTGAAGCGTGGCACGCCTTTACACACCTGGAGATAGGCATGGACATTGCGACAGGTTGGCCTAAGTACCGTATCAGTGACTACCGTTTCAATGCCCTCGCGGTTTCCATGTGCCTAAGCCTTGGATCGCCACAATTCGCTCAGGCCAGCTGTACATTCACGCCCACCGCCAGTAACGATAACCATGTCTGCGACAGCGGCATCGGCGGCGCACTGACCGATCTCAATGGCAACAACACCCTGAGCTTTCCCACCAGCGGCACGGGCCAAATCATCGGCAACGTAAGTTTTGGTGCGGGCAATGATGGCCTGGTCATGAATTCCGGGACATTGACTGGCACCCTGAATCAGGGTGATGGTTCAGACACGGTGTTGATCACCAACGGCGTGATCACCGGCGCGGTGAATCAGGGCAATCAGATCGATGACTTCGTCATGAGTGGCGGGCGCATCCAGTCCCTGGCCCAAGGCGACGGCCGCGACACCTTCCTGATGACCAATGGCACCATAGTCGGGGCCTTCGAGGACGGGGACATAGCGAGGATGTCCGGCGGCACTATCGGTCGAGTCGACATGAAGCTCGACAACAACCTCTTCGACATGTCTGGCGGCGAGGTCACCGGCAATCTGGTGACCGGCTTCGGCCTCGACAGCATCATCGTCTCCGGCGGCAGAATCGGCGGCAACGTCAGCGTCAGCGGTGGCAATGACAGCATCACCGTTACTGGCGGCGAAATCGTCGGCGAAATCCGCGCCAGCGTCGGTGATGACATCCTCAACTGGAACGGCGGCGGGATCATCCGTTCGGCAATCCTGATGGGCGAAGGCAATGACCTCGCCACCCTTTCCAACCTCACTGAAACCACCCTGGCACTGACGCCGGGCCTGGACGGTGGTCCCGGCACCGACACCCTGAATTTCAATCAGACCACCACAGCCGGCGCCTCCCGCTACATCAACTGGGAGGCGTTGAACCTGGGTAATAATTCGCGCCTTGACCTGGCGAGCGATTCGCTGATCCTGGGTGACAGTACCAGTGGCACCGGCGTGATCAACGTCGACGCCAGCAGCACCCTCACCTCGGTGCAAGGCAGCATCGCGCCGTTCACTGCGGGCCAGCTCGCGACCTTGAACAATGCCGGGACCATCGACCTCACCGGTGCCAATTCGCGCAGCAACGACACACTGACGGTACAGGGCAACTACGCCGGCAACGGCGGCAAACTGCTGCTGCAAAGCGTGCTGGGCGATGACAGCTCTCCCAGCGATAAACTGGTGGTCAGTAACGGCACCCTGACCGGCAATACCGTCATTACCGTGCAGAACCTGGGCGGAGTCGGCGGGGTCACTCAACAGAACGGTATCCAGCTGGTCGAGGCGCAAGGCTCGGCCGTGGCCAGCAACGGAGCCTTCGCCCTTAACGGCGGCCTGATTTCCGCAGGCGCTTTCGATTACCGTCTGTTCAAGGGCGGGGTCACCGCCGGTACGGAAAACAGCTGGTACCTGCGCTCGGCAGTGGTCGCCCCTGCGGTGACGACCATCCCCAATCCGGATCCGGCGTTGCCGCCTATTACGGTACCCGTCGTTGCGATACCGGTCGCCGCGCCCGCCCCTCCGGCCCCCACTCCTGAACCGGGAAGCCCGCCGCTACCAGCACCGGCACCGCTGCCGCCGTTGCCCGAAGCCGTTGCGGGTGCCGCGCCGATTCCCCTTTACCGTCCCGAAGTCGCCACCTGGTCAGTGCTGCCCCCTGCTGCGGCCCAGTTGACCCTGACAGCGCTCGGCACTTTCCACGATCGCCAGGGCGATCAACGCCTGCTCACCGAAACCGGTGCGTTTGGTGCGGGCTGGGGCCGGGCTTACGGCAAGAATCTCGACCAGACCTGGTCAGGCACCGTGACGCCGCGCTTCGATGGTTCGCTCAAAGGCTTTCAAGTGGGCAATGACCTTTACGGCTCCCAAACCTCGGGCGGGCACACGCAGCGAATCGGGTTCTTCGTGGGTCATACCGGCATGAAGGGCAATGTCGACGGCTTCAACGAGGGCTTTGAAGACAAACGCGCCGGCAAGATCGACCTGCGTGGCGACCATGTCGGCTTGTACTGGACACTGGTGGGCAACCGCGGCTG
Source organism: Pseudomonas sp. TH10 (assembly GCF_016651255.1). Classification (GTDB taxonomy): domain Bacteria; phylum Pseudomonadota; class Gammaproteobacteria; order Pseudomonadales; family Pseudomonadaceae; genus Aquipseudomonas. The sequence continues at coordinate 11,365 of NZ_JAEKEG010000134.1, forward strand.
GTACTTCGATAACGTGATCATGTCGACCCGCTTTGATGGCGACAACCGCTCAGAGCGTGGCCTGAAACTGGATACTCGTGGCCACGGGCTCACAGTGTCCAGTGAAGCCGGTTATCCCATTGCCCTCAATGACACCTGGGTGCTCGAGCCCCAGGCGCAAATCATTCATCAGAAGATCTCTCTGGACAGCCAGGACGACGGGATTTCCCGGGTATCCTTCGACTCGGACGGCGCATGGACCGGGCGCCTGGGGGCAAGGCTCAAAGGCAGCTATCAGGTCAGCGGTCGCCCGCTCGAACCCTACCTGCGGGCGAACCTGTGGCATACGTTGTCCGGGACAGACACCGTGACATTTGACGACGTCGACAAGGTCACCACTGAACAGAAAGCCTCCTCCGCCGACATCGGTGTGGGCGTGAATGTGAGCCTGGCCTCATCCGTCAGCGTCTACGCCGGTGCCGATTACAGCACCAATATCGACAGCCAGAACTTGCGCGGACTGTTTGGAAACGTCGGCGTGAGAATCAGCTGGTAGCCGTCATATAAAGGCTCTGGCGCGCGGTTTTTTGACGATGCCCCGTACAAACAACCACTTGCAAGCGCGCCGGAAATCAGTCACTTATGGGGAATAAATTAACCCTACCACTTATCGGCCATTTTCTTGACGCAATGTCAAGGGTCTTCTTAGCTACAGGTTACTACCCCCGGAACACTACCAGGAACAAGCCTTCACACCGCTCATGCAGGGGCCGGTGCAGGTTTGGCCTACTCAATTCGGTCGCCCCTCATTCGGGGTAGGAGAGACGCCAAAGCGAGACAGCGCATGCGATTGCAAGGTAGACCACCATGAGAACATCACTCCCCCCGCTTGAGATCAAAGCCACTTTCTACACCCTTTCGAGTTCGCTGCTGTTGTGCTCATCGGTGGGAGCACAAGCCGGGCCCGCGGAAGATGAGACGTTGCCCTGGTATCGCCAGGACGTCCCGACGATGTCACTACCTGCAATCAATATCACGGCCCCCTACCCCGGGCATGTCAGCGCAGCATCTGACGCCCGCAGTTCACGGCTGACCATCGAAGACGCCGCACCCTCGACCTGGGACCAGCTCTACGGCAAGCCTTCGCGCCAGGCCCAGGACGACGTGCTGGCGCAAGGCTTTTCCGGGCCCGGTGCCAGCGAGTCCTGGGGTCCGGCGATACTGACGTTGCAAAGTGCCGGCGGGCATACCCAGCGCGTTGGGCTGATCGGCGGCGTCAGCCAGTTCCAGAGTAACGGCAATGGCCTGCTGACCAGTCGCGCCCAGGCCGACCCCGCCACGGACACCCTCAATCTGCAAGGCCAGAGCCTTGGCGCCTACTGGAGCCTCACCGGAGCGCAAGGCTGGCACGTCGACCTGACGGCCAGCGGTGGCCGGGTCAGCGGTTTCAGCCGCAACGAACAAGGCGCTCGGCAAGCCACCGAAGGCAGCGCGATGACCTTCTCCGTGGAGGGTGGTTATCCGATTGGCTTGAGTGAGAACTGGGTGGTCGAACCGCAGGCGCAATTGATCAATCAGCGGATTACCCTTGATACGCCGTATGCCGGGTCGGGCAATGCTTCATCGACCGATCTGAGCGCGTGGAGTGGCCGCGTCGGAGCACGGCTGAAAGGTAGTTACGATTTGAACGGTTTGCCGGTCGAACCCTACGTTCGCACCAACCTCTGGCACACGGTTTATACCGGCAATACCGTATCGCTGGATCAGGTCGACAAGATCAGCAGCAGCCGCAAGTCATCGACCGTCGAGTTGGGATTGGGCTTGGTGGCGCGGGTAACGCCGGCTGTGAGCCTCTATGCGAGTGCCGATTACAGCAGCGACGTCGATGACAATGACCTCAACGGACTGATCGGCAGCCTCGGCGTGCGAATGCGCTGGTGAGGTGTCTTAGCAGCAAACGATCGTCCGATCGCGGCCTGAGCCTGCGGCAGCGCCTACACGGTATTGCTTGTAGGAGCTGGCGCAGGCTCGGGCCGCGATCTGACGATCTTTTGTTCCACCTTTTTCTTACGCTTCAGGCCGCAGGATCAACACCGCCAACGGCGGCAAATTCAGCGACAGTGACAGCGGCTGTCCGTGGCTGGGTTCTTCCTCGGTAAACGCCCCGCCCCCATTGCCATAATTGGACCCGGCGTACATCGCCGCGTCGCTGTTGATGACCTCGGTCCAGCGACCGGCAAACGGCACGCCCACTCGATAACCCTGGCGCGGCACAGGCGTGAAATTGGCAACCACCAAAACCGGGCTGCCATCCTTGCTCCAGCGCAGGAAGGCATAGACGCTGTTGATTGCATCGTCGCCAATCAACCACTGGAAGCCCTGTGGCGCGTCGTCCTGATCGTGCATCGCCGGTTCTTCGCGGTACAACCGGTTGAGGTCGCCCACCAGCTTCTGCACACCCTTGTGCTCCGAGTACTGCAGCAGATACCAATCGAGTTGCTGATCGTGATTCCACTCGCGCCATTGCCCGAATTCGCAGCCCATGAACAGCAGCTTCTTGCCCGGATGGGTCCACATGAAACTCAAATAGGCACGCAGGTTGGCGAACTTCTGCCAGCGATCTCCAGGCATTTTGTCGATCAGCGAATGCTTGCCATGCACCACTTCGTCATGGGAGATCGGCAAGATAAATCGCTCTGACCAAGCGTAGACCAGACCAAAACTCAGCTCGTTGTGGTGATGCGCGCGATACACCGGATCCTGCTGGATGTAATGCAGCGAATCGTGCATCCAGCCCATGTTCCACTTGTAGGCAAAACCGAGGCCGCCCTGCTGGGTGCTCTGGCTGACGCCCGGCCACGCCGTGGATTCCTCGGCGATCACCAACGCGCCCGGCGCTTCCAGCTCGACCACGTCATTCAAGTGCCGAAGGAAATCGATGGCTTCAAGGTTTTCCCGGCCACCATGGCGATTCGGCACCCATTCACCGGCCTTGCGCGAGTAGTCGCGATAGAGCATCGAGGCGACCGCATCAACCCGCAGACCATCGATATGGAAATGCTTCAACCAGTGCAACGCCGAAGCAAGCATGTAGCCATGTACTTCGGTGCGGCCGAGGTTGTAGATCAGCGTGTCCCAATCCTGATGGAAACCTTCCAGCGGATTGCCGTACTCATACAGCGCGGTGCCGTCGAATTGCGCCAGGCCATGGGTGTCGGTGGGGAAATGCGCGGGTACCCAGTCGAGAATCACCCCAATGTCGGCTTTGTGGCAGGCGTTGACGAAGGCGGCAAAATCATCCGGCGAACCGTAGCGGGCACTCGGGGCAAACTGCGAAAGCAGCTGATAACCCCATGACCCCCGAACGGGTGCTCCATGATCGGCATCAGCTCGATGTGGGTGAAACCCAGTTCCTTCACGTAAGGAATCAACCGCTCGCCCAGCTCGTGCCAGGTGTACTGGCGGGCGACTTCGCCCAGGTCATCCAGCTCACACTGCCAGGAGCCGGCGTGCAGTTCGTAGATCGATAGCGGCGCACTGGGGTGCTGGCGCTCGATGCGCGACTGCATCCATGCCTGGTCCTGCCATTCGATGCTCAGGGGCGAGGCGACCTTGGACGCCGTGTCTGGCGGCAAGGTAGTCGCCAGGGCCATCGGGTCGGCCTTCAGCGGCAAGATACCGTTGGCGCCGAGGATTTCGTATTTGTAAGTTTCACCCGCCTGCATGCGCGGGATGAACAGCTCCCAGACACCCGTCGGATGCCGCAGGCGCATGGGATGACGGCGGCCGTCCCAGTTATTGAAATCACCCACCACCGAAACCCGCTTGGCATTCGGCGCCCAGACGGCAAACCGCACGCCATCGACCCCGTCTACCGTTTTCAACTGTGCACCGAGGCAACTGCTCAAATCCCGATGGTTGCCCTCGGCAAACAGGTACAGGTCCATCTCGCCCAACAAGGGACCGAAGCTGTAGGGGTCCTCGGAAACCTGCTCGCCACCGGCCCAGCGGGTGCGCAACAGGTAAGGCTGGGCGCGATCGAAATGCCCGACGAACAAACCTGGGGTCTGGGTGGCCTCGAGATTGCCCAGTTCTTCACCGGAATCCTTTGCCAGTACTTGCACGCTCAGGGCATCCGGCAGATAAGCCCGAATGAATTGCCCGCCAGCGTTATCGGCATGGGGGCCGAGAATTGCAAAAGGGTCGGGATGTGCGGCGCGCACCAGCGCGTCGATGTCCTGCGATCCGGGCAGCAGCGCTTCTTTAGCGTGACCCAGTTCCTTGTTCTGGAAACTCATGACTACTCTCCACCAAGATCGGAAAAGGGTTTAAGCCCTGTCAATAACCCGTACAAACCGTGCAACGGCACGGGCAGCCACGTGGGGCGATTTTCGGCTTCATAGGCCACTTCATAGGCCGCCTTCTCCAGGCCGAACAACGCAAGCGCGGCGTCGGCGCCATCAGGATCTTGCCAGGCATGATCAAGACTAGCTGCCGCCCGGCGATATGCCTGAAAAAATGCCTCACGCGCCTCGCGCAGATAACGTTCGGCGACACGTTGACGTGCGCCTTCGGACTCGGCGCTGTGATCAACGTTGTGTACGTTGATGGTCATCGCCGCTGCGTAATCGAAGGAACGCAGCACGCCACTGACGTCCTTGTACGGACTGTGTTTGCCACGACGCTCGCTCAATGGCCGCGCCGGTTCACCCTCGAAGTCGATCAGATAGGCGTCGCCCTTGATCACCAACACTTGGCCCAGATGCAAGTCGCCGTGGACGCGGATACGCAGACCGCCGACGGCTTTCTTCGCCAGATCCTGCACGTGGGCGAGGATGGTTTTTTTCTCATCGACCAAGCGTTTGACCAGCTTCTGATCTGCAGCATTGAGCTCGCCCTGATGCTGCTTGAGCAACTTCAACGCATGCTCGACCTGTGCGGCGACATCCCTGGCCGAGGCCAGGGCTTCTTTTGCGTAGTAACCTGCGGAGCGAAGTCGGCATTGTCGGTCGGGGCTGCGAGCACTTGATGCATCTCACCCAGTCGCTGACCGAGCATGCCAGCGAAGTCCTTCAATTCGCTTAGCGCGTTGTAGTGCTGTTCCTGCTCGGACATGGCATCGGCCAGTTCGTCGCGCAACGCCCGTTCGAGGTTGTTCTGCGTCCATTCCCAGGCATCGCCCTGATTACTCAGATAACCCTGAGCGATCATCAGCAGGTTGTCTTCGCCCTGCGCATCGCGGCGAATCACCGAGCCCAGCAATGGGGAAATATTGGCGAACCCGGCGTTGGTCAGGTACGCACTCATTTCCAGTTCAGGGTGGACCCCGGAGGCGATCTTGCGGATCAACTTCAGCACCAGGCTTTTGCCCACCACGACCGAACTGTTGGACTGCTCGGCCGACAGATAGCGCACCTCCGACTCTGCGTTGAGACCCAGTTGAGCCAGCGCGGCGGTCGGTTCAAAGCGGATCTCGCCTTCGTCAGACGCCAACACGGTGTTGTTGTGCATACCCTCCAACACCGTGCGAATGAAGTTTTCCAAGGCAAATGCATCGGTGATGATGCCGACCTGACGCACTCGACGCACGCGGGCCAGTGCCAATTGTTGCGGCAGCGCCGCGCCAACCTGATCTTCCGAGATAAAGCCGAACGGCAATTGATAACGGCTGGTCTGGCCGCCGCTGGTGACTTCGATTTCGCTGAGCAGCACCGGGTGCTGGGCATCGCCGAAGCGCACGCCGTAGGCCATATGCACCTTGTCGACGGCCGCGTCCTTGCCAGCGAACCAGCGCCGGTTTTGCAGCCAGCTCGGCAGAATGCCCTGCTCCAGCGTCGCGCGGGACGGCGCTTCGAGCAGTTCTTCCATGCGTTTTTTCAGCACCAGCGTGGTGAAGTCCGGCAGGCTCTGCGCCGGTTCGACGTGCCAGCTTGGCATCTGGTTTTCGGTCGCCAGGGCGAACCAGTAGAAACCGTACGGCGCCAGCGTCAGGAGAAAATTCAACTGGCCAATCGGCGGGAACGCGTTACCGCCGAGCATCTCCACCGGCACCATGCCGACGTACGCCGACAAATCCAGCTCCGCCGCTTGCGCACTGCGCGACACGTTGGCCACGCACAGAATGATTTCGTGCTTGCCATCGGCATCGGTGAATTCGCGGGTGTAGGCCAAAATGCGTCGATTGCTCGGCGAGAGCATCTTCAGCGTGCCCCGGCCGAATGCCTTGGATTGCTTGCGCACGGCGAGCATACGCCGCGTCCAGTTGAGCAACGAATGTGGGTCACCGGCCTGGGTTTCGACGTTGACCGACAGATAACCGTATTGCGGGTCCATGATCGGCGGCAGCACCAGACTGGCCGGATCAGCGCGGGAGAAACCACCGTTGCGGTCGATCGACCACTGCATCGGCGTCCGCACACCGTCGCGGTCGCCGAGGTAGATATTGTCGCCCATGCCAATTTCATCGCCGTAATACAGAGTCGGCGTGCCCGGCATCGACAGCAGCAGGCTGTTGAGCAATTCGACGCGACGACGATCACGCTCCATCAACGGCGCCAGACGCCGACGGATACCCAGGTTGATGCGTGCGCGGCGATCAGCGGCGTAGTAATTCCACAGGTAATCGCGCTCCTTGTCGGTGACCATCTCCAGCGTCAGCTCATCGTGATTGCGCAGGAAGATTGCCCACTGGCAGTTGGCAGGTATTTCCGGGGTCTGGCGCAAAATGTCGGTGATCGGGAAGCGATCTTCCTGGGCCAGGGCCATGTACATGCGCGGCATCAGCGGGAAGTGGAACGCCATGTGGCATTCGTCGCCATTGAGGCCATGGGCGTCGGTGTCACCGAAATACAGCTGGGTGTCTTCCGGCCATTGGTTGGCCTCGGCCAACAGCATGCGGTCAGGATAATTGGCGTCGATCTCGGCACGAATCTGCTTGAGGACGTCGTGGGTCTCCGGCAGGTTTTCGTTGTTGGTGCCGTCACGCTCGATCAGATAAGGGATGGCGTCGAGGCGTAGTCCGTCAATGCCCATGTCCAGCCAGTAGCGCATCACCGACAGCACCGCTTTCATGACTTGCGGGTTGTCGAAATTCAGGTCGGGCTGGTGCGAATAGAAGCGGTGCCAGAAGTATTGGCCGGCGACCGGATCCCAGGTCCAGTTGGACTTTTCGGTGTCGAGAAAAATGATCCGCGTGCCTTCGTATTTCTGGTCGTCATCCGACCACACATAAAAGTCCCGCGCTGCCGAACCGGGTTTGGCTTTGCGGGCACGCTGGAACCACGGGTGCTGGTCGGAGGTGTGGTTGATGACCAGCTCGGTGATCACCCGCAAGCCGCGCTTGTGCGCCTCGGCGATAAAGCGCTTGGCGTCGGCCATGGTCCCGTAATCGCTGTGTACACCACGGTATTCGGCGATGTCGTAGCCGTCGTCGCGACGCGGCGATGGGTAGAACGGCAGCAGCCAGATGGTGTTGACACCGAGTTCGGCGATGTAGTCGAGCTTGGCGATCAAGCCGGGAAAGTCGCCGATACCGTCGTTGTTGGAGTCGAAAAACGATTTGACGTGAACTTGATAAATCACCGCATCCTTGTACCAGAGCGGGTCTTTGATAAAGGTGGCTGCCTTGGGTTTCTTCGCCATGTGAAACTCCTGTTGAATTCGATAAAGCGATCCATCTCGCAAATCACCCTCGTAGGATCTGCCGAAGGCTGCGATCTTTTGATCCTGCTGTTGATTACAAGAAACTTCGCGTCAACAAAAACTCAAGATCAAAAGATCGCAGCCTTCGGCAGCTCCTACGGGGCCGGCGTCAGGCTCGGTTGGTCAGGACACGGAAATCCGCCAGATGCCGAACGGCTGGTACGCCGGGTCCAGGCGCATGAACTGGTATTTGCCGTGCCAGTCCCAGCGATGCCCGCTCATCAAGTCTTCGCCGTGGGTCGTTGCATCGTCCGGCAGGCCCATTTCCCACAACGGCAGCTCAAAATTCGCCTCCTGCACGTTGTGCGGATCAAGGTTGACCGCCACCAGGATGAAATTGCTGCCATCGGCGCTGCGCTTGCCGAAGTACAGAATGTTGTCGTTCCAGGCGTTGTAGACCTTCAAGCCCAGATGGGTGTGCAGCGCCGGGTTCTGCCGGCGGATGCGGTTGAGCTGGGCGATCTCGGCGATGATGTTGCCGGGTGCCGTAAAGTCGCGGACGCGGATCTGGTATTTCTCCGAATCAAGGTATTCCTCCTTGCCCGGCACCGGCGCCGCTTCGCACAATTCATAACCCGAATACATGCCCCACAGGCCCGAGCCCATGGTTGCCAGCGCCGCGCGAATCAGAAAACCGGCACGCCCGGATTCATGCAGGAACGCCGGGTTGATGTCCGGCGTATTGACGAAAAAGTTCGGCCGGTAGCATTCGCGCCACGGTGATTCATTGAGTTCTGTGAAGTAAGCGGCGAGTTCCGCCTTGGTGTTGCGCCAGGTGAAATAGGTGTAGCTCTGCGTGTAACCGACCTTGCCCAGCCGCGCCATCATTGCCGGGGTAGTGAAGGCTTCGGCAAGGAAGATCACTTCCGGGTACAGCGCCCGCACATCGGCAATCAGCCATTGCCAGAACGGCAGCGGTTTGGTGTGCGGATTGTCGACGCGAAAGATCTTCACGCCCTCCTCGACCCAGCCGATGACGATGTCACGCAGCTCGACCCAGAGGCTCGGAATCGCGTCCGGCGCATAGAAGTCGACGTTGACGATGTCCTGGTATTTCTTCGGCGGGTTTTCCGCGTATTTGATCGTGCCGTCCGGCCGCCAGTTGAACCAGCCCGGATGCTGTTTGAGCCACGGGTGATCCTGGGAACACTGAATGGCAAAGTCGAGGGCGATCTCCAAGCCATGGTCAGCGGCGGCCGCCACCAGTCGGCGGAAGTCTTCGCGGGTGCCGAGTTGCGAGTGGATCGCCTCGTGGCCGCCCTCCTCGCTGCCGATCGCATAAGGGCTGCCGGGATCATCCGGGCCCGCGGTGAGGGAATTGTTGCGGCCCTTGCGATGGCTGCGACCGATGGGATGAATCGGCGGGAAATACAGGACATCGAAGCCCATGTCCTGGATCATCGGCAAACGCGAGTGTACGTCGTTAAAAGTGCCATGACGGCTTGGATCGTCGGTGATCGAGCGCGGAAACAGCTCGTACCAACTGGCGAACTCGGCCAGTTCACGCTCGACGTCCACCGGATACTCGGGGCTGAAACTGACAAAGGCCCGATGGTCGGCCTGGGCCATCAGGTCGGCGCTACGTTGGTGCAGAAACAATGCAACCTGCTCGGTTTCGAGCAGCCCGGACAGCTCATGGTGCAAAGCCGCCAGTGCTTCGCTCAGAGGCCCTTCGGCACGCTCGGCGGCGTGCTGGACCTGAGTACGACCTTCCTGCAGTTCCAGGCTGACCGGCACCCGTGCGCTGTGCTTTTTCTCCAGTTCATAACAGAAGCTGGCGAACTGATCGATCCAGGCCTCCACGCAGAACACGTATCGGCCCTGACGCTCGACGCGAAACTGGCCCTGAAAGCCGTTGTTGCCCAGTTCGCCCGTCACCGCGCTGTGCCAGCTCTCATCGCCCTCGGAGCGCCAACGCACCCGCACCGCCAGCTTGTCATGGCCGTCGGCAAACACCTTGCTGGTGACCACGACGTCCTGACCCACCACGGCTTTGACAGCGAACTGCCCGCCATCGAGGATCGGCATGGTGTCTTCAATCGCGATTCGCGGCAGCAAAAGTGCCTGCGACAACGGTATATGAGGGTTGTAGCTCAACTCTGTAGGCTTTTCAGTCGTCATCGAGCATCTCTCCTTTACGCCCCATGGACGCTCTTGTACTGGGCCGACAATCGCAAAGCGCTCGGCCCCGGAATGAACTCACTTAGGTTCCGAGCGACCGGCGCGGGTAAAGTTCACGCTGATTGCTCAGTTCGAGCACGGGAATCATTTCATGCGAGCAAGGGTCAACAGACTTAAGCACGACTCAAGCCATGTGCCACAGGAGATGCAGCGATGACGATTCCCAACCCTGTTGAAACGCCGGATCCGAATATCGACAATCCCGTTATCCCGCCAACCGATCCGCAGCCGGTGCCGGAGCAGGAGCCGCCTGGAACGGTGCCACCACCTCGGGAAGACCCGCCAGATACCATGCCGCCGGTGGTTGTGTAACCCTTAACCGCGAACCCTGTAGGAGCGAGCTTGCTCGCGATGGGCGCTAACGATGACGAGGGTAGCCTGACACTCAACGGCGCTCTCAGCTTCTTCGCGAGCAAGCTCGCTCCTACAGTTGGCAGCGATCGTAGACGCGCGATCGGACGATGGCAGAGCAGTAGGCCGTCATTGTCGTCGATGGCCGGGCAGTGAGCCGTTACAACAGGCGCAAGAGCCTGCTGCTTCGGCAATGGTTACGGCGCATCCCCCGATCTTTATCCAGCAACTTCACAATCCTCGGCATCACGTTGAAAATCGCCAGTGCCAGCAACGTACTCAGCACTGCAGTAGACTCCCGCCCCATGCCTGCCGATACTCCGATCGCAGCGGTCATCCACAACCCGGCTGCGGTGGTCAATCCCTTCACGTGGCCCTCTTCGCCTCCGGGATTTTTCAGAATGGTCCCGGCGCCAAGAAAACCGATGCCGGCAATTACCCCCTGCACCACCCGGCTCATGGCATCTGCCTGGGACCCGGACATCTGCGGCACCAGCACAAACAATGCGGCGCCCAATGCCACCAGCATGTGGGTACGCACCCCGGCGGCTTTGCCTTTGTTCTCCCGTTCGAACCCCAAAATGCCGCCCAGGATCGCGGCGATAACCAGTCTCACAGTGATTCGTGTCAATTGTGATGCATCGCCGATGTCGGCGAATTCCGCTTGCAGGGTTTCCCATACTTCATGCCACCAGGCTTTCATGCTGCTGTCCTTGTGATTGATCTGGAAGATGGACCACGCCAACCATTAATCGGTTGCACCGAACGATGCTGGCCGGCCATAGCCTAATGCTGAAGAACCCGCAGAAATAAGGACTCCGCCATGACCGTTCGCATCGAAAACCAGACTTGCTTCTTCACTACCGAGAACGGCGAAGAAATCCGCCTGTGTCCCGACGTCACCGTAATCACCGATTCGGACAAAGCCATGTCGGCAGTCGAACTCGATGGTCAGCGCGTCTACATCACCGAAGCAGAAGCTGATGCATTGACCGTAGCAGGCGCTGTAGATGGGCGTAAGCATTTGAAAGCCACCGACAGTGATTCGGTGATTTGACCGACGCAGATCAACCAGGCCGGCGAGTGCTTGCGACAGGTGCACAGGGACCGGGCTGACAGCTGCTTCAAAGTGTCGCAGACAGCGGATCAGAGCTCATCTGATCCGCTTTTTATTGCGATACCTGAGTCTGTTATGCAAACAGATCGACGCTCATAGTGCTCCGGCCTGATGGAGGCTGATGAGCGAAAGACCATGAGCGAAAGAATTCCCGTCCGAACCCTTGAGAGTGCCCCGTCCGTCCAGACTTTTGAGCCTTCGCGTGCAAAGACGAAGTCCGGGTCCAGCGACAATCTCATTCACACCCGCAGTTTTACCGGCCTGTTTCGCACCCTGCGCATGAGTGGCGCGGGTTTTCTGTTTCTGCTGTTTTTCGGCACCGTGTGGCTGAACTGGGGCGGACGTCAGGCGGTGCTCTGGGACCTTTCCGAAAGCAAGTTCCACATCTTTGGCGCGACCTTCTGGCCACAGGATTTCATCCTGCTCTCGGCGCTGCTGATCATTGCCGCGTTCGGTCTGTTCGCCATCACTGTATTCGCCGGACGGGTCTGGTGCGGTTACACCTGCCCGCAGAGCTCGTGGACATGGATCTTCATGTGGTGCGAGAAAATCACCGAAGGCGAGCGCAATCAGCGCATCAAGCTGCAAGCCGCACCGTGGGGATTGAACAAGCTAGCCCGCCGCGCCGCCAAACACACACTGTGGCTGGCGATCAGCCTGCTCACCGGTCTGACCTTCGTCGGCTACTTCACCCCGATCCGGCCCCTCGCCGAAGAACTGCTGACCCTGCAAATGGCCGGCGTCAGCCTGTTCTGGGTCCTGTTCTTTACCGGTGCCACCTACATCAATGCCGGCTGGTTGCGTGAAGCGGTGTGCATGCACATGTGCCCCTATGCGCGATTCCAGAGCGTGATGTTCGACAAAGACACGCTGACCATTTCCTACGACTTCGCTCGCGGGGAACACCGTGGCCCGCGCAAGCGTGACGTAGCACCGGCCGCTGTCGGCCTGGGCGACTGCATCGACTGTCAGCTGTGCGTACAGGTGTGCCCGACCGGCATAGACATCCGCGACGGCTTGCAGATGGAGTGCATTGGCTGCGCAGCGTGCATCGATGCCTGTGACTCGATCATGGACAAGATGGGCTACGCCCCTGGATTGATCAGCTATACCTCCGAGCACGAACTGCAGGGTGGCAAGACCCGTCTCTTGCGACCGCGACTGATCGGTTACACCGCCGTGCTGCTGGCGATGATCAGCGCCCTCGCCCTTGCGCTGGTGGAACGGCCAATGGTCTCGCTGGACGTGACCAAGGATCGCGGGCTGTTCCGCGAGAACGGCCAGGGGCAGATCGAAAACATCTACAGCTTGAAGGTCATCAACAAGACCCAGGAGCACCAGGACTATCGCCTGATGCTGGTGGAGGGTGACGACTTCCAGTTGCAAGGCAAGACCGAGCTGAGCCTGGCTCCAGGGGAAATTGTCGACGTGCCGGTGTCCGTGGCGATGACCACGCAGCGCCCGAGCAGCAGCTCGCAAAGCATAGTGTTCAAGA
>NZ_JAEKEG010000135.1 GCF_016651255.1 Pseudomonas sp. TH10
GGATTGCGTGTTCGCGGGTCCAGCCAGATATCAAAAAACGCCCGGGCGAATGCCGGGTCGTTCACCTCGTGCTGCAAGCGCTGCCCGACGTAAAACCGCGCCCCCTGCCCCGGCAGATACACCCCGGTGATCCGCGTTCCGGCCTGCACATCGACAAATGCCTGTTGCATCTGCCCCTGCCATGCCTCCAATTGCGAGGCACTCACCGACTCGCCTGACAGGCGCCTGATTTCATCGACGCTGGCCTGAACCAGGTCGTCCCGGGAAATCTTGCGCTGGTAAATGAGTTCAAGGGCAAACGGCTGGTCGCTCGCCAAAGGCTTGGCTGCACTCCACAGGCGGGCGTTATAGACATCAAAGCCAAACCAGCGAAATTCGCCGGCACCGATGATCCGCGCCCCAGGCAACGACTCCTGCCAGTTGGCCAGCGCATGACCGGCCAACAAGGCCAGCAGCCACAAACTATGACGCAGAATGGATCGGGAGCGATTCATGATGGGCTCGATTCAGCGCAGAGGATGCCCAAAATTTATACGCCAAAACCCAAACTGTACAAGCTTTGAATGTTGTATACAAAAAACGCAAAGCTATACAACAATCCGTCTGGCGCATGCTAACGTGGCAGTCTCACACAGGATGGAGACGCGTGCGTGCTATTGCTCAAACTGCTGGTCATTCCCGGATTTCTGCTACTCATCTCCCTGGCGGGCAAACGCTGGGGCCCCAGCGTAGCCGGGTGGCTGTCAGGACTGCCAGTGGTGGTCGGGCCGATTCTGTTCTTCCTGGCCATCGAACAAGGCGAAGCATTTGCCGCCCGCTCGGCCACCGCCGCGTTATCGGCCATGTTCGCGATGATCGCCTTTTGCGTCACCTATGCCCAGGTCGCACAGCGCAGCAACTGGCCGACCGCGCTGAGTCTCTCGTTAGCCGTGTGGGCCATGTTGGCGGTGGTGTTATCGTCGATCCCCGCGTCCCTGGTGTTTTCCACAATCGCCGCTGCAAGCGCGTTGCTGGCGGCGCCTTATCTGTTTCCGTCGGTGCAGCCCGTGATCTCAGGCACCGCCCCAAGTCTGACAGACTGCTATGGCGCATGGTCGCCGGTGCCCTGCTGACGCTGGCGGTCACCTTGTTGGCAAGTACCGTGGGCGAGCGCTGGAGCGGTCTGCTCGCGGTATTCCCGGTGCTCGGCAGCGTAATGGCGGTGTTCTCCCAGCAAACCCGTGGGCCGGCTTTCACGGCTGCGTTGCTGCGCGCCACGGCGACTGGCATGTATTCGTTTGCCGCCTTTGCCTGGTCCTGGCCATGGCCTTGCCGACAATGGGCCTCAGCGCATTTGCCCTCGGCGTCGCAGTCTCGGTGGCCATGCTCGGTGTGACCCGGCGCCTGCTGGCAAAACCTGCGGTCAGCGGGCGCGCCCAGGCTTGCGACGAGTGACTGGCCGAGCACCGGTACTGGAGTGACTTGCACGCGGCATGGGATGATCGCGTCTGAACCGTTCGCGGCTGACGCGCGACAATCCCTGGAGATTCCGAATGTCATTGTTGAGCAACAAAGCCGTTGTCCTGTTGCTGGCCGTCGCTGCCAGCCTGGGGGCCCTGAATGCTCAGGCGGCCAAGGCCACCAGCAGTTCCGCATCGTCGCAGAAGGTGTCGATGCTGGGCGGCAAGTTCATCTTTACCCTGCCCAAAGGCTTCGTCGCCACGCCATTGCCGGCCAGCTCTTCGGGGGCCAGCGGGACCATGTACGCCAACGAAACCACCAAGACCGTGGTGATCGCCGCAGAAAACACCCTGCCCGAGGGTCTCAAGGTCAAGGACAATGACGGCGCCTTTCTCGACGGCACTGCGGCGGACTTTGACGCGGCGCAGCGCACGGCCCTTCCCGACTACAACAAGTTGAGCGAGAAAAGCCTGACCCTCAAAAGCACCGGCCTGGGTGTGCGCCAGGTCGACAGCACGGCCACCCAGGGGGTGGGCAAACCCTCAACACCACGCTGATGGCGGCCTCTGGCAGCCACATGGCGGTGGTCCGGGTGATTTCCCGGCCCGGCGACATGGCGGCGCATGAAACCCTGATCAAGCGGATGCTCAGCGGTAAATAAACCTAAGGGTTGAGGCTTTGTAGCCAGGCGTTCAAGTCCTGCATTTCGGCGGCGCTGATGCTGTGACCCACCCCAGGGTAGGCATGAAATTGGGGCTTGAGCGACAGGCTTTGCAGAAGGCTGTTGGCGTCTGTGCCATCGACGTAAGGCAGGCGTTTGTCTGCGGTGCCATGGCCGATGAAGATCGCCAGCTGCTGGCGTTTTTCATCGGGTTTGAGCTCGGTCTTGAGCTCGGTCTTGAGCACCGGCAGGATACGCCCGCTCAGCGCTGCGATGCCTCCCAGCGCCTGCGGATGACGCAGCGCCACCTCGTAGGACATGATCGCACCCTGGCTGAAGCCCACGAGGAACACCTTGTTCGGTGCGGTCCGATATTTGCTGGCGGCCTGGGTGATGAAGTCCAGCAAAACCTGGCTGCTGTTCTTCAGGTCATCGGTTTCGCCGTTGTAGGCACCCTGGCCTTTTTGGCGGAACCACTGGTACCTGCCTTCCTCCATCACCATCGGCGCGCGTACCGACAGGTAGTTGTACTGCTCGGGCAATTGATCCTTGATGCCGAACAGGTCCTCTTCGTTACTGCCATAGCCGTGGAGGAAAATCACCAGGGGCAGGTTGCGCGAATCGGCGTGGGTTTGCTCCAGGTATTTGAGCGGCAGATCGGCTTGCAGCGGGGTTTGCGCGTGGACGGCGGCGGACGCCAGGAGTGTCAGCAGAGCGAAAAACTTCAACATAAACCTTCCTTCACAGGTGCAGGATTGGATTGAAGCCTAACACTGTGAGGTATTCGATGTTGTTCAAGCCGCCCTCGCGAGCCCGCTCGCGAAGCGGACTTGCACCCACCGCAGAACCTGGCTATCAGTCGTTGATCAGCTTCCCGATCCGAATCGGCTCGCGCCCCGCCACCTTCGCCTGCCATGTTCCCGGCTGGGTGTACCGCCCGCGATCAATGGCGAACAATACGCCACTGGTCCCGGCACACACCGTGGTAGCCCGATCCTGCAGCGGGTCGACTACCTCGAACAGCGCATCGCCCTTCTCCACCCACTCACCGGCATTGCGCAGGAAGCTCACCACGCCGTGGTGCGGAGCAAACAGGTATTCGGTGCCTTCGAACGGCATGCCTTCACAGCACTCGCCTGGCGCGGCCGGCCATTCGCCGCTGATGAAACCCTGTTCGGCGAGAAAGCCCAGAATGGCTTCGCAATTGGCCTGTGCCTGATCGACGCGCGTGTCCCCCATGCTGCCCAGTTCCAGCGTGGTCGCCAGGTTGGCCGGCGGAATCGCCGCCGACGGGAAGGCCTGCGCCAGGCGCAGCCACGGTGTCGAACAGGATTCATCGAACGAGCTGCCACCGGAGTCTTCGCAGAGCAACGCGACGCCCGCCTGCAAACGTGCCGCCAGCGATTGCCATTGCGGCCAGTGTTGCGGCAAGGCATACAGGTGAATCGCCGCCTCGAAATCGCAATGCAGGTCGAGGGTAATGTCGGCATCGCAGGCATGACGCAGCAGCAGGCGATGCATGGCTTCGAGTTGCGACATGGGGGCCGGCAAGCCGTCCAGCACCTGGAGCATCGTTTGGCGGATCAGCGCGACGTTGGCTTCGGCATCCGCGCCCAGGCGCTCACCCACCGACGCCGCCACCGGGGCGCTCAGTTCGACGAAAGCGCGATTGAAATTCTTGCCGCTGCCCAGCTCGAAGCGCCCCATGTGCGCGCCCTGCAGATGCTGATCGAGACCGATCGGGTTGGCCACCGGCACCAGCTCGATCACGCCGTGCAAACGCCCTTGCTGCTCAAGTTCGTTGAGGCGCTGCTTGAGTTCCCACGCGGTGCGCATGCCCGGCAATTCATCGGCGTGCAGGCTGGCCTGGATGTAAACCTTGCGCGGCCCTGCGCCATAACGGAACACGCTCAGCGAGCGCTCACTGCCCAGATGACTCCAGGGCAGTGGATGGTCGATGCGTTGCATGTTGAAGCTCCGTGTCTCTGGATCTGCGCACGTGACAAAAATGGCAACCGCGCTAACGGTTGCCACTTTTTTAAACGGTTTGATTAATGGCCGTACACGTCAAAGTCGAAGTACTTGTCCTGCACTTGCTTGTACTTGCCGTTGGCGCGAATTTCGGTGATGGCTTTGTTGAATTTTTCCGCCAGTTGCGTATCGCCCTTGCGCACTGCAATACCTGCGCCGCCGCCGAAATACTTGGCGTCTTCGTAGGTGGGGCCGACAAACGCGAAGCCCTTGCCTGCGTCGGTTTTCAGGAAAC
Source organism: Pseudomonas sp. TH10 (assembly GCF_016651255.1). Lineage (GTDB taxonomy): Bacteria > Pseudomonadota > Gammaproteobacteria > Pseudomonadales > Pseudomonadaceae > Aquipseudomonas. The sequence continues at coordinate 4,368 of NZ_JAEKEG010000135.1, forward strand.
CGTCGCTGAGGTTGACCGAGTCGGCCAGCATCGCGTCGATGCGCCCGGAGACCATGTCGAGGTTGGCTTCCTGCTGCGAGCCGTAACGCACCAGTTCGATCCCGGCTGGCACCAGCACTTCGGTCGCGTAGCGGTCATGGGTACTGGCGCGCAACACGCCGACTTTCTTGCCCTTGAGCTCGGTCAGCGGGTCTTTGACACCGGAACCGGCCTTCATCACGAAACGCGCCGGGGTGTGGTAGTACTTGATGGTGAAATCGACGTTCTTCTTGCGGTCGTCGGTGATGGTCATCGACGACAGGATCGCGTCGATCTTCTTCACTTTCAGCGCCGGGATCAGGCCATCGAATTCCTGCTCGACCCAGGTACATTTGACTTTCATCTGCTCACACAGCGCATCGCCGATATCCACATCGAAACCGGCGAGTTTGCCGTCAGGGGTTTTCATCGAGAATGGTGGGTAACCGGCTTCGATACCGATGCGAATCGGCTTGGCGTCTTCGGCCACAGCGGTCAGGGACAACATCGACAGTGCCAGGGCACCAAACATCACTAGCTTCTTCATTTATTACTCCTGTGTGCGGAGGCTTTTATTGGCAGCTTTCGATTGGTCGCTTTCGGTTGGAAAAACCGAAGTGGCCGGCAGTCTAGAGCGGCTACAAGCCGTTAAATTACGTCCAGGCGACAAATATTTACAAGAACACTGCAAGAATGATCAGCGTGATGATCCAGTGTGGAAGATCCGCGCCAACTGGCCAAATGGCCGGTGGCGCGGTGCACTTATCGGGTTGCTGGCGGGCTCAACATTCGCAGCCAATGCCCGGGGTGACGACGCGCGGCACGGCAACATTCAGGGCAAATCCCTCATCCAGCCATCCGGTCACCCCGCCGATCATCTCCTTGACCGGGTAATCCAGCGCGGCCAGCTTCACGGCAGCCTTGTTCGCGCCATTGCAATGCGGGCCGGCGCAATAGACCACAAACAGGCTGGTTTTGGGGTAGTGCGCCAGGCTTTGAGCCGTCAGCAATCGCCCCGGGATATTGATCGCCCCCGGCACATGACCGCGCTCGAACGCCCGTGGCCCGCGGACGTCGACCAGGATGAAATCCACTTCACCGGCCGCCTGGCTGCCAGTAGACGTCGGAGCAATCGGTCTCGAAGGTCAGGCGATTGCTGAAATGCATGAGGGCGACGGCCGAGGGTGCAGCGGGGATTTCACGAACGAGGCTGGTCATGGGCAGTACTCCTGGGTGTTGAGGGGTGTGGGATGACTTTATCGACAGCTCGCTTCGGGCTACAGTGGCGCACAAGACACTTACCGGGAAGTTTCCGCCAAATGCATTCCGCCCCTGGATCGGTCGCGATCCTGGCCTACGATGGCCTGTGCACATTCGAGTTCGGCATTGCCGTGGAGATCTTCGGCCTTGCCCGGCCGGAGTTCGATTTCCCCTGGTACTCCCACTGCATTGTCGCCGTGGACCCGGGCCCGATGCGCGCCACGGGCGGTTTCCGGGTGCTGGCCGATGGCGGCATGGAACTGCTGCAAGAGGCCCGCACCATCATCATCCCTGGCTGGCGCGACCGCAGTGCCCCGGTACCCGAGGCGCTGTTGACGGCCCTGCGCCAGGCCCATGCACGGGGCGCACGGTTGTTGTCGATCTGCTCGGGGGTGTTCGTGCTGGCGGCCACCGGCTTGCTCAATGGCCACAGCGCCACCACCCATTGGCGCTACAGCAGCGAACTGGCTGAGCGCTTTCCCGAGATTCTGGTGGACCCGCAGGTGCTGTACGTCGATGCAGGCCAACTGATCACCTCGGCCGGGAGTGCGGCCGGTATCGATGCCTGCCTGCACCTGGTGGCCCGGGACTTCGGTACCCAGGTCGCCAACTCGGTGGCGCGGCGCCTGGTGATGTCGCCGCAACGCACCGGCGGCCAGGCGCAATTCATTCCGGCGCCGGTCAGTGTGGCGGCGCGCAGTGATCTTTCGCGAGTGATGCAATGGGCCCGCGAGCGCGTGCACCAGCCGCTGGAGGTGCGCGACCTGGCCAGTGAAGCGGCCATGAGCGAGCGCACCTTCCTGCGCCGCTTCACCGAAGCCACCGGCCTGTCGCCCAAGGCCTGGCTGCAACATGAACGGGTGGGTCGGGCGCGGGAGTTGCTGGAAGGCACCCGGGAGAATACCGAGCAGATTGCCGAGCGCTGCGGTTACCGCTCGGTAGAAAGCTTCAGGGTGGCGTTTCGCAGTGTCGTGGGGGTGCCGCCATCGGTGTATCGGGAGCGGTTTGGGCGTGGGCTTGCTCGCGAAGGGGCCGGCATGGACGGCGCCTGATTCAAGGCTTGCGCAACAGGTAAGTATCCATAATCCACCCATTGGCCAACCGAGCCGCCTTGCGCACCCGCTCGATTTCCTGCGCGACGTCCTCGAGCTTGCCGTGGATCAGCAGCTCATCCGGTGTCCCCAGATAAGCGCCCCAGTAAATCTCGGTCTGCGGATCTGCCACCTGGTGGTAGGCATCCTGGGCGTCGAGCATCACCACCAGGCTGTCGGCATCGCTCACCTGCCCCGCCGCCAGACGACGCCCGGTGGTGATTTCGATGGACTGGCCAATGCGATTGAGTGGCACCTTATGCCGGGCGCACAGGGCCTGGACGCTGGTGATCCCGGGGATGACTTCAAATTCGAACTCACAGCGGCCAGAATCGAGGATCGCCTGGAGGATCCTGATGGTGCTGTCGTACAACGCCGGATCGCCCCACACCAGGAAACCCGCGCACTCGTCGTCGGCCATCTGCTCATGGATCAGCCGCTCAAAGGTCGACTGCCTGGCCAGGTTCAGGTCTTCCACGCTGGCCCTGTAGTCCACCTCTCCCCGCTCCCGCTCGGGACTTGGGGCCTCGACGAAACGATAGGCCTTGTGGGTAATGTAGCGCTCGCAGATGTCGCGCCGCAGGTCGATGAGTTTGTCCTTGCTCTGACCCTTGTCCATGAGGAAAAACACATCGGCGCTATTCAGCGCCTTGACCGCCTGCAGGGTGATGTAGTCAGGGTTGCCGGCGCCGATGCCAATCACCAGGAGTTTTTTCATGGCTGCGATTCCTCATGCCCATCGCCTGTTAAACGAAAACGCCAGCGCCCATTGAACCGCAGCTCGACGATCGACAGCGGTTCAACATCAATCTGGTTAAACGCCGAGCTTTTCAGGGCCCAGGTCAACGCCGCACGAATCACGAATGGATGGGTGACCGCCACTATGTGCCCGGGTGTCGCCTCAAGCGCGGTCAGCCAGGCCGCCACCCGGCGAGTGAGCGCGGCGACCGATTCGCCGCCATGGGGCGCCGAATCAGCATCCTGGAGCCAGGCCTGCAGCGCCTGGGGTTCGACCTCGTGCACGTCATCAATCTGCGCGCCGCACCACCGACCGAAGTCGCAGTCGCGCAGCGCCTCCACAGTCTCCACTTCACGGCCGAATAAACCAGCGGTTTGCCGGGCGCGCAACTCCGGGGCAGACAGGAGTCTTGACGACGTTTTGAATTGGCGACTGCGGGAACCCTGTGCCGATTGCCAATCCATTTCCAACGGCTCATTTGTAGGAAACCGCGCCAACTTTTGTGCGACGGTTCTCGCATGGCAGATCAAGGTCAAACGGGTCGCCCGCAATTGGGAATGCTCGCTGCAAAAAGTCAGGAAACGGTAACACGCCGCGGCTAGTCTGCAGGCGTTTTCTTGGGTGCAACACGGCAGTGTCTGACACACGGATTGGCAAGTGGCCTACACGAACTACGAACATGTCTGTAGGCCTTTACTGACAGGCCTCACGCCGTGTCCGAGGGAAGCAACAAGCCCTGAAAAAATCACTAGACAGCCACGGCGCGTTGCATAAATACTGGATTCATCAACTGTGAATTAAACGAAAAAACATCCAGCAGGAGCCCGGATGCCCCCTCTGAATCTTTAGAATAATGATCTCCTTCACCCCGTGACCTTTGTGGCATAGCGCTGCCGGCCTGAGCGCGTTTAACGACTCGCCGCGACCCTGCCAGCGTCGTGAAAACTGAAAAACATGAAGAGTGGCGCCTGATACCGATCAGGTGAGCCGCCCCTGCAATGCGTGGAAACCGACAGTGATAGTCAGGCCGGGTGCTTGTCACCCGACCCTTTGATACAGGAGTGCATCCATGCTGGTCTTGCGTCCAGTCGAATTGAGCGATCTGCCCCAGCTGCAACGACTTGCCCGTGACAGCCTGCCGGGCGTCACGTCTTTGCCCGACGACACCGGACGCCTGCGCGAGCGGATTATCGGATCCTGCGATTCATTTGAAAAAGACGCCGCCGTGCAAGGACCGCAGAACTACTTCTTCGTGCTGGAAGACATCGATACCCAACGCCTGATGGGCTGTTCGGAAATTCTCGCCACGGCGGGTTTCGAAACGCCCTTCTACAGCCTGCGTCACCGGGATTACACCGCCGCCTCGCGGGAACTCAACGTCGAACATGCCGTACCCGCCTTGTCACTGTGTCACGACCTGAGCGGGCACACCTTGCTGCGCGGCTTTCATGTCGAGGCGACCCTGGTCGGGAGCCGGTTCAGCGAATTGCTGTCACGAGCTCGCCTGATGTTCATCGGCGCTCACCGCCATCGTTTTGCCGACTCGGTGATTACCGAGATAGTCGGGTTCAGCGATGATGAAGGCCATTCACCGTTCTGGGACGCGGTGGGTAAACACTTTTTCGACCTGCCCTACACCGAGGCCGAGCGCCTGTGTGGCCTGCAAAGCCGGACCTTCCTGGCGGAGCTCATGCCGCATTACCCGATCTATGTGCCGATGCTGCCCGAGGCTGCGCAGGCGTGCATCGGCCGCATCCATCCCGATGGCCAGGAAGCCTTCGATATTCTCGAACGCGAGGGCTTCAAGACCAATCATTATGTCGATCTGTTCGACGGTGGGCCGACCCTGCATGCGCCTCTTTGCGCGATCCGGTCGGTGGCCCGGGGATTCACTGCCAGCGTCCGGCCGGTTGCCGCCATCGATGCGCGCGGCCGATATCTGGTCAGCAATGATTCGCTCAGGGACTTCCGCGCGATTGTTGCCGACCTGGACGTGCGTGCCGGGCAACCTGTGGCCTTGCCCCCGCAGCTGTGCGCCGCGTTGAATGTGCACGCCGGCAGCCTGATCCGCGTGGTCGAGCTGTGAACAGCCTTCGACGAATCGGCCCAGGACAGGCTTCGGGAGCGGCGCAATGATCGTGCGCCCGGTCAGTGCCACCGATTTGCCTGCCCTGCTGGCGCTGGACCGCCAGGCCGGTCCCGGGTTTACCAGCCTTGCGGCCAACGAAGATCGGCTGGCGCACCGGGTGCGCTGGGCCCGGCGCACCTTTGCCGAGCAGGTCGAACGCGCTGATGCCGATTACCTGTTCGTGCTCGAGGACGACGAGCAGCAAATCGTCGGCGTGAGCGCCTTGAAGGGCGCCGTAGGCCTGCGCGAGCCCTGGTACAACTATCGGGTCGCAATGACACACAGCTCGTCGCCAGACCTGGGGATCGAGCGTCAGATCCCGACACTGGTCATGAATAACGAGATGACCGGGCAATCGGAACTCTGCTCGCTGTTCCTGCATCCCGACCTACGTTCGGGCAGCAACGGCAGGTTGCTGTCACTGGGACGCTTGCTGTTTGTGGCCGAGTTCACCCATCTGTTCGGCGACAGGCTGATTGCCGAACTGCGGGGGCATGCCGACCTCGATGGCTGCTCCCCTTCTGGGACAGCCTGGGCCGGCACTTTTTCAGAAAGGATTTCCACCATGCCGACCAGTTGTCCGGCATGGGCAGCAAGTCCTTCATCGCCGAACTGATGCCCCGCCAGCCCCTCTACACCTGCCTGTTGACCGAGCAGGCCCGGGCGGTGATCGGCAAGGCCCACCCGAACACCGAACCGGCGCTGAGGATCCTCACCGCCGAAGGATTTACCCATCAGGGTTACATCGACATCTTTGACGCCGGGCCGGTCATCGAGGCCCCGGTGTCCGACATCCGCACGGTACGCGACAGCCAGGCGCTGACGCTGGCCATCGGCAGCCTGGACGAGCAGGCGCCGCTTTGGCTGATCCACAATCGCCGCCTGGAAAACTGCCGGATTACTGCGGCCCATGGGCAGCAGGTGGACGGCAGCCTGGTGGTCGATCGTCTCACTGCCAAGCGCCTGCAACTGCAACCCGGCGACTCGGTACGCGCCGTGCCACTGGTCGACCCGCTGCGAGAGGTGGCCGCCGCCTGATCGGCCCTGGCAAGGGCTTTGCCAGGGCATTCGGTAAATTCGTCATCATTCTCCCTGCGCTCGCGTGATAGCCTTTTGTTTCTTCGGCGTTGACACTTTTGCTCAAGCCCGTCCATTTCAATGGTGGAACTCATATGTCCAGGCTCTCTCATCAAGATTTACGGCGTAACTTCCGCGAACTGTTCGCCTCCAATGCCTGCTACCACACCGCTTCGGTGTTCGACCCGATGTCGGCGCGCATTGCCGCAGACCTGGGTTTCGAAGTGGGCATTCTCGGCGGCTCGGTCGCATCGCTGCAGGTCCTGGGCGCCCCCGACTTTGCCTTGATCACCCTTAGCGAGTTCGCGGAACAGGCCACGCGCATTGGCCGCGTCGCCCAACTGCCGGTGATTGCCGACGCCGACCATGGCTATGGCAACGCGCTGAATGTGATGCGCACCATCGTTGAACTGGAGCGCGCGGGAATCTCCGCCCTGACCATTGAAGATACGCTGCTGCCGGCGCAATTCGGCCGCAAATCCACTGACCTGATCACGGTCGCCGAGGGCGTCGGCAAGATCCGCGCGGCGCTAGAAGCCCGGGTTGATTCGGAGATGGCGATTATTGCCAGGACCAACGCCGGCATTCTGCCTGTCCAGGAAATCATCAGCCGCACTCAGCAATATCAACGTGCCGGGGCGGACGGGATTTGCATGGTGGGTGTGCGTGATTTTGATCACCTTGAGCAGTTGGCCGAGCACCTGACTGTGCCGTTGATGCTGGTGACTTATGGCAACCCGCTGTTGCGTGATGACAAGCGCCTGGCAGAACTGGGTGTGCGCGTGACCATCGACGGGCATGGCGCGTACTTCGCGGCGATCAAAGCGACGTACGACAGCCTGCGCGAGCAGCGGCAGATCTTCACCCAGGCATCCGACCTGAGCGCGACCGAACTGACACACACCTATACCCAGCCTGAGGAATACATCCTTTGGGCGAAGGAATACATGAGCGTCAAGGAGTGACCGAGGCGGGGTTTGCGGCCTCCGGTGCTGCGTAGGAGCCGTGTAGGAGCTGTGTAGGAGCTGTCGAGTGCAACGAGGCTGCGATCTTTTGGCGCTATCCCTGACGGAGCAAAGCTTGCTCGCGATGCGGTTACAGCACCACGCATCCGAAGTCGCTATACCGAATCCAGCAATTCCCACTCAGACTGGCTGTCATTGCTGCAGATAACCCGATTGCGCCCCGTGGTCTTGGCTTCATACAGCGCCTGGTCCGCATCATTGAGCCACAAGGTGGCGTCCGTGTGAGCCGGGTTCAATGCTGCCAGGCCAATGCTCAGGCTGACCCTCAGCGCCGGGTCCTGTTCATGGCCCAATTTCGCAAAACGGTCGCGCAGTACATCCATGGCCGCCGCCGCGCTGCTCAGGGGCAGGTCCGGGAGGATCACGCAGAATTCGTCACCGCCGTAACGCCCGGCCAGGTCAGTTACCCGCAGGTTCTGCCGGAGCATTTTGCTCAGCTGGCGAAGGACGATGTCGCCGGCCACATGCCCATAAGTGTCGTTGATCGCCTTGAAGTGGTCGATGTCGATCAACGCGATCGCCCCGCCCTTGCCCTGCCGGCGGCACCGTTGAAACTCCAGTTCCAGCTGGTCTTTCCAGGCGCCATGGTTGAGCAGGCCGGTGAGGCTGTCGGTGCGACTCAACGCCAGCAGCTCACGTTTGTGCTGGCCAAGTGTGTGGGCCTGGCGGAAACAGATCCAGCCCAGCGCCAAGGGATAAAGGCATAGCAGGGGCAAGCAGGCGTACAACTGCAGTTGGCTGGTTTCAGGCACGAAGGCCGGGGCGAAGATCAGCAGGCCGACGCCCAGGCCCAGGATCTGCGCCCCGGTACCGGCCAGCAGGAAACGCAGCCCGCCAATTGCGACGTTGTTCATGGCCATCATGGAAATGGTCGCGGCGCTGGGCAGCGGATTGAAGTGCATGGCGGCGACCCAGAATCCGCCGAGAAAGGCATCCACCAGGAGGTTACGCTGTTCGGCGTGGTAAGGAATTTTCCTGCGTCGGGCCCATTGATAAGCCACGTGTGGCCAGACCAGGCCATTGAATAGCATCAGCGCCCAGACCCAATGCGGCGGATCGAGCGGGTACATGGCTGCGGCCACGCACAACAGGCCCAGGGCCAGGCCTAACGTTCGCGAGGTGTAGAGCCTGCGTGCCAGTGAAAGTCCTTTGACTCCCGATTTTTCCATGGGGCCTCTGTGCCACTGAACCGAACCTGCTGACACCTGGGTTGCGTGTGTGCTGAAGTCTATCAGGGCAACGTTAAATAGCCATCTCCGGCTGGCGGCCTGAATATCCCGACATTGATGGCCGGCGTGGGCCGAATGTTTGGCTATACATGAAGGGGCGCGCCATCAAAAAGGAAGTCCATGCAAACCTTTCAAGTGCTGATCATCGGCAGCGGATTCGGCGGCCAGTGCGCGGCGATCAATTTGCTCAAGGCCGGTATCGAAGATTTCCGCCTGCTGGAACGGCGGGATTTCTTTGGCGGGACCTGGTGCCAGAATACCTACCCCGGCGCTGCGGTGGACGTGCCCTCGCCGCTCTATTCCTTGTCCTTTGCGCCGTACCGCTGGACGCAGATGTTCGCCGAACAGGCCGAACTGCAACGCTACACCGAGTACGTGATCGAGCATTTCGGCTTGCGGGACAAGGTCGAACTGCAAACCAATGTCGAGCGCATCGAATGGGACGATGACAACCGGCGCTGGGTGGTGCACACCTCGCGGGGGATGTTCCAGGCGCAGTTCCTGATCAATGCCACCGGGCCGCTGAGCCAGCCGGTGGTGCCCCGCTTCGAAGGCCAGGAACGTTTCAAGGGCAAGACGTTTCACACCAACCAGTGGGACCACGCCTACGACTACCGCAACAAACGCGTGGCCATTGTCGGCAGCGGCGCCAGTGCGGCCCAAGTGATCCCGGCGATCGCGCCGCACGTTCAGCAGCTGCATGTGTTCCAGCGCACGCCACACTGGGTGCTGCCCCGGGCAGATCGCCGGTTTGGCCGGTTCCAGCGCTGGCTCCTGGGGCTCAAGCCGGCCTACAAGCTGCTACGATGGATGATCTACTGGCAATTTGAAACCCGGGTGATTGCGTTCAAGTACTCCCGGCCGGCGATCCGCCTGGTCCAGCAACAGGCGCTGGGTTTTCTCAAGCGCCAGGTGGCCGATCCCGAACTGCGGCGCAAGCTGACCCCGGATTACGCCATCGGCTGCAAACGGGTGATTGTTTCCAGCACCTTGTACCCGGCGCTCGGGCGCAGCAATGTGACACTGCACAGCCGCGAACAAGGGATTGCCCGTATTGACGAGAACGGCATCGTGACCAGCGATGGCCGGCACCTCGATCTGGACCTGATCGTCTGGTCCACCGGTTACGACGCCACCGACGGGGTAATTTCCTACCCGGTCTACGGAAAGAACGCGACGCGCCTGCAAGATGTCTGGGCCCAGTACCCCCGGGCCTACCTCGGCACCAGCCTGCCGGGCTTTCCCAACCTGTTTATCGTCACCGGGCCCAACACCGGAATTGGCCACACCTCGGCACTGTTCATCATCGAATCGCAGATGAACTACATTCTCGATTGTATCGGCACGTTAAAAAAACAGGGTTTACGCAGCATCGAGGTGCGCCCCGAGGCGGAACGTACCTACACTGAAATGATCCACAGAGAAATGGAGCGCACGGTATGGAAGTCCGGCGGCTGCAAAAGTTGGTATCAAAGCAAGAGCGGTCATGTGATCGCGATGTTTCCCGGCTTCAGTTTCAGCTACTACCGGTTGACCCGGACGCTGAAACCGGCCGACCACATTCTGTCCTGAACACGTAAAAGGAAGACGTCGATGCTTTTGCTGTTTGTCGCCCTTGCGGTTTTCGTAGCCTGGAGCTGGTTGAGTTATCCGGCGGTCGGCCATTGGCTGTATGACCTGAACATGGCCATCGAGGCCAAGCTGTACAAATTGCACAAGATCGAAGTGCCGATCGCCGAGATGAGCGTCTCGACCTGGCAAGGTGGGCCGTATGAAGCGTCCAGCGCGATTTTGATGTTGCACGGGTACAGCGCCGACAAGAACCTGTGGCTGCGCTGCGCCCGACATTTTGTTCGTCAATACCGGGTGATCATTCCGGACCTCGCCGGCCACGGTGAAACCGGCTTCAAGGTCGGTGGCGGCTACGACATTGCGGTGCAGGCCAAGCGCATGATCCAGTTACTCGACGTCTGCGGCGTGGAGAAAGTGCATGTGATCGGCAACTCCATGGGCGGTTACATCGCCGCGTGGCTGGCGGCGACGTACCCGGATCGCATCGCTTCGGTGGCGCTGATCGATCCGGCCGGCGTCACCGCTCCGGAGGTCAGCGACATGGAGCGCCATCTGTCCCGTGGGCATAACCCGTTCCTGATCAATTCCCGCGAGGAGTTTCGCCAGTTTTACGCGATGACCATGGAGTCGCCGCCGTGGGTGCCGAGCCTGGTGCTGGACGCCATCGCCCAGCGCTACGAACAGCGACGCGATGAGCTGGAAGAGATTTTCCGCGACTTCCGCGCCAGCCCGCCGATGGAGCCGAAACTGGCCGAAATCAAATGCCCGGCGCTGTTGCTATGGGGTCGCAAGGATCGCTTGATCGACGTCAGCAGCGTGCCGATCTGGAGCAAAGGCATCGCCAATTTGCAGGTGGATGTGTGGGATCACGTCGGGCACATGCCGATGGTCGAGCAGCCGGCGAACACGGCGCGACTGTATGGAGAATTTTTGGCATCCCAACGCTCGCACTTGCCCGTCTGACCCCTGTTTGCAGTCCGTGACAGAATGAAGTTCGGAAGATTCTTCGTTTGTCGGGGACGCTGAAGGCTGCGATCTTTTGCCCATCCTTCACGCCAGCGCCAGGAAAACCTTCCATGAGCCATCCGAGCTTCATCAGCCCAGACCTGATCCGCCAACGCTTCTCCAAAGCGATGTCCGACATGTACCGCGAAGAAGTGCCGCTGTACGGCGCGCTGATGGAACTGGTGGAGCAAACCAACCGCGACGTGCTTTCGCGTGAGCCGGACATCGCCCGACAGCTCGACAGCACTGGAGAAATCGAACGGCTGGACATGGAGCGCCACGGTGCGATCCGTGTCGGCACCGCAACCGAACTGGCCACCCTCGCCCGCTTGTTCGCGGTGATGGGCATGCAGCCGGTGGGTTATTACGACCTGATGCCGGCAGGTGTGCCGGTGCATTCCACCGCGTTTCGCGCGGTGCATGAGGATGCGCTGCAGGTCAGCCCTTTCCGGGTGTTTACCTCGTTGTTACGCCTGGAATTGATTGAGGATCCCGAGTTACGCGCATTTGCCGGATCCGTGTTGGCCAACCGCTCAATCTTCACCCCGAAGGCGTTGCGCCTGATCGCCCAAGCGGAAACGGCTGGCGGCCTTAACGAAACCGAGGCGCAGGAATTCGTCCTGCAGGCACTGGAGACTTTTCGCTGGCACCACAGCGCCACCGTCACCGCCGCGCAGTACCAGACACTGAGCGCCCAACACCGCTTGATCGCCGACGTCGTCGCGTTCAAAGGCCCGCACATCAATCACCTGACGCCGCGCACGCTGGACATCGACATCGTCCAGGAACAGATGCCCGCCCACGGCATCACCCCGAAAGCGGTCATCGAAGGCCCACCGCGCCGGCAGCAGCCGATCCTGCTGCGCCAGACCAGCTTCAAAGCGCTGGACGAACCGATCGCCTTCACCGATCAAGATGAAACCCGTGGCAGCCACAGCGCGCGTTTCGGCGAAATCGAACAACGCGGCGCGGCGCTGACACCCAAGGGCCGTGCGCTGTACGACCGCCTGCTCAACGCGGCCCGGGATGAACTCGGCGAATTTCCCAACGAAAGCAACGCCGCACGCTACAACACGCTGATGGAGCGGCATTTCAGCGAGTTTCCTGACACGCTCGAGGGCATGCGCCAGCAAGAGCTGGCGTATTTTCGCTACTTCGTCACGGACAAGGGCCGGGCTGCGGGAGCGCTGCAAACCATGGCGCTGGAGGACCTTCTACGCAATGGCTATCTGCGGGTGGAACCGCTGGTTTACGAGGATTTCCTGCCGGTCAGTGCGGCGGGGATTTTTCAGTCCAACCTTGGGGACGCTGCGCAAAGCCACTACGGTGAGCATTCGAACCGCCACGCCTTCGAGCAGGCCCTGGGACGCTCGACCATTGATGAACTGGCGCTGTACGCCGAAACGCAGCGCCGTTCAATCGAGCAGTGTTTCGCCTGACTTCAGGCCGTGCACCGTAGCTCTTTGGCGAAGGGTTAGCGCAGCTTCGCCAATAGTGCCTCGGCCACCGCCTCGGAAGACGCCGGGTTCTGCCCCGTCAGCAGCAACCCGTCAGTCACCACGTAACTGGCCCAGTCGTCGCCCTTGGAGTAGAGGCCACCGTTGGCCTTGAGCACGTCCTCAACCAGGAACGGTACGACATCGGTCAGTTGCACCGCCTCCTCCTCGGAGTTGGTAAAGCCCGTCACCCGCTTGCCCTTGACCAGCGGCTGGCCGTCCGCGCCCCTGACGTGACGCAACACACCCGGCGCATGGCAGACGGCCGCGACCGGTTTTCCAGCCTGGTAGAACGCTTCGATCAGTGCGATCGACACCTTGTCTTCGGCAAGGTCCCACAGCGGGCCGTGGCCGCCGGGGTAAAACCGCATCGTAGTCCTCGGCCCTGGCGCTGCTCAGCAACGCGGTTGAAGCCAGGGCGGATTGCGCCGCAGGATCCTTGCGAAAGCGCTCGGTGGCGGCGGTCTGCGCATCCGGCTCGTCGCTTTTGGGGTCCAGCGGCGGCTGACCGCCCTTCGGTGACACCAGGGTCAACTGGGCACCGGCATC